>NZ_JBBIMD010000124.1:0-15826 GCF_037444525.1 Thermus sp. | reverse complement strand
TGAAGGGTTTTGCCGAGGTGCAGGAGGTGTTGGAAGGGATGCTTCGGGAAAGGTATGCCCCCCGTACACAGACGCTTACACATAAATCTTGACACGACCCAAGGCGGCCCCCCCATACCCCACGGCCAGCTGGTAGGAGCCGTAAAAGAGCGAGACCCCCACCAGGCCGAAGCTAAGGAGGACGGGGAGGTCTCTAGGGGCCACGCAGACCTGGCGGAGAAGAGCGGCGTGGAGGGCAAAACAGGCCCAGGCCAGAAGGGCGCGGAAAAAAGCCACCGTGAGGGGGGTCACCCCTTCGGCAAAGGCCACCCGGCTCACCGGGCCCAAAAGCCCCCAAAGGGAAGCGGCCAGGAGAAGGTAGAAGTAGCCCATGCTGAAAAGTGTATAATCCCCCCGGTGCCCGAAGGAGGCCTATCATGAGCGCACGAACCCTTTTCGCCCTGGTCTTCCTCCTCCTCCTTGGCCTGTTCACCTGGCTCAACTGGGGGGAGATCACCCGCCCCGCCGTCCTCTCCCTGGGCCTCACCCGGGTGGAGGCCCCCCTGGGGGTGGTGCTGGTGGTGGCTCTCTTCCTGGTAACCCTGCTCTACCTCCTCTTTACCATCGGCCTGGAGACCGCAGCCCTCCTGGAGGTAAAGCGCTACGCCCGGGAGCTCCTCCACTACAAGAAGCTGGCCGAGGACGCTGAGGGAAGCCGCTACACCGAGCTCAAGCGCTACCTGGAGACAGAGCTCGCTCAGCTAAAAGAGGCGGAAAAGGAGGAGATCCGGGCCTTGGAGGCCCGCCTGGTGGAGATTCTGGAAAAGCACGGGAACACCCTGGCCGCCTACATCGGCGAGCTGGAAGACCAGCTCCTTAGGCTCCTCAAGCGGGAATAGAAAACCCCCGCCCGCGGGCGGGGCCTGGGGTCTTCTTGCGTTTAAGTACCCTTGCCCTCCTTGGGCCCCCCACCGAAGCTTTCGCTTCGGCGGGGCATTTAGTCCACCAGCTCCACCAGGGCCAGGGGCGCCCCGTCCCCCCGGCGGCGCTCCGCCAACTTGAGGACGCGGGTGTACCCCCCGGGGCGGTCCTGGTACCTGGGGGCGATCTCGTCAAAGAGCTTCCGCACCAGCTTCACGTCCTGCAGGTCCCTAAGGACCAGGCGGCGGGCGTGCAGGTCCCCTCGCTTGGCCAGGTGAATGAGGTGGTCCACAAAGCCGGTGAGCTCCTTGGCCTTGGGAACGGTGGTGGTGATGCGGCCATGGATGAGAAGGCTCTTGGCCTGGTTGCGGAAAAGAGCCAGGCGGTGGGAAGAATGGCGGTTCAGTTTGCGGCCGGACTTGAGGTGGCGCATGGTCTCACTCCTTCAGGGTAAAGCCCCGCTTCTCCAGGGCCTCGCGGATCTCCTCCAGGCTCCTCTCCCCGATGCCGGGGATGTTCTTCAAGTCCTTGAGGTTCAGGGCCAGAAGGGCCCGCACGGACTCAATCCCCTCCTCTTTGAGGCTGTGGAGGACCCGGGTGGAAAGCCCAAGCTCCTCCAGGGGCAGGTCCAGCTCCTCCTCCTTCTCTTCGGACTTGGGGGCCGGGGCCTCCTCGGGCAGCGCGGTGGTTTGGGGGTTGGCGAAGTAGGAGAGGTGCTCCCTCAAGATGCTCACCGCCTGCTCCAGGGCTTCCATGGGGGTGATGGACCCATCGGTCCAGATGCGCAAGGTGAGCTTGTCCAGGTCCGTGCGCTGGCCTAGGCGGGTATCCTCCACCTGGAAGGCCACCCGGCGCACCGGGGAGAAGATGGCGTCCACGGGGATGGCGTTGATGCGGTCCTTGGTGTTGTGGCGCTCCGCGGGCACGTAGCCCACCCCCCGGTCCACCCGCACCTCCATGTGGAGCTTTCCGCCCTCCTCCAAGGTGGCAATGGGCAGGTCGGGGTTCAGGATCTCCACGTCCGGCTGGGGGATGAAGTCCGCCGCCCGCACCACCTTCGGGCCTTCCGCCTTGAGAAGGAGGGTGGCGGTCTGCATCTTGGGGTCCAGGAAGCGGACCACCAGCTCCTTAAGGTTCAGGACGATCTCCACCACGTCCTCCTTAACCCCGGGGATGGTGGAGAACTCGTGGAGGACGTCCTCAATGTAGACGCTGGTGACCGCGGTGCCCGGAATGGAGGAGAGGAGGATGCGCCTTAGGGGGTTTCCCAGGGTCACCCCGAAGCCCCGCTCCAGGGGCTCGAGGACGAACTCCCCGTACTCCCGCCCCTGGGTGCGCACGGTAAAGACCGGGGCTTTCAGCTTGCTCTCTAACATAGCCCTCCTCTACCTGGAGTAGAACTCAATCACCAGTTGCTCGTTCACCGGCAGGGCCAGGTCCTCCCGGTCGGGAAGGCGGAGGAACTTGCCCTTCATGGCCTCCACGTCCAAGGAAAGCCAAGGCCCCACCTTGCGGCCCTTCATGGCCTCGAGGTTTTGGCGGATGAAGTCCAGGTTCCGGCTCCCCTCGGCGATGGCGATCTCGTCCCCCGGCTTTACGCGGTAAGCGGGCAGGTCCACCCGGCGGCCGTTCACGGTGATGTGCCCGTGGCGGACCATCTGCCGGGCCTGGCGGCGGCTTTGGGCAAAGCCTAGGCGGTAGACCACATTGTCTAGCCTGGACTCCAAAAGCCCCAGGAAGACCGTGCCCGTGACGCCCTTCTTGCGGCTCGCCTCCTCAAAGAGGTTCCTAAACTGGGTTTCCGAGATGCCGTAGATGCGGCGGAGCTTCTGCTTTTCCCTGAGGCGCACCGCGTAGTCGGAGGGACGGCGGGCCCGCTTCTGGCCGTGCTGGCCCGGGGGGTAGGGCCGGCGCTCCATGGCGCACTTGGGGCTGTAGCAGCGCTCCCCCTTCAGGTAAAGCTTCACACCCTCCCGGCGGCAAAGGCGGCAAACTGGTCCAATGTAACGACCCATCTTCTCCTCTCCTTACGAAGCCTTGCGGAACTTCTTCTTGGGGCGGCAGCCGTTGTGAGGCACAGGGGTGTCGTCCACGATGGACTTCACCTGGAGGCCGGAAGCCTGCAAGGCCCGGATGGCCTGCTCCCGGCCCGCCCCGGTGCCCCGGACGATGACGTCCACGCTCTGCATGCCGTAAGCCATGGCCTTTTTGGCCGCGTCCATGGCCGCAAGCTGGGCGGCGTAGGGGGTGCCCTTCTTGGTACCCTTGTAGCCGATCACCCCGCCCGAGGACCAGGTGATGGGATTGCCGTCCGGGTCGGTGATGGTGACGATGGTGTTGTTGTAGGAGGCGTGGATGTAGGCTTTGCCGCTGGCGACTTGGCGCTTGATCTTTTTCTTGGCGGTTTTCCTGGCCATACTCTCCCTCTATGGAGTATCTGCTGGCCCAGCCCTACTTCCTGGGGGCCTTCTTCTTGCCGGCCACGGTCTTCCGGGGACCCTTGCGGGTGCGGGCGTTGGTGCGTGTGCGCTGGCCCCTCACGGGAAGGCCCCGGCGGTGCCTCAGGCCCCGGTAGCAGCCGATGTCCATGAGCCGCTTGATGTTGGCGGCCACCTCCGCGCGGAGCTCCCCTTCCAGCTTCCAGGTGTTCTCCACGTACTCGCGCAGGCGGACCACCTCGGCCTCGGTGAGGTCCTTCACCCGGGTGGCGGGGTTAATCCCCGTCTTCTCCAAAGCCTCCTTGGCCCGCGCCGGCCCCACCCCGTAGATGTAGGTGAGGGCCACGTCCACCCGCTTGTTCCTCGGAATCTCTACCCCTGCAATCCTCGCCACACTCGCCTCCTTAGCCCTGACGCTGCTTGTGCTTAGGGTTCTCGCAGATCACGTACACCCGGCCGTGCCGGCGCACCACCTTGCACTTCTCGCACATCCTCTTGACCGAAGCCCGTACCTTCATCTCGCCTCCTACTTCCTGTAGACGATCCGTCCCCGGGTGGGGTCGTAGGGCGTGATCTCCACCACCACGCGGTCCCCGGGCAGGATGCGGATGTAGTGCATGCGCATCTTGCCGGAGATGTAGGCCAAAATCTCCGGCCCCGAGTCCAGCTTCACGCGAAAGGTCGCGTTGGGAAGCGCCTCGGTAATCACGCCCTCTGCCCGAATGGTGTCCTTCTCCTTCGCCATACCCTACCTCGCCCGCACCAGGGGCCTCCCGGTGAGAAGCTCCGGGCCCTCTTCCGTCACCAAAACGGTGTTCTCGTAGTGGGCGGCGAGGTTGCCCTTGCCGGCGCTCGCCGTCCAGCCATCTTCCAATATTACCACAGGGGCTGGCCTTAGGGTCACCATGGGCTCCAGGGCCAGGGTCATGCCCGGGCGGATCTTGGGGCCGGTGCCGGGTTTGCCGAAGTTGGGGAACTTGGGGTCCTCGTGGATCTCCCGCCCCACCCCGTGGCCCACGAACTCCCGCACCACCCCATAGCCCCGGCTCTCCAAAAAGGTCTGCACCGCATGGCCCACGTCCCCGGTGCGGTAGCCAGGCCGAAGGTATTTAAACCCCTCCCAAAAGGCCTGCTCCGTGTCCCGGATGAGCCGTTCCGCCTCCGGGGAAACCCGGCCCACGGGGAAGGTGCGGGCCATGTCCGCGGCGAAGCCCCCGTAGATGAGGCCCACGTCCACGGAGAGGATGTCCCCTTCCTTCAAGGGCTCGTCGGAGGGGATGCCGTGGACCACCACCTCGTTCACCGAGGTGCACAGGGTGGCGGGGAAGCCGTAGAGCCCGAGAAAGGCCGGTTTGGCCTTCCGCCTCTTGATGGCCTCGTAGGCGATACGGTCCAGCTCCTTGGTGGTGATGCCGGGCTCCACGTGGCGGCCCACCTCCTCCACCACCTCGGTGAGGAGGGCGCCTGCCTCCCGCATGCGCTCAATCTCCCAGGGGCTTTTCAGCTTAATGGCCATCAGATCCCCAAGGCGGCCCGGATGCGGGCGTAGACCTCATCGGGGGTACCGAGGCCGTCCACCCGCCTAAGCACGCCCCGCTCCTCATAGTAGCGCACCAGGGGCTCGGTCTTTTCCCGATAGACCTCGAGGCGGCGGCGGATGGTCTCCTCGTTGTCGTCTGCGCGGCCCTCCAGCTCCGCCCGCTTGAGCATCCGCTTGGTGAGCTCCTCCTCCGGCACCTCCACCAGCACCACCCCAAGAAGCCGCATCCCCGTCTGCTGAAGGAGCTCGTCCAGGGCCTCCGCCTGGGGTAGGGTACGGGGAAAACCGTCCAGGATCACCCGCTCGGCGAGCTCCTCCCGGATGAGGGCCAGGATCAGGTCATCGGGCACCAGGTCACCCCGCTCCATGATGGGGCGCACCCGTTCCCCCAAGGGGGTCCTTCGGGCCACGTGGTCCCGGAGGATGTCCCCTGTGGAGAGCTTCTTAAACCCCAGTTCCTCCGAAAGCCTAGCCGCCTGGGTGCCCTTCCCCGCCCCGGGCGGTCCCAAGAAGATCACCGCTTCCCCCATGGCTGCCTCCTAGCGGGTGCGGCCGCGGATGCGGCCCTTGGAGAGGAATCCCTCGTAGTTCCTGAGCATCAGCTGGCTTTCCACCTGCCTCAGGGTGTCCAGGGCCACCCCCACCACGATGAGGAGCCCTATCCCAGAGAAGGCGATGCTCTGCACCCCGGTAATGTTCTGGATGATCTGGGGCAGGGCGGCCACCAGGCCCAGGAAGAGGGCCCCCCACAGGGTGAGGCGGGAGACGATGTGCTCCAGGAACTTCACCGTGGGTTCCCCCGGGCGGATGCCGGGGATGAAGCCGCCGTACTCCCGAAGGCTTTCCGCGATGCGCTTAGGGTCAAACTGCACCGCGGTGTACACGTAGGTGAAGAGGACAATGAGGACCACCTCTATAAGGAGGCCTGAGAGGTGACGGGGGTTGAAGAAGTTGGCGATGGCCTGGAGGACGGGGCTATCCTGGAAGGGGGCGGTAAGGAAGATGGGGATCTGGAGGATGGCCGCGGCGAAAACGATGGGGATGACCCCGGCGGCGTTCAGCTTGATGGGGATGTAGGTGGCCTGCCCCCCATACACCCGGCGGCCCACCACCTTGCGGGCGTACTGGACGGGGATACGCCTTTCCGCCTGCTGCACCGCCGCCATCCCGGCAAAGGCCAGGACGATGAAGGCCAGGAAGAAGAGGAAGGCCACCAGGTTCACCTCCCCCGTGCGGATAAGGCCCACGGTGCGCAGAAGCTGGGGCAGCCAGTCCACCACGATGCCAGCAAAGATGATCATGCTGGTGCCGTTGCCGATGCCGTACTCCGTGATGCGCTCCGCCATCCAGAGGAGGAGGGCGATGCCCGCCACCTGGGTGACCACCACCACCATCCAGAAGAAGGGCCCCGGGGACCAGCCGGGGAGGAGGAACCGCCCCCCTTCGGCCCCCAGGAAGGCCGTGGCCAGGAAGAAGCCCTGGAAGGCCCCCAGAGCGATGCCGCCGATGCGGGTGTACTGGTTGATGATGCGGCGGCCCTCCTCCCCCTCCTTGGAGAGCTTCTCCAGGGCCGGGACCACCGTGACCAAAAGCTGCATGATGATGGCCGCGGTGATGTAGGGCATGATCCCCAAGGCGAAAATGGAGAAGCGCTCAAAGTTTCCGCCGGAGAAGAGGTTGATGATGCCGAACACCCCGCCCTGGGTGGTGCGCAAAAACTCCTGGATCTTGTCCAGGTCCACCCCCGGGGTGGGGATGAAGGCCCCCAGGCGGTAGGCGGCCAGCACCAAGAGGGTGAAGAGGATGCGCTGGCGGAGCTCGGGGATCTGGAGGGCGCTCCGGAAGGCCTTCAGCATCTTAGGCCTCCAGAAGGACGGGCTCGCCGCCCGCGGCCTTCAGCTTCTCTAGGGCGCTCTTGGAGAAAGCGTGGGCCACCACCTTAAGGGGCTTGGCCTCCCCTTCCCCTAAGACTTTAAGCCGGTACCCCTTCTTGAGGAGGCCCGCTTGCACCAGAAGTTCCGGGGTCACCTCCCCCTCAAAGCGGGCGAGGTCCTTGAGGTTCACCCCCTGGTACTTGGGCCGCTTGATCTCCCCGGGCACCTGGCCCTGCATCCCCCGCTTGGGCAGGCGCATCAGGGTGGTGGAGCGCCCGCCCTCAAAGCGCCGGGGGTCCTTAAGCCCGCCGGAGCGGGACTTCTGGCCCTTGTGGCCGCGGGTGGCCGTCTTGCCGTGCCCGGAGCCCGGCCCCCGGCCCACGCGTTTGCGCCTCTTGTTGGCCCCTGGGTTGGGCTTGAGATCCGAAAGCTTCATTCCAGCACCTCCACCTGGAGAAGGTGGCGAACCTTCTCCACGTTGCCCCGGATGGCGGGGGTATCCTCCAGCACCCGCTCCTTTTGCAGGCGGGTAAGCCCCAGGGCCTTAAGGGCCGCCTTCTGGTCCTTGGGGTAGCCGATGGGGCTTTTCACCAGCTTGACCTTGAGCTTGGGCATCACTCCTCCTTGCCCTTCCTAAGACGGGCCACGTCGTCCTTGGTCCTGAGCTGGCGCAGGGCCTCAAGGGTGGCGTAGGCGATGTTGATGGGGTTGCGGCTCCCCAGCTCCTTGGTGAGGATGTCCGTCACCCCAGCAAGCTCCAGGATGGCCCGGGGCACCGCCCCCGCGATCACCCCGGTGCCGGGGGCCGCGGGCTTGAGGAGGATCTTGGAGGCCCCGTACTCCACCTCCACCTCGTGGGGGATGGTGCCGTTCAGAAGGGGCACCTCCACCATGTTGCGGCGGGCGTAGTACCCCGCCTTCTGCACCGCCAGGGGGACCTCCTTAGCCTTGCCCAGGCCCAGGCCCACCCGGCCCTGCCGGTCCCCCACCACCACCAGGGCGCCGAAGCGGAAGCGGCGGCCGCCCTGGTAGGTCTTGGCGGTGCGCCGCACCAGGATCATCTTTTCCTCAAAATCGGTCTCGGGCATGGTCCCTCCTTAGAACTCGAGGCCACCCTCCCGGGCCCCCTCGGCCAGGGCCTTCACCCGGCCGTGGTACTTGTAAGGCCCGCGGTCAAAGGCCACCTGCTTGATCCCCTTGGCCAAGGCCTTCTCCGCCAAGGCCCGCCCCACCTGCCGGGCCACCTCGGTCTTGGGGCCCTTCAGCTTCAGGGCCAGGCTCGAGGCGGCCACCAGGGTCTCCCCCTTCTCGTCGTCAATGATCTGGGCGTAGATATGGTTCAGGCTGCGGAAAACGGAAAGCCTAAGGCGCCCGGAGCGCTTAATGCGGTTGCGCACCCGGAACTTCCGACGCTCAAAAGCGGTTAGCCGTGCCATGCCTCCTCCTACTTCTTGGCCCCAGCCTTACCGGGCTTGAGGCGGATGGGCTCACCCGCGTAGTAGATGCCCTTCTCGTGGTAGGCGCTGGGCTTCTTGATGGCCCTGAGGTTGGCCGCCACCTGGCCCACCTTCTGCTTGTCTATGCCCAAAATCCGGATCTTGGTGGGCTCGGGTACCTCAAAGGTGATCCCCTCCGGAGGCTCCACCACCACGGGGTGGCTGAAGCCCACGGAGAGCTCCACCGCCCGCCCCACGAGCCGGGCCCGGTACCCGATGCCCTTGATGAGGAGCTCCTTCACGTAACCCTCGGCCACGCCCTTCACGGCGTTGGCGATGAGGGTGCGGGTAAGGCCGTGGAGGCTCTTGTGGCGGCGGTCGTCCGAGGGGCGCTCCACCCGGATTACGCCATTCTCCACGGCGATCTTCATCTCAGGGCTCACGGGCACGGAAAGCTCGCCCTTGGGGCCTTTCACCTTCACCAGCCCCGGGGCCACCTCCACGGTCACCCCTTTGGGCAGGGGAATGGGCATCTTACCGATCCTAGACATCACCACACCTCGCAGATGAGTTCCCCGCCCACGCCGAGCTTCCTCGCCTCGCGATCGGTGAGGACGCCCTTGGAGGTGGAGAGGATGGCGATCCCCAAGCCCCGGCGCACCCGGGGGATCCCCTTAGCCCCCACGTACACCCGTCTACCCGGCTTGCTGATGCGGCGGATGTGGTTGATGACCTGCTCAGGCCGGGGGTCAAGGCCCTGGCGCCTAGGGCCGTACTTGAGGTGGATGCGCAAGACGGGCTTGCCGTCCACCTCCACCCGCTCGTACCCCTTGATGAAGCCCTCCCGCGCCAGGATCTTGAGGATCTCCTCCTTGAGGCGGGAGGCGGGCACCTCCGTGCTCTCCTTGTAGACCCGGGTGGCGTTCCTAATCCGGGTCAGCATGTCGGCGATGGGGTCCGTCAGCATTTCCTTTCTCCTTTTACCTACTTGCCCTGGGCCGTGCGGTCTCGAGGGAATCCCCCCGACCGGCCACCGCCCTACCAGCTGGCCTTCCTCACCCCGGGCAACTGCCCCTTATGCGCAAGTTCCCTGAGGCAAAGCCGGCAGAGGCCGAAGTAGCGGTAGACGCTCCTGGCCCGCCCGCAGCGCACGCACCGGGTGTAGGCCCGCACCTTGAACTTAGGGGTCCTTTTGGCCTTCTCAATCAGCGCTTTTCTCGCCATCTCGCCCTCACTTACGGAAGGGGAAACCCAGAAGCTCCAAGAGGGCCCGGGCCTCTTCGTCGGTCTTGGCGGTGGTGACCACCGCGATGTCCATCCCCCTTAGGGCATCCACCATATCGTAGGTGATCTCGGGGAAGATGAGCTGCTCCCGAAGGCCCAGGTTGTAGTTCCCCCGGCCATCAAAGCTGTTGGGGTTCACACCCCGGAAGTCGCGGATGCGGGGTAGGGCCACGTTGAGGAGCTTCTCCAGGAAGATCCACATCCGGTCTCCCCTAAGGGTCACCCTTAGGCCGATGGGCATCCCCTTACGGAGCTTAAAGTTGGAGATGGACTTCTTGGCCCGGGTGATGGCGGGCTTCTGACCGGTGATGAGGGCCAGTTCCTTAGCGGCCTTCTCCAGGATACGGGCATCCTCCTTGGCCTCGCCCAGGCCCTGGTTCACCACCACCTTCTCCAGGCGGGGCACCTCCCAGATGTTCTGGTACCCATAGCGGCGGATGAGCTCGGGCCGGACTTCCTCGTAGTACTTCTTCTTCAGGGCCACTTCCAGAGGCATCTCATTCCTCCACGTCTAAAACGCCGCCGCACTTGGCGCAGGCCCGCACCTTACGGCCGTCTTCCAGGAACTTCTTGCGCACCCGGGTGGGCTTGCCGCAGGAAGGACAGATGGGGCGCACCTTGGAGGCGTGCAGAGGGGCCTCCTGCTCCACGAACCCGCCCTGGGGGTGCTTGGGGCTGGGGCGCACCGCCTTCTTGACGAGGTTCACCCCTTCCACGATGACCGCATACTTCTTGGGCAGGACCTGCTTCACCTTGCCTATCCGCCCCTTGTACTTCCCAGAGGCCACCAGGACGGTGTCCCCCTTTTTCACGTGTAGCTTGGGCTGCATCAGAGCACCTCCGGCGCCAGGGAGACAATTTTCATGAAGCCCTTCTCCCTGAGCTCCCGGGCCACGGGGCCGAAGACCCGGGTTCCCCTGGGTTCCAGCTGGTTGTTGATGATGACCGCGGCGTTGTCGTCAAAGCGGATGGCGGACCCGTCGGGGCGCTTGACCTCCTTCTTGGTGCGCACCACCACCGCCTTCACCACGTCCCCCTTCTTCACCGCGGCCCGGGGGATGGCCTCCTTGACGCTGGCCACGATGATGTCCCCCACGGTGGCGTACTTGGCGTTGCTCCCCTTGAGCACCCGGATGCACATGATCTTGCGGGCCCCGGTGTTGTCGGCCACCTCCAGGTAGGTCTGGGGCTGGATCATGCCTTACCTCCGCGCTTTGAGAGGCTCTGATAGTTCTGGCGGCGGACCAGGTACTTCTCCACCAGGTCCATCCGGCCCTCCTCCACCCGGCGCAGGACGCGGAAGCGCTTGCGCTTGGAGATGGGGCGGGCCTCGATGATCTCCACCACGTCCCCCACCTTGTACTCCTCGTTGGGGTCGTGGGCCAGGTACTTTTTGGAGCGCCGGATGACCTTACCGTAGAGGGGGTGGGGGAACTGGCGCTCCACCAAGACCGTGACGGTCTTCTGCATCTTGTCGCTCACCACCACCCCGGTCAGCACCTTCTTAGGCATTCTGCCTCCTCTTCTCGTTCCAGACCGTGAGGAGCCGGGCGATCATCTTGCGGGCTTCCCGGATCTTGTGGTTCTGGGAAAGCTGCCCGATGGAGGCCTGGAAGCGGAGCTCCATGAGCTCCCGCTTCTTCTGCCGGATAAGCTTCTCAAGCTCCTGGGGAGAGAGCTTCCGCGCCTCCTCCAGGGCCTTCTTGACCTCACTGAGCTTCATCGTAGGCGTCCCTCCGCACGATCTTGGTCTTGATGGGGAGTTTGTGGCCGGCGATGCGCAGGGCCTCGAGGGCCTGCTCCTCCGTGACCCCCGCCACCTCAAACATCACCCGGCCCGGCTTCACCACGGCCACGTACCCCTCCACGTTGCCCTTACCCTTACCCATCCGCACCTCCAGGGGCTTCTTGGTGTAGGGCTTGTCGGGGAAGATGCGGATGAAGATCTTCCCGCCCCGCCGGAAATGCCGCACCATGGCCACACGGGCAGCCTCAATCTGCTGGGAGGTGATCCAGGCGGGCTCGAGGGCCACGAGGCCATAGTCCCCGAAGGCCACGTAATCCCCACCCTTGGTGGCCCCCTTCATGCGGCCACGGTGCTGCTTCCGGTACTTCATGCGCCTGGGCATCAGCATGGCCTACTCCTCCTTCTTCACGCGCACGGCCGGGCGGCGGCGGCGGGGCCGCTCCTCCCCTTTCGGGGCCTCAGGGCGGGCCTTGGGCTTCTGGCCGCCGATTACCTCGCCCAGGAAAACGTACGCCTTGACCCCCAGCACCCCATAGGTGGTGCGGGCCAGGGCAAAGCCGTAGTCTATGTTAGCACGCAGGGTGTGGAGGGGCACCCGGCCCTCCGCAGCCCACTCGGTGCGGGCCTGCTCCGCCCCGCCGATGCGGCCGGAAACGATGACCTTGGCCCCCTTGGCCCCGGACTCCATGACCCGCTGCACCGCCTGCTTGATGGCCCGGCGTACGGCGAAGCGCCTTTCAATCTGCTCCGCCACCCGCTGGGCCACCAGGGGTGCGGAGAGGTTGGGGTTATGGATCTCCTGGACGTTAAGGGCCACGTTCTTGCCGGTGAGCTTAGAGAGCTGGTCGCGAAGGACCTTGATCTTCTCCCCGCCCCGGCCGATGACCACCCCGGGCTTGGCCACGTGCACCGTCACCGCCACGTTGTCCGCTGCCCGCTCAATGTCAATGCGGGCTAGGCCCGCGGGGTAGAGCTCCTTGGTGAGGAACCCACGGATCTGCTGGTCCTCCAAGAGGAGGTGGCGGTACTGCTTCTTGCCCGCGTACCAGCGGGACTCCCAATCCCGGGTAATGCCGAGCCGAAAACCGATGGGGTGGATTTTATTTCCCATGCTTCTCCCCCAGGATAATGGTGATGTGGCTGGTCCTCTTCTTGATGATGTCCGCCCGGCCCCGGGCCCGGGGCAGGACCCGCTTGAGGGCAGGCCCCTCGTCTACGTAGGCCGCCTTTACGTAGAGGCGGTCCTCCAGCATGTCGTGGTTGTTGATGGCGTTGGCGGCGGCGGACTCCAGCACCTTGGCCACGTGGTAGGCCCCCCGCTTTGGGGTGTAGCGGAGGATGTTGCGAGCCTCCTCGAGGCTCTTTCCCCGGATCAGGTCCACCACCAATCGGACCTTCCTTGGGGCGATGCGCACATATCGGGCAATGGCTTTCGCTTCCATGGCTACTTCTTCTTGGTGGCCTTGGCCTCTTTGCCGTGCCCCCGGTAGGTGCGGGTGGGGGCGAACTCACCCAGCTTGTGGCCCACCATGTTCTCGGTGATGTAGACGGGCACGTGCTGCTTGCCGTTGTAGACGGCAATGGTGTGGCCAACCATCTCTGGGACGATGGTGGAGCGGCGGCTCCAGGTCTTGATGAGCCGCTTCTCGCCCTTGGCGTTCAGCTCCAGCACCTTCTCCAGGAGGTGGCCATCTACAAAGACGCCCTTTTTCAAGCTACGCGGCATACCTCACCTCACTTCTTGCGCCGGGCGATGATGAAGCGGCTGGAGGGCTTGCGGCGCTTCCGGGTCTTAAGCCCCTTGGTCTGCCAACCCCAGGGAGAAGCGGGGGGACGGCCCCGGGGAGCCCGGCCCTCACCACCGCCGTGGGGGTGGTCCACGGGGTTCATGGCCGCACCGCGCACGTGGGGCTTGCGCCCAAGCCAGCGGCTACGCCCAGCCTTGCCCAGAACGATGTTCTTGTGGTCCGCATTGCCCACCGCCCCCACGGTGGCGTAGCACTCCCCGTGCACTTTGCGGAGCTCCCCGGAGGGTAGGCGCAGGACCACGTAGTCCCCTTCCCGGCCTTGGATCTGGGTGCTGGTCCCGGCGGAACGGGCCAGCTTGGCCCCCTTTTTGGGCTCCAGCTCCACGGCGTGCACCACGGTACCCACGGGGATGAAGCGTAGGGGCAGGGCGTTGCCCACGGCGATGGGGGCATCGGGGCCCGCCACCACCTGCTGGCCCACCTTTAAGCCCTCAGGAGCGATGATGTACCGCTTCTCCCCATCGGCGTAGTGGAGGAGGGCGATGCGGGCGGAACGGTTGGGGTCGTACTCTATGGCCGCCACCTTGGCGGGGATGCCCGCCTTATCCCAGCGCTTGAAGTCAATGATGCGGTAGAGCCGCTTATGCCCACCCCCCCGGAAGCGCACGGTGATGCGGCCCTGGTTGTTCCGCCCACCCGTCTTCTTCAGGGGCTTGACCAGGGACTTCTCCGGCTCGGTCTTGGTGATCTCGGAGAAGTCCGCCACCGTCATGAAGCGGCGGCTCGGGGTGTAGGGTTTGAACTTCTTAACTCCCATCGGCTTCCTCCCTCCGGATCGGGGCCCGGGCCCCCCTTCCCGGATGGTCCTTTAGATGAGGCCCTCCAAGGCCTCGATCTTCTGCCCGGGGGCCACCTGCACGATGGCCTTCTTGCGGTCGGGACGCCGGCCCATGTAGCGGCCCAGGCGCTTCTTCTTGCCCCGAACCTTGAGGGTATTCACCCCCACCACCTTGACCTTAAAGGCCTCCTCCACCGCGTTTTTGATCTCGGTCTTGGTGGCCTTGGGGTGGACCCAAAAGGTGTACTTCCCCTCGGCAAAGCCCGCATAGGCCTTCTCCGAGAGCACGGGGGCCAGGATCACGTCGTAGGCGGTCTTCATGCCTCACCCCCCAAGCGGGCCTGGAAAGCCTGCCAGGCCGCAAGGTCCATGACCAAGCGCTCGGTGCGCAGGATGTCGTACACATTTAGGCCCTCAGGGGCCAGGGTGACCACCCAGGGCAGGTTGCGGGCCGCCCGGCGCACCTTCTCGTCCTGGGCCACCAGGAGCATTGTCTCCTCCCCGGTGAGCCCCGCCCCCTTGGCCCAGGCCAAAAACTCCTTGGTCTTGCCGTTCACCCCGGGAAAGTCCTCCACCAAGAGGAGCTTGCCCTCACGGGCCCGGTCGGCCACGGCCATGGCCAGGCCCGCCTTCCGCATCTTCTTGGGCAGGGTGTAGCTGTAGTCCCGGGGCTTGGGCCCGAAGACCGTCCCCCCCCCTACGAAGATGGGCGCGCCGATGTCGCCGTGGCGAGCCCGACCCGTGTGCTTCTGGGGGTAGATCTTGCGGCTGGAGTAGGCTACCTCCCCCCGGGTCTTGGTGCTGGCCGTGCCCCGGCGGCGGATCGCCAGCTGCCAGCGCACCACCTCCCAGAGCAGGTGGGGGTTGATCTCCGTCGGCAGCTCGGCGGAAAGCTCCCGGGTGCCAGAAGAGGAGAGCACAGGAATCTGGTACACCATGTCCTCCTTCATCACTTGGCCACCTTCTTGGTCTCGCGCACGATGAGGAGGCCCCCATTGGGCCCAGGTACCGCGCCCTTGACCAGAAGGAGGTTCTCCTCGGGGATAACGTCCACCACCTCGAGGTTCACCACCGTAACCCGCTCCGCCCCGTAGCGGCCCGCCATGCGCTTGCCCTTATAGACCCGGCCCGGCGTCTTGCGGTTCCCAATGGAACCAGGGTGGCGGTGGATCTTGTGGGCGCCGTGGGAGTCGGGCCCGCCTGCAAAGTTCCAGCGCTTCATCACGCCCGCGGTACCCCGCCCCTTGGAGGTCCCGGTGATGTCCACCCGCTCCCCAGGCTGGAAGATGTCCACGGTCACCACGTCCTTCTCGGGGTTGAAGTCCCGGATCTCCCTAAGGATGCGCACCGGCTCCACCCCTGCCTTGGCGAAGTGGCCCTTCATGGGGCGGTTGACCCGCTTGGGGTTCTGAGCCAGGAAGCCCAGCTGGACCGCGGTGTAGCCGTCCTTCTCAGGGGTGCGGCGCTGGACCACCGGGCAGGGGCCCGCCAGGATCACGGTGACGGGGATGGCCCGGTCATCCTTATAGATGCGGGTCATGCCCACCTTGGTGCCCAGGATGCCCTTCACCTGCCACCTCCCACGGTCTTGATCTCAATCTCCACCCCGGTGGGAAGGTCCAGGGACATGAGGCTCTCAATGGTCTTGCGGTTGGGGTTGATGATGTCCACGAGGCGGTTGTGGGTGCGGAGCTCAAAGTGCTCCCGGGAGTCCTTGTGCTTGAAGGGCCCCCGGATCACGGTGAAGCGGCGCACCCGGGTGGGTAGGGGCACAGGGCCGGAGACCTGGGCCCCAGAGCGCCGGGCGGCCTCCACGATCTTCTGGGCCGAGGCGTCCAGGGTCTTGTGGTCAAAGCCCCGCAGCTTGATGCGGATCTTGGGCATGCTTCACCTCACTCCAGGATCTTGGTGACCACGCCGGCGCCCACGGTCCGCCCACCCTCCCGGATGGCAAACCGAAGCCCCTCCTCCAACGCCACCGGCTTGATCAGCTCCACCGTAAACGTCACATTGTCCCCAGG
>NZ_JBBIMD010000123.1:0-1679 GCF_037444525.1 Thermus sp. | reverse complement strand
GGGGCTTTTCCGAGCGGCTTGCCGGCTGGCTTGGGGGGAGGGATGGCCTTTGGCGTTGCCGCAACACCCACAACTGCACCGAGGCTTGCCCCCGGGGGATTGATGCGAACGGCCTTGTCCTGGAGAAGGCCTTTTGAGCCTCGCTCCTTGGCCTTCATTCTTGGGTTGATCGCGGTGGCACCCCCAGGTTCTGGCGCGCGGGGGGGATGAGCGGGCCTCGCAAGCCTTGGGCCTCATGGGCCTGGCCGCCTTCCTCACGGGTGTCATGGCCTACTACGGCCACATCGCCGAGGCGGTGAAGCCTTAAGGGGCGCTTAGGGCCTTGGGGGCGCGGCCGTGCCCCCAATTGCAGCTTTTGTTCTTGCCTTCACAAGGAAAGTAAGGGAAAATCATCACGAGATGGGACCTTTGTCCCGAGGAGGACAAACATGCGGGAAGCCGGGATCGTGATCGTGGGTGGGGGCTTTGGGGGCTTGGCGGCGGCTAAGGTTCTGGACCGGGCGGGGGTTCCCTACCTCCTGGTGGATGTCCGGAACCACCATCTCTTCCAACCTCTCCTTTACCAGGTGGCCACGGGGTACCTCGAGGCCCCGGCCATCGCCCACCCCTTGCGGTCCCTCCTCCGGCGGGGCCGGTTCCTCCTTGCCCGGGTGGAGGGGGTGGACCTGGAGGGGCGCAGGCTCTTGCTGAAAGGGGGCGAGGCCCTGTCCTACACCTACCTCCTCGTGGCCACGGGAAACCGCCCCCACGACCTGGGCGTGCCCGGCGTAGGGCGGCACGCCTTCTTCCTAAAGAGCCTCGAGGACGCCCAAAGGATCCGCCGCCGCCTTCTCCTCGCCCTGGAGAAGGCGGCGAGGGAAGGGCGGCCCCTGCGCCTTTTGGTGGTGGGGGGCGGGCCCACGGGGGTGGAGCTTGCCGGGGCCCTGGCGGAGTTCTTGCGCTACGCCCTCCGCCGGGACTTCCCGGAGATCGGCGGGGCGGAGGTTTTCCTCCTAGAGGCGGGGGAGAGGCTTCTCCCGTCCTTCCGCCCCGCCCTTTCCGCCTACGCCCAGCGGGCCCTGGAGGCTTTGGGGGTGCGCGTGGCCCTAGGGGCCCAGGTGGTGGGGGTGGAGGCCCTGGGCGTGCGGCTCAAGGAGGGGGGGTTCCTCCCCGCGGATCTCGTCCTCTGGGCCGTGGGGGTGAAGGGAACCCCCCTGCCGGGCCTCCCCGCTGACCCCCGGGGGCGCGTGCCCACCGATCCCTACCTCCGCCTCCCCGGCCACCCTGAGGTCTACGCCATAGGGGACGTGAACGGCTTAGGCCTTCCGGGCCTTGCCCCGGTGGCCCTGCAGCAGGGCCGCCTGGCGGCGGAAAACCTCCTCCGCAGCCTAAGGGGCCAGGACCCTATTCCCTTCCGCTACCGCGACCGGGGGCAGCTGGCGGTGATCGGCCGCAACAAGGCGGTGGCCGAGATCGGGCGGCTTGCCTTGGTGGGCTTTCCTGCCTGGGCCCTGTGGGCCTTCGTCCATCTTCGCGAGCTCGTCGGCTTCCGCAACCGCCTCCTGGTTTTCTTAGAGGCTGTCGTAAAACCCCTCCACGGCCAGCTACGCGGCCCTGGCCAGCCGCTTCACCAACAAGCGTAGCATGCCCAGATACACCCAGGCCTCGCTCACCCGAGGGTTAGCTTCATAGTCCTTGGC
>NZ_JBBIMD010000122.1:0-1763 GCF_037444525.1 Thermus sp. | reverse complement strand
CCGTGCGGATGGAGCCGTCTTGGGTGCGCACGGCGACCCGGAAGCCCCTTACCCGGTCCACCAGGGAAAGGGGGTGGGCGGTGTCCCCGTTTAGGATGAGGGTGAGCACGTCCCCCTGGAGGAGGTAACGGCGCTCCTCCAAGGCGTAGATCCGGGCGGTGCCGTTTCCCGGGTAGTCGTTCAACCAGCGCCCCCGGGCCCGGTGGAGGTGGAAGCGGGAGTGGTCCTCGGTGTCATAGGGGAAGAACTCTCCCCGGCCCGTGGTGGGGTCATAAAGGTAGAGCGTCACCTTCCCTCCCCCTTCCTGCCGGTAGCGGGCAAAGGCCTCTAGCCGGTCGTCCCGACCGTTCCCATCCCCGTCCTGGGGGAGGCACTGAGGTGGGGGGCTTTGGTTCCTTCGGGCCACGAAGAGCACATCCTGGCTGCTGCCTGCCCGGATTCCGCTCGGATCGCAAAGGGTAAGGACGGTATCCAGGAGGTTCCTGCGGAGCACCAGGGTGTTCCCCCCGATAGCTTCTATGGCGGGAAGGTCTGGGGGAGTCCTCTCCCCCGCCTGGCGGACGTCGGCCCCCAGCAGGTCTAGCGTTGCCCTAAGGTTCTGGTTGAGGGCGGTGCGGGTTTGGTCCAGGGTGTAAAGCCGCCGGCTGGAAAGGACCAGGCTCAGGGATAGCCCGAGAAGCAGGATCCCCACCCCCAAGGCGATCAGGAGCTCCACTAAGGTGAGCCCCTTAGCGGAGGCTAGTGTAGACCGTTTCCGCTGCATAAACCGTCCTCCCGTTCCAGACCACTTCCACCCGGATGTGCCGGCTTCCCGGCCCGCATAAGGCGGTCTGGGCGCAGTAGATCCGGCGTAAGGTGAAGGTGCGCTCCCCGTAGGACTCCCGCCGCTCTGCGCTGCCTGAGGTGGGCAGGAGGGTGGGGTCCTGAAGCCTTAGGGTTTCCAGCTCCCTCTGCGCCAGGTAGACCGCTTGGGAGCGGACCTCGGAGCCCGTATTGGTCTCTAGAAACCCCACGAAGGAAGGTACGATAAAGGCCAGAGCCACCCCTAGGATGGCCAGGGCCACCACCACCTCAAGAATGGAAAGCCCCTGGGCGGGGGAGGACCTCATAGCCGCCTCACCCCCCCGCCCAGGAGGACCTCCATCCGGCGTTCCTGGGTCCCCCGGCGGAACACTAGGACCACGTTCCGGTCGCTGTACCCCCGGCTGGAGAAGCAAAGCTCCAAGGGGCTTCCGTTCCCGGCGCTTAGGTTAACCCCCTGGGGGAGCTCCAGCACCAGGCTGGGGTCCGGAGTGAAGCTTGGGCCACCGCACCGCGCGGCGTACTCCGCCACCAGCCGGTTCCCGCTTTGCTCCACCCGGTAAGCGGAGGTGGTGGCCATGGCCTTGGCCCGCACCAGCTTGAGGTAACCCTCCGTCTGGACCCAGGCGTCTTCCAGGGGATTGGAAAAGGGGCGCAGGTTGAGGGCGGCGATGCTTAGGGCAATGCCCAGAACGCCCAGGACCACGAGGAGTTCTAACAGCGAAAAGCCTCTGGGCTTCATTCTGCTTTCCAGGCTACTTAGCGGTTGGGGGGATGTCTATCCCCCAAATGGGGGGGTCAGACCTAGAAAGGTTCCCTTATCGCTTCTTCCAGAGCTTTATCCCGGAGCGCCCGGGCCTCCTCCGTCCAAGGGGTGAAGCGAAGCCTCTCCCAAGCCTCCTCATCCAGGGGGTCCAGGGCCAGGGCCTTCAGCCAGTCCTCGGCCCGCTGGCTCCGCAGGA
>NZ_JBBIMD010000121.1:0-2094 GCF_037444525.1 Thermus sp. | reverse complement strand
AGACTGGGTATGGGGGTCTTGGGTGTGTTCATAAGAACCAAAGACCCCCTTTCCTTTTGTCCTGTCAAGGTCTATGCAGGTGAATAACCGAAAGGGGGGTGCGTTGTGTGTAAAAAGCGAATTCTATACTTTTTATGTAAAAAGTCAAGAGCAAACTTCTGCTTCCCTTCTAGAACCAAACGGTACAACCAGAAAGGGCCTACAGTCTGGGCCCTTTACTGCCTATAGGAGGTGCATCGTGAGGATGAAGCCTTTCCTGGGTATCCTTCTGGTCTCCCTTCTTGCAGGCTGTGCGCCGTCCGTTACCACCAACGTGAGCTCTGGCCTTTCCGATAACAACCCCTACGCCGACTACAATGGCCCTAGGGCTAAGGTGGTGGTGGCTTCCTTCCCCTGCAAAGCGGAGAAGTGCGGGGGTGGCGCGAGCCCAGACCAGGTGGGGGCGGCCATTTTGGGCAAGCTCTTTGGCGTGGAGGTGTCCACCAGCAAAGGGGACATCGGGGCGGGTGTGGCCGACATGCTCACCACCGCCCTTATTAACACCAACCACTTTATTGTCTACGAGCGATCCATCCTGGACCAGCTTCAGAAGGAAGCCAGCCTGGGCAACCAGGCTCAACAGATCCAGGGGGCGGAGATCCTCATTACGGGCACCATTACCGCCTTTGAGCCCGACGCGGGGGGTACAAGAGGCGGCGGAGGCGGGTTCTTCGGTGGGCTTTTGGGCGCGTTAGGGGGTGGCCAGAAGAAGGCCTACGTGGCTGTGGACTTCCGGGCCGTGGACGTGCGCACCGGGGCCATCGTATCCGCTTTCCGGGTGGAGGGCGAGGCTTCCGACACAGACTTTGGCGGCCTCCTTGGGGCCTTGGTGCCCGGGGCCGCCTTGGGCGGGGCCTTGAGCCAGTACCAGAAGACCCCCATGGGCAAGGCCCTGGCGGTGATGGTTTCCAAGGCCGTGGATGAGCTGATCAAGCGGATCCCCCGTTCCTACTTCCGCTACGGACCAGACGGCCAGCCCACCATGGTCCAGCCGGCCCAAGGGGGCTAAGCCCCGTATTTGGGATGGGGCGGGGCCAGGCGCCCCGCCCTTTTCGCATGGGGGTTGCCCTGGGTGGCCTTTGGGGTTATCCTGTATACAGGATGCACGCCCTGGGTTTCCGTCGCCCCAACCAGCTCCGGGAGGCCGTCTACCGCCACCTGAAAGACCTCCTCCTCTCGGGGCGCTTCGCCCCGGGGGAGCGGCTTTCCGAGCCCCTCTTGGCCCAGGAGCTCGGGGTTTCCCGCACCCCCGTGCGGGAGGCCTTCATGCGCCTGGCCGAGGAGGGGTTGGTGGAGCTCGTGCCCGGCAAGGGGGCGCGGGTGCGGCGCTTTAGCCCCGAGGAGGTGGAGGAGGTCTACGGGGTGCGGGCCCTGTTGGAGGGGGAGGCCGCCCGGCTTGCCGCCCTTCGGGCCACCCTGTGGGAGCTTGAGGAGCTGAAGGAACGCCTGAAGGCCATAGACGAGGCCCCCCGGGAGGACTACGCGGAGCAGATGCGCCGGGATTTGGAGTTCCACCGCACCCTGGTGCGGCTTTCCGGGAACCGCACCCTCTTTCGGCTTTACGAGGACCTCCTTTCCAGCCTGGCCCTGGCGCGGAGCGCTCTCCCCAACCTTTCCCAGGAGGAGACCACCCGGGAGGAGCACCGGGCCATCCTCGAGGCCCTAAAGGCCCGGGACCCAGAAGGGGCAAGGAGGGCGGTGGAAGCCCACGTGGAGCGGTTTAAGGGGCTTGTTTTGGAGCACTTAAAGGAGGGGAGATGAACCTAGACCTGGCCTACCGTTCCCTGGTGCTTAAGGTGGCGGGTAGCCCCCAGGTGGAGGCCCTCATCCGAAGACGGGCGAGGGGATTGGTGCGCCGCTATGTGGCGGGGGAGAGCCTGGAGGAGGCCCTAAGGGCCGCGGAGGCCCTGGAAGGGGAGGGCGTCCACGCCATCTTAGAGGCTGTCGTAAAACCCCTCCACGGCCAGCTACGCGGCCCTGGCCAGCCGCTTCACCAACAAGCGTAGCATGCCCAGATACACCCAGGCCTCGCTCACCCGAGGGTTAGCTTCATAG
>NZ_JBBIMD010000120.1:0-2124 GCF_037444525.1 Thermus sp. | reverse complement strand
GGCGTGGTGGTGGCGGACGAGGTGGCCCGGGCCCTCGGGGGGGAGTTGGACGTGGTCCTGGCCCGCAAGGTGGGGGCGCCGGGCAACCCAGAGTTCGCCCTGGGGGCCATTGGGGAGAAGGGGGACCTCATCCTCATGCCCTACGCCAAAACCTACGCGGACGAAAGTTACCTCCTCCGCGAGGCGGCCAGGCAGCGGGAAACCCTTCGCAAGCGGGCGGAGCGGTACCGCAAGGTGCGCCCCAAGGTGCCCCTGAAGGGGCGGGATGTGGTCCTGGTGGACGATGGGGTGGCCACAGGGTCCACCCTCGAGGCCGCCTTAGCTGCGGTGCTGGCCGAGGGCCCCAGGCGGGTGGTGGTGGCCGTGCCTGTGGGGAGCCCCGAGGCCTTAGGGCGCCTTAAGGAGAAGGCCGAGGTGGTGGCCCTCTCCGCCCCAGAGGACTTCGCCGCGGTGGGGGCCTACTACCTAGACTTCGGCGAGGTCACGGACGAGGACGTGGAGGCCCTCCTTTCGGCCCGGGTATAATGGCGGGTATGAAGCCCGTGGTCAAGCAGGCGGCCAGCGTGGAGGCCCGCCCCGTGGAACGGGGGGAGAAGGCCTTTATCCAGGTCCTCATCGGGCCTGAGGACGGGGCCCCCCACTTCATCACCCGCAAGTTCACCCTCCTGCCTGGCGGCCGCATCCCCAAGCACAAGCATCCCACCATTGAGCACGAGCAGTACGTCCTCTCTGGGCGCATGAAGGTCCTCCTAGGGGACGAGGTAAAGGAGGTGGCCGCGGGCCAGGCGGTTTACATCCCCCCAGACACCCCCCACGCCTACGTGAACGAGGGAGAGGAGCCGGTGGAGTTCCTCTGCGTGATCCCTAAGACCACGGCCTACGCCACGGAGTGGCTGGAGGAATAGGCTTCTTGGGGCCCCCCGCCGCAAGCTTTAGCCTTGCGGCGGGGCCTTTTAGGCCCGCACCTCCTGCCGCTGGAAGGCCACGTAGGCCAGGGTGAAGAGGAGAAGGGTGAGGGCCAGAAGCCCCGTAAGCTGGGGCCAAACCAGGAGGAGGCTTTGGGAGAGGGGCAAAGGCGTACCCAAAACCGCCCCCTCCAGCTGGGTGATGAGCACGGGGCCTAAGGAGCGCACCGCGGGGTTCAGAAGACCGGTGAGGGCTTCCGCGTAGAGGGTGTTGGGGGAGAGGCGGGAGATCCAGAGGGCCAGGTTGGCCTGCCGGAGTTGGGACTCGGGGTCAAAGGGGTCGGCCTGCAGGAGGAGGGCGCTGGCGGCTAGGTCGGTGAGGATGGGGAAGAAGACCGCGAAGAAGAGCCAAACCCCCAAAGCGGCCAAGGCGGCGGTGGCGGGCTGGCGGAAGAGCACGGAGAAAAGGAGGCCCAACGCCAGCCACACCCCCGCGTAGGCTAAGGTGGCCAGGAGGAAGAGGAGGGCCCGCGCCACCTCCTCGCCCCCGGGCGGCACCCCTAGGCTGAAGAGGCCCAGGCCCACCACCAGGAGGAAGAGGGCGAAGAGGAGGACGGCGAGGGTGCCTAGGCCCGCCAGGAACTTGCCGAAGAGAAGGGCATCCCGGTAGATGGGCTGGGCCAGGAGGCGGGAGAGGGTGCCCCGGGCGTACTCCCCGTTCACCGCGTCAAAGGCCAGGGCGATGGCCGCCAGGGGAACGAAGAAGGAGAGGAAGCCCACGAAGGAGGGCAAGGGATCCTGGGCGGTGGTGAGGAGCTTGAGGTAGAGGAAGGGGTCCTCCCCCACGGTCTGGCGCAGGGCCTGGCTTCCGGTGTAGACCGCCCCCAGAGCGGAAAGGAGGATGAGGGCCTCCAGGATCCGCATCCTGAGGCCGGAGAGGTGGTCGGCCATCTCCTTGAAGAAGACCGCCCAAAGCCCGGTCCAGGGGGAACCTTCACGCCGCATGGGCCACCTCCTTGAAGTAGTGGGCATAGATCTCGTCCAGGCTGGGCCGGCGAAGGGCTAGGCCCCAAAGCCCCCCACCTTCCACCGCCACCTGGGCCAGTTGGGGCCGCACGTCCTGGGTGGCCAGGATGCGGTAGGCTCCCCCCTGGGCCTCCACCCGGGTCACCCCCTCCACCTCCAGGAAGCGGGCCTCGAGGCCAGCGGCCCCCTCCAG
>NZ_JBBIMD010000119.1:0-2133 GCF_037444525.1 Thermus sp. | reverse complement strand
CATGGACTGGTTGCGGGCCCTTTTGCGCCCTCCCTGGGGGAGGCCTCGAGGCGGTAGCCCCATGCCCTTCTTCCTGCCCGAGGCGGGCTGGACCCGCCGCCTGGACCCGGAGGTCATGGCGGGGGTGGAGGCCATATGCCCCCCCCGGCGGTTTCGCAAGGGGGAGGCCATCTTCCTTTCCGGGGATCCGGCGGAGAGCCTCTACATCCTGGTGGAAGGGCGGGTGCTTCTTTCCCTGCCCACGCCCAAAGGGGAGCGGGCCCTGGCCCTTTTGGGGGAAGGGGACATCTTCGGCGAGTCCTTTCTGAGCCGCCGAGAAAGGCAGGTGGTCTCCGCCCGGGTGCAGAGCGAGATGGCGGTGGTCTGCCCGGTTTCCCGGACCCAGTTTTTGGAGGTGGCCCGCACCTTTCCCGAGGTGGCCTTGATGCTGGCGGCCCTCCTTGCCGAGCACCTTACCCAGTTAGCCGAGGCCTTGGGCCAGGCCAGCCTGCCCGCCTATGTTCGGGTGGGTCGCCTCCTCCTGCGCTTGGGGGAGAGCTTCGGCCAGCCGGTCCCGGAAGGGGTGCGCCTGGAGCTGGGCCTGACCCAGGAAGACCTGGCCGCCTTGTGCGGGGTGACCCGGGTGACCGTGGCCCAGGCCTTTCGCCTTTTCCGACAAGAAGGCGCCTTACGCAAGGACGGGGCCGGGTACCTTCTGGACCCGGCCCGGCTCAAGTCCGTGGTGGAAGATCTGGAGATGGCCTAACGGATGGGGGTGCTAAAGACGTAGTCCTGGGCGCGCACCTGGGCGTGGCACTGGGCGCACATGGGCACTTTCCCTGCTAGGTCCACCTGGCCCGTGGGAGTGTACTTGGCCCAGAACCAGTCGTTGTGCTCAGGGTCGTAGCCCTCCGGCATCTTCACCATTACCGTGATGGCGTCCAGCCTTCCATCGGGCATGTGGTTGTCCTTGACCAGGATGGCCCCCACCGGGTAGCGCCCCGCCTTGGCCTGGATGGCATCGTAGGCGATGCCGTTCACAAAGGTGCGCAGCATGGCCCCGTGGGGTTCCGTCCCCTGGTAGAAGCCCATGGGCTTGCCTGGGATGTAGTGCCAGGTGTACCGGTAGTCCTCCCCGCTAAACCCAGCCAAGAGGCTCCAGATCCGCTTGGCCAACCCCTCGTCCCCCCCTTGGGCCAAGACCCCAAGCCCCAGGAGGGCCACACCCAGCATCCATACCTGTTTCCGCATGGCTGACCTCCAGGCTCTAGCCTAGGCCCGGGGTGGGGCTTGGGCTGTAAAGCGCTTTACGCCCCCTCCAGGGGCACCACCGCCAGGGTGCACCGGCTTGCGGCCACCAGCCGGCCCTCCTCGTCGTAGACCTTCACCTCCCACACCTGGGTGGTGCGGCCCAGATGGAGGGGGTGGCCCACGGCGCGGAGGGTCCCGGCCTGCTTCTTGCGGATGTGGTTGCAGTTGATCTCCAACCCGAAGGCCGCGTGCCTCTCGGGGGCGTTCAGAAAGCCCCCCACGCTGGCCACGCTCTCCGCCAGGGCCACCGTGGCCCCTCCGTGGAGGAAGCCGAAGGGCTGGTGGACCCTCGGGGTCACGTCCAGCTCGGCCACCACCTCGTCCTTTTCCAGCTTGAGGTAACGCACCCCTAGGGTCTGGTCCAGGGTTTCCCTCTGGAGGAAGGCGGGGGGTTCCATGCCCTGGAGTATAAAGGGGGTGTGGGTGAGCTCCGCCTTTTCCCCGGCCTCCTTTCCCCCCCTTCCGGCCTGGACTTCCTCCGGGACCTCCCTTCGGAGCCGGGGCTCCACCTCCTGGCCTTTGGGGAAGGGGCCTTGGAGGCCCTAGGGGTGGCCTTCCGGGAGGAGGCCAGAAGCCTGGTCCTCCTTTCCCCCGTTCTCCGGAGGGATGCCCTCTTGGAGGCCCGGCTCCAGGCCCTTCGCTTCGCTTTTGAAAGGGGGGGCTTGGAGGGCTTTGCCACCGTGGGCCGGGCCCTCTTCTTCGGGCCCCGCACCGTGGGGAGCGAGGAGATCTTTGCCGCCTGGTGGGAGGGGCTTTCGGAGGAGAAGGTGGGGGCGTGGCTGGAGCGCCTTTTTTCCTTGGGGGATGAAAGGCGCTGGCTTAGGGGCACTTCGGCCCGCCTCC
>NZ_JBBIMD010000118.1:0-2159 GCF_037444525.1 Thermus sp. | reverse complement strand
TCCGAATCAGCTCCCTCTGGGCCTGCAAGTAGGCGCACCTGGACTCCACCCTCGCCCAAAGCTCCTCCTCCCTCCCCACCCGCCCATTGGCCACCACCGCATCCACCAACGGCCATACCCGCTCCACCGGCTGCAACTCCGGACTGTAAGGCGGCAAAAAGACCAACCCCACCCCCTCCGGCACCTCAACCCGCCCAGAGGTATGCCACCCCGCCCGGTCCAAAACCACCAGCACCGCCTTCCCCTCCCCACACCCCCTTAGCCCAGCAAACTCCCAAAGGACTAGGTTGAAAACCTCCGTGGATACCAAAGGCAAAAGCCAAAACTCGCTCTCCCCCGTGTTCGGCCAAACAAAAGCGTACACGTAAAGCCAGCGGTACCAGGGCCGCACACAGGCCAAAGGAGTCCTCCCCCGAGGAGCCCAAACCCGGCGATAGACCGGCTTCAGGCCCAACCGGTGCTCGTCAAAGGCCCAAAGCTCTAGCTCAAGCTCCAATAAGGCCTTCAGGAGGAAGATGAGGAAGAAGAGGTTTTTTTAAACGCCTCCTGCCTCTCAGCCTCCCCCTCCCGATGGCGGGGGCGGGGACGAAGGGGAGCGAAGCCCAGCCTCTTCATCCACACCCAGGCCCGCCTTGGGTCAACGGGACGCCCTAGCCTTCCGGAGAGCCACTCAGCGGCGTTGCGGATGGTCCAGAGGCCATCCCGGAGTTGGTGGCGGAGGTCGGCCAGGGGTTGGTCTTGGTTGTAGCGCCGGATGGTCATGCGGACCCAGCGGGTGGTGTAGCCGAGGGTCTGGGCCACCTCGGGGATGGAGTGGCCGGTGGCCAGGAGCCAGATGGCGTGCCAGCGGGCGCGTTCCACAGGGTCCTGGCTTTCCCGATACAGGGCCCAGAGGTTATCCGGGTGGTGCCGGAGCTTGAGCTCCAGCCGGGGGCGGCGGCGGTGCTTGGCTAGCTCCATGCCCCTAGTCTAAAGGAAAGGCCTAGGGAGAGTTCACATAAGGTACGGGCCCCTTGGGGTTCATCTTGGAAGCTAAGCGCCTCGGCATCAAAGTAGACCAGGCCCTTGTTCCAGGGCTCCTGCTGGGGCTTTCGTTTCAGCGGGGTACTTAGCGGGATGAGGGCTACACCCCCTGGGGCTCGTCCCCCTCCTCGGAAAAGGTCTCCAACCCCTCCGCCACCCCCGCCATCCACCCCACCTCCTCGGCGATCCAGGACAGGAGCTCCTCGGGGGTCTGGACCAGGTCCTTGGCCCAGAGGACGCAGGCATCCCCTTCCCCCGTCCACTGCAGCTCCAGGTCCCCCAGGAGGTCCACGGCCTCCTTGGCTAGGGGGAGGTCCTGCAGGGGCAGGCTCACCGGGCTGGCTAGGGCATAGAGCCACCCCCCCACCTGCAGGCGCTCCAGGTGCAGGAGGAAGGGGCGGCCTTGGGCGGTAAAGGAGAGCTGAAGGGAGTCCTCCCTCAGCGCGTGCCGCTCCACCGGTCCGAAGAGGACCTCCAAGGCTTGGGCCAGCCCTTCCATCTCCCTCTCCCTTTAGCCCCGCATCAGGGTGAGGAGGGCGAGGAAGGCGCTCAAGAGGACGAAGACCAGCATGGTGCGGTTGAAGGCGGTGTTGATATCTGCCTTGACCTCTTGGCGCAAGGTTTCGTACCTGCCCGCCATCTCCTGGCGTAGGGCTTCGTACTTGCTCTCCATCTCCTGCCGCAGGGCTTCAAACCTTCCTTCCATCTCCCGCCGCAGGGTCTCGTGTTTGCCCGCCATCTCCCGCCGGAAGGCCGCCATCTCCTCCCTCAGAGAGACCAGCTCCGCCTTCACCTCCTGGCGCAGGAGGGCCACCTCCTGGGGGAGGGTGGCCATGATGCCCTCCACCAGGCCTTCCAGCTTGTAGACCCGCTCCTCAGTGGTCATCCTTACGTCCAGGGTAGCATGGGCCAAGGAGTCTCAGAAAGGTTCCGCCCCCCCGGGTTCCCCGAGTGTTTCCGGGAGGGATGGTCCAGCAAGGGGTCAGCCCCAGAGGGCCAAGCCTAGTGGCCAGGCCTTGGGGCCTTTAGGGATGCAGCGGTCTGACCTTGGGATCAGCGAGGCGGACAGGTAAAGGGCGGATTTGGGTCGGCAGGGCCCAGCTCCAGGCGGTAGGTGTCTGGAGCCCGTAGGGGCT
>NZ_JBBIMD010000117.1:0-2273 GCF_037444525.1 Thermus sp. | reverse complement strand
AGGACCTTGCTTGGCGCACCCCTCCCATCCCGCCCAAGAAGGCCCCGCCCTTCTTCGGCCAGGAAAGGGCCTTAAGGGCCCTGGAGGCCGCCTTTCGGGCCAAGGGCCACGGCTACCTGGTGGGGCCAAGCGGCCTGGGGAAGCGCCGCCGCCTCCTGGCCCTCCTCAAGGGCAAGCCCTTCCCCCAGGAGGAGCTTCTTTACCTGCCCCTGGGGGAAGAGGCCTTTCCCCTCCTCCTTCCCCCCGGGGAGGGCCGGGCCCTTTTGGAAGGGGTAGAGGCCCTGCTTTCGGAGTTCACCCCCGGCCTCTTCCGGGAGAAGGGCTTTCTCTACGCCAAAAGCCTGGTGGAGGCCCGCCACGAGGAGGAGGCGGAGGCCCTTCTAAGGGCCCTTTCCGAACAGGCCAAGACCCGGGGCTTCCAGCTGGAGGAAGGCCCAGAGGGTTTGACCCTGCGGGGCCAAGGGCCCATGCCGCCGGACCTTTCCGCTTCCCTGGAGGAGACGGTCCTAGGTTACCTGGAAATCCGCCAGCGGGCCCAGGCGGAGGTGGCCGCCCTGAGGCGGGGGTTTGCCGAGCGGGTCCTGGGGCCTAGGGCCGAGGGGTTGAAGGCGCGCTTTCCCCAAGCCCGGCACTACCTGGATTGGCTTTTGGAAAGCCTGCTTCGGGCCGCGGCCCTAGAGGAGGAGCTGGACCCCAAGGCCCTCCTTCCCCGCCTCCTGGTGGAGGGGGGGGAACGGGTGGTGTACGAGCCCAACCCCACCCCAGAGCGGCTTTTCGGCCACCTGGAGTACGAGGTGCGGGAGGGGACCTACACCACCCACCTGGGCCTCCTCCGCCCGGGGGCCCTCCTGAAGGCGGGGGGTGGGGTCTTGATCCTCGAGGCCCACCGGGTGTGGGAGCTTGGGAGCTACCCCCTTCTCAAGCGGGCCCTGGCGGAAGGGGAGGTGGAGCCCCTCGCCCCCCGGCCCGAGGTGAAGGGCCCCCGCCTCAAGCCCGCGCCCCTCACGGCCCAGGTCTTCCTGGTGGGCCCCCCGGAGGTCATGACCTTTCTAGAGGAGGACGAGGAGTTTTTGGAGCTTTTCCCCTACCGGGTGGAGTTCAGCCCCGAGATCCCCTATACGGAGGAGAACGTGGCCTACCTGGGGGGGTTTTTGGAGGAAGAGGGCCTTCCGGTGACCCCCGAGGGCCTGGCCGCCCTGGCGGACGAGGCGCGGCGCTGGGTGGGGCACAAGGAAAGGCTGGATGCCCGCCTTTACCGGGTGCTGGACCTGGCCCGGGAGGCCTCGGTCTACGGGAACCCCTTGGACCGAAAGGCGGTGGAGAGGGCGGTCAGGGCCCGGGAGGACCGGTTTAGCCTGGAGGAGGAGCTCTACCTCAAGGAGGTGGAGGAGGGCGTGGTGGCCCTGGAGGTGGCCGGGGAACGGGTGGGGGAGGTGAACGGCCTGGTGGTTCTGGAAGGCCCCCTGCCCTTGGGCCGGCCGGTGCGCATCACCGCCCAGGCGGGCCCCGGGCGGGAGGGGATCCTCTCCATAGACCGGGAGGTGGGCCTAGGGGGGCAGGTCTTCCACAAGGCGGTCCTCACCCTGGCGGGGTACCTCCGCGGGCGGTACGCGGAGCTTGGGGCCCTTTCCGCCACGGTGAGCCTGGTCTTTGAGCAGAGCTACGGCGGGATAGAGGGGGACTCCGCGGGGCTTGCGGAGCTCCTCGCGGTCCTTTCCGCCCTCTCGGGGCTTCCCCTCAGGCAGGACCTGGCGGTGACGGGGGCCATAGACCAGACGGGGAAGGTGCTGGCCGTGGGGCGGGTGGCGGAGAAGGTGGAGGGGTTCTTCCGGGTCTGCCGCGCCTTGGGCCTCACGGGGACCCAAGGGGTGGTCCTCCCCAAGGCCAACCTGCCCCACCTGGTCCTGAGGCCCGAGGTGGTGGAGGCGGTGGAGGGGGGCCGCTTCCACCTCTTCGCCGTGGAGGACGTGGACGAGGCCATTGAGCTCCTCTTCGGGCGGCGGGCCTACTGGGTGCACGAGAGGGTGCGGGAGGCCTTGGAGCACTTCCAGCACCTGGAAAACGGGGAGGGCAAGTAGGCTCCCTCCCGGGGAGGATACGCCGTCCGGGCTAGGGCGCGGGCTCCAAAAGGAGCGTAGCCCGGGCGGGGGCCTCGAGGGCCATGGGGAGGTAGGCCCCCCTCGCCCAGAGGGGGAGGAGGTCGGCGTAGTGGGGGGAGAGGGGGTGGCCGGACTGGCCCATGGGATGGATGAAGAGGGAGGCTTCGAGGTCCG
>NZ_JBBIMD010000116.1:0-2276 GCF_037444525.1 Thermus sp. | reverse complement strand
CCCCGGTGCCCCTCAAAGAAGAGGTAACGGTAGCGCCGGGCCCTTTCCTCTAGAGCCTCCTTGGCGCCCCCAAAGACCCGGTCCGCCCCGAAGGCCAAGGCCCGTTCGGCCTGGTGGGGGTATTTGGCCACCGCGTACACCTTTCCCCCATACCCCAAGGTCCGGAGGAGCCTTAGGGCGAGGAGGCCGATGGTCCCCATGCCCAGGATGAGGACCTCCTCAGGCCAAGGCCGGAAGCGCAGGAGGCCCCTCAGGACCACCGCCAGGGGCTCCGCGAAGACCGCCCGCTCCTCCGGCACCCCTTCGGGGATGGGGTGGAGGCGCTCCTCCCGGGCCAGGACCCACTCCCCCCAGCCCCCGGGGAGGTCGCGGTTATAGCCCAGCATCCCTGGGGCCAGGGCCCCTTCCGCCAGGTTCTGGCAAAGCCCCTCCTCCCCCTTCTGGCACATGGGGCAGGGAGGAAGGCCCCGCTCCAGGCAGGCCAGGAGAGGGTTCACCGCCACCCGCACCCCCCCTACCTCCCCCAGGATCTCGTGGCCGAGGACCGCGGGGAAGGAGAAGAAGGGGCTTAAGGAGGGGGGGCTTTTGCCGTGGAGGAGGGCGAGATCCGAGCCGCAGACCCCGCTTAGGAGGACCCGCACCCTCTGGAAGCCCACCCGCCCTGGCAAGGGGACCTCCTTCAGGGCGAGGGGCAGGGCCCTGGGGGGGAACCCTTTTCCCAGGACCCGGGCGGCGAAGAAGCGGGGGAGGGAAGGGGTGTAGACCAGGGCCTTCATGCCATGGGCACGGTGCGGATGAGCTTCCCCTCAATCCGCTCTAGGATCTCGTCCAGGCTCCGGCCGGTGATGGTGAGGCCGTGGTTCTTGAGGCCCACCACCGCCCGGGTGGGGTCCTTTGCCTCCCGCACCTTTTCTGCCACCGCCTGGGCGAGCTCGTAGGTGCCGCAGGGGTAGTTGAAGGGGGTGGCGGGCACGCCTTCCATCCAGGCGTGCACGTGGAGGATGGCCCCCACCCCGGGGTGCTCCCGGTAGATCATCCAGTGCTCTATGGCGTCCACGCTCACCCGGCGGGGCTCCACGTGGGGGGGGACGGAGAGGAGGATGGCGTTCTTTTCCGGGTCGTAGTCCTTCACCATGAGGATGTCCCGGCCGATCTCCTTGAGGTTCGCCTTGTCCACCCCGCTTGCCGACATCCAGAAGCGCCTTTCGTCCTTGCGCACGGAGAGGTTGCCGTAGGAGAGCCCGCCGATGCCGTAAAGCCGCTTCACGTGCCTTAGGTCCTCAGGGGGCAGGATCTCCTCAATGGGGAAGGGGGCGGGAAGGAGGTCCCACTCCTTCAGCTTCCGCCCGGCCCGCCGCATGCTCTCCGTGAGCTCGTCCCCCTGCCAGAGCTCAGGCTCCAGGTCGGGGGTGAAGAGGTTGTTGATGACCAGGCGGCTACAGGCGATGGGCCTTAGGCGCGCGGCCACCCGCTCGTAAAACCCCTCCCCTTCCTTCTCCTCGTAGTGGCCGAGCTCTAGGGTGAGGAACTTCACCCCCTCCCCGGGCACGTAGGCCAGGAGGACGTTGGAGAGGGCCCGCACCAAGTAGGGGTAGAGCTCCCTGAGGGGGTCTTCCGGGTACCGGGGAAGCGCCAGCACCGAGGCCACGAAGGTGGCTTGGGCCTTTCTGCGGTAGGGCCTGGGGGCTTCCTTGGCGATGGCGTTCAGCACCAGGTTGGGGGCCTCGGCCTCAGGGTCTAAGCGGAAGCCCTGGGCCTCCAAGGCCTTCCCAAGCCCCTCCAGAAACCCTTGGACCCTGGGCGAGGGTTCCCCATGGATGAGGTAGGTCCACATGCTCTGCCTCCCTTGTCCTGGCCTTTAGGCTACACCATACTGGGGGCATGGCGGAAGCTTGGACGGGGGGCAGGATTCCCCTAAAGGGTCTCAGGGTGGGCCACTTCACCGACCTCGAGGCCAAGACCGGCTGCACCGTCCTCCTCGCCGAGGAGGGCGCGGTGGCCGCGGCGGACGTGCGGGGGGCGGCCCCGGGGACGCGGGAGACCGACCTCCTGGCCCCTGAGAACACCGTGGAGAGGGTCCATGCGGTCCTCCTCACGGGGGGAAGCGCCTTTGGCCTTGGGGCGGCGGAGGGGGTGGTGCGTTTTCTCCGGGAGAGGGAAAAGGGGTTTCCCACCCCCATGGGCCCCGTGCCCATCGTCCCGGGGGCGGTCCTTTACGATCTCGGCCGAGGGGCGGTTTTCCGGCCCCCCGGCCCCGAGGCGGGCTACGCCGCCTG
>NZ_JBBIMD010000115.1:0-2445 GCF_037444525.1 Thermus sp. | reverse complement strand
GCCTCACCCTGGGCTACAGCTAGGACTGGTTGGGCCGGGTGGGCCTGGAGTACCGCCCCCTCTCCTACCCCTTCAGCCTGCGGGCGGGCCTGGGCTACCAGGGGGGGCTGGCCTGGGACCTCGGGGCCCGGGTCAGGGCAGACGGCCTCGAGGCCATAGGGAGCCTCTCCTGGCAGGCGCGGCTGGGCCTGGCCTACAGCCTCCAGGTGGGCTACACCCTCCCCCCCTTCAGCCTGCGCGCTCTCTACCTGGGCCGCCCCGAGGGGGGAAGCCTCCTCCTGGGAGGGGAGGTGCGGGAAGGGGAGCTGGAGGGCAGTCTCGGCTTGGGCTACGACTGGGCCCAAGGGCGGCCCAGCACCCGGGGTACCCTCCTATACCGCCCCGTTCCGGAGCTGGGCCTTGGGGTCCAGGGCACCTGGGACGGGGAGGCCGTGGTCCTCCAGGCCCTTGGGCTTTTGGAGCTTAAGGGGGGCTTCAACACCCCTGAGGAGGTGGTCCAGCTCTTAGGGGGGCGGGCCACGGGCTGGGTGAAGGGGGTGGTCTTCCACGACCTCAACCGGGACGGGGTGAGAGGCCCAGGGGAGCCCCCCCTTCCGGGGGCCACCGTGCGGGTGGGGATCCAGGAGGTCCAGGCGGACGGGGAGGGGCGGTACCGGCTGGAGCTCTACCCGGGAAGCTACCGGCTAGAGGTGGGGGGCATCCCTGCAGGACTGGCCCAGCGGCGGCGGGTGGAGGCTCGGGTGGATCGGGGCCTGCGCCTTCCCCTGGACCTGCCGGTGGAAACGGTGGTGGGGCTGGTCTACCTGGACCGGGACCGGAATGGGGTCCGGGACGAGGGAGAAGGCCCCCTGCCCTTCGTCCGGGTGGTGGTCCAGGGGCCAGAGCGCCGCATCGCCTACGCCGATGGCACGGGCCGTTTCACCTTGGGGAACCTCCTCCCTGGGTCCTACACCTTAAGCGTGGACCCCGCCTCCCTCCCCTCCACGAACCCGGGGAGGCCTTGGCCCTGGAGCTTGCCCCAGGTGGAGCTAGGGGCATGGGAGAGCGTGCGGGAGGTGATCCAAACCCTCACCGAGGAAACCCTAGGGCTTTTTCCCCTGGACCCTCCCACCACCCTGCCCCCCGGGGCGGAGCTCTTCCTCCGGGTCCAAACCCAAGGGGACCCGGAGCGGGTCTACGCGGAGTGGCTAGGGGGGGAGGCCAGGCTGGAAGCGGCGGAAGGCGGGGTCTTCCAGGCCTTCCTCCCCGTCCCCGAAACCCCCCTCTGGACCATCCGGGTGGTGGCGGAAAAGGGCGGGGCCCGGGCGGAGACCCAGGTCCTCCTCACCGTGCGGCCGGGGCCTCTCGGAAGCCTGCTTCTCCAGCCGGCCCTGGTGGACCCTGGGGAGAAGGTGGGCCTCGAGGCCCGGCTCCTCAAGCGCTTCCAGGCGGTGGAGGTACGCCTCCAAGGGGTGCGCATCCCCCTAACCCCCAAGGGTCCCTTCACCTTCCAATGGACACTCCCCGCTCCCCAGACCCCTGGGATCTACGAGGTGGAGCTTTGGGCGGACGGGGTCCGACTCTCCACCGCGCGGCTTAGGGTTCGGGACTAGGGAAGCTCCTCCTTGCGGTTGGCGTTGAGGTAGACCAGGGGCCCAAACCGCTCCACCACCTCCTCCGCCGGGAGGTAGGTGGCCCCTAGGGTTTCCATCACCCGCCTCAGGAGAAAGTCCCCGGCCTCCAGCTGCCACTCCACCTGGGGCAGGCAGTCCTTGTGGTAAAGGGCCATAAGGGGCTCCAGGTGGCCCTCGGGGTTCACGGGGACCACCACGGGATAGGGGGAGGCCAGCGCCCGTTCATAGAGGTAGTCCCAGTAAGCCCGGGTGAGGAAGGGAAGGTCGCACGCGGCCACGGCCACCCAGGGGAAGCGGGCCTGGACAAGAGCGGTATGGAGCCCCGAGAGGCTGTCCGCCCCCGGGCGGAGGTCAGGGTGGACCGACACCCCAAACCCCTCGTAGGGGCGGTTGGCCACGATGAAGCGTTCCCCGGCCCCGGAGAGGCTTTCCAGGACCCAAAGGAGGAGGGGCTTCCCCCGGTAGGGGTAAAGGGCCTTGTCCTCCCCGAAGCGCTTGGAAAGCCCCCCTGCCAGCACCGCGCCGGTGTACATATCCCTAGCCTAAGGCCTCCGCCAGCCGCCTGGCCCAAAGGGGCGCGAGGAGGAAGCCCGTGGAGCCAAAGCCGGTGAGGGCATACCCCCCAGGGATGGGGGTGAGGGGATGGGACCTACGGAAGCGCACCCCCCGCCAGGCCCCGGCCACCTGGGGCCGGTAGCCCAGAAGAGCCTCAGCCCCCCTAAGGAGCCAGTCTACCTCGCCCTCTCCCGGGGGAGGATGGGCGTAGCCAGGGAGGTCCAGGTAGCTTCCCCCCAAGGCGGGCCCCGCCAGGAAGACCCGGTAGCTTAAGGCC
>NZ_JBBIMD010000114.1:0-2493 GCF_037444525.1 Thermus sp. | reverse complement strand
AGGGTGATGAGGGCCAGGGCCACCCCCAGCCCGGTGAAGACCAGCATGGTGCGGTTGAAGGCGGCGTTGATCTCCGCCTTGACCTCTTGCCGGAGGCTGTTGAACTTGTCTTCTACCTCCTGCCGCGGGCCTGCGATTTCAGCCTTCACTTCTTGTCTAAGGCTTGCTGCCTCGGCCTTGACCTCCTGGCGGAGGCTATTGAACTTCTCCTCCATCTCCTGCCGCAGGCCCAAGATCTCGGCCTTCACCTCTTGACGCAGACCGTTGAACTTGTCTTCTATCTCCTGCCTCAGGCCCGTGATTTCGGCCTTGACCCCTTGCTGGAGGCTATTGAACCTGTCTTCTACCTTCTGCCCAAGACCCGCGATTTCGTCCTTGACCTCTTGTCTAAGGCCTGCGATTTCGGCCTTCACCTCTTGGCGGAGGCCGTTGAACTTCTCCTCCACCTCCTGCCGCAGGCCGTTGAGCTTGGCCTCCACCTCCGTGCGGAAGAGGGCCATCTCCTGGCGGAGGGCGCCCATCTCCGCCCGGGTCTCCTGGCGGAGGAGGGCGATCTCCTGGGGGAGGGTGGCCATGATGCCCTCCACTAGGCCTTCCAGCTTGTACACCCGTTCCTCCAGGGTCATTCTCCTTCTAGCTTACCATCCTCCTGGTAGGGGTCGTGGAGCTTGACCGGCCTCCCCCTAAGGCCCGCCCTTAGGTTCAGCCACTCCACGAACACGGCGAAGCCCATGGCGAAGTACACGTACCCCTTGGGGATGTGCACCCCCGTGCCCTCGGCCACCAGGGTAAAGCCGATGAGGAGGAGGAAGCTTAGGGCCAGCATCTTCACCGTGGGGTGCCGGTTCACGAAGGCGTAGATGCCCTTGGAGGCATAGAGCATCACCCCCACGGAGGTGAGGATGGCCGCCACCATCACCGGCACGTGGGGGGTGAGGCCCACCGCGGTGATGACCGAGTCTATGGAGAAGACGATGTCCAAAAGGAGCACCTGGCCGATGACAGAGGCGAAGGAGGGCGCCACCCGCTTCACCGCGTGGCCAGGCTCCCCTTCCAGCTTCTCGTGGATCTCCTTCACGGACTTGTAGAGGAGGAAAAGCCCCCCGGCCATGAGGACCAGGTCCTTCCCCGTGACCTCGTGGCCCAAGAGGGCAAAGAGAGGCTTCTTCAGGGCCATGATCCAGGCGATGGAGAGGAGGAAGAGGATGCGGGTCACCGCGGCCAGGCTTAGACCCACCACCCGGGCCCGGTCCTGCTCCTCCTGGGGGAGTTTGGAGGCCAGGATGCTGATGAAGATCACGTTGTCCACGCCCAGGACCACCTCGAGGACCGTAAGGGTGAGGTAGGCCAGCCAGATCTCGGCGCTAAAGAGCCAGTCCATGGGAAAGAGTGTACGCTAAAGGCTATGGTGGACGTCCTGGTGGTGGGGGCGGGGCCCGTGGGCCTGGCGGCCGCCCTTTGGGCCAAGCGCCTGGGCCTTGCCCACCTGGTCCTGGAGAAGGGCACTGTGGCCCACACCGTCTACCGCTTTCCCCGGGAGATGGTCTTCTTCTCCGAGGCCAAGAACATAGAGATCGGGGGCCACCCCCTCCCCTCCCAAGGCCCCAAGCCCACCCGCAAGGAGGCCCTCCTCTACTACCAGAAGGTGGCGGAGCGGGAGGGGCTTAGGGTCCTCACCTACCACGAGGCCCTGGGGGTGGAGGGGGAGGAGGGGGCCTTCCGGGTCCGGGCCCGGGACCTCCTTGTGGGCGAGGAGAAGGCCTTCCTTGCCCGCTACGTGGTGGTGGCCACCGGGTACTTTGACCGGCCGAGCCGCCTAGGGGTGCCGGGGGAGGACCTGCCCCACGTGCACCACCGCTACGAGGAGGCCGCCCGCTACTTTGGGCGCAAGGTGGCGGTGGTGGGGGGGAGCAACTCCGCGGTGGAGGCCGCCTTGGACCTCTACCGGGGCGGGGCGGAGGTGGCCTTGGTGCACCGGGGGGCGTGGGTGCGGCCCAGCGTGAAGTACTGGCTCCTCCCCGACTTTGAGAACCGGGTGAAGGAGGGGAAGATCCGGGCGGTGATGGAGGCGGAGGTGCAGGCCATAGAGCCCGGGCGGCTCCTCCTAAAGAGGCCCCAGGGCGAGGAGGTCCTCGAGGCGGACTTCGTCCTGGTCCTCATCGGTTACCGGGCGGAGGACACCCTCCTGAGGCGGGCGGGGGTGGCCTACGAGGGGGAAAAGCCCCGGCTTTCCCCCGCCTTTGAGACCAGCCTAAGGGGGCTTTTCGCCGTGGGGTCCTGCGCCTTTGGCCTCGAGACCCGCTCGGTCTTCATAGAAAACGGCCGCCAGCACGCGGAAGCTGCCCTTAAGGAGATCGCCCGCCGTCTGTGCTCGGACAAACACATGTGAGACTGCCCCAACTAAAATGTGGGGACCACTCCAACATGAAGGAGGTCCCCACGAATGCAGCTTACCACCATCGGCCAGGAGATGTGGAAGGGAGCCCGGCTGGC
>NZ_JBBIMD010000113.1:0-2550 GCF_037444525.1 Thermus sp. | reverse complement strand
ACCATGTGGTCCACCCCCACCAGGTTCTGCCACTCCAGGATGGCCTCCCCCTGGGTGAGGAGGGAAAGCCCGGAGTTGGTCCAGGTGTCCCCCCCATCCAGGACCAGGGCCTTCCCCCCCTCGGCCTCCACCTGGGCCTTCTGCTTTCGGATGAGGGCGGTGAGGGCGCTAAAGCCCCCCAAGGGGCCAAAGGACTGGGCCAGCTCCACGAAATCCAGGTAGGAAAGGAGGTGGGCGAGGAGGGAGCCTCGAGGCACCCCGTAGTAGCGCAGGATGGCCTCGCCCGTGAGGTACCCCGGCCGCCCCGTGAGGGGCTTGGGGGCGATGAGGTTAGGAGGCTCCATGAAGTGGTGGGGAAAGGCCTGGCCGTGGATGTCCGAGAAGTAGAGGAGGGTGGCCTCCCCGTAAGGGGGAAGGTCGTAAAGCCCAGACGGGTCCTCCAGCGCCCGGGCCAAGGCCTTAGGGGGAAGGCCAACCAGGGCGGAGAGCAGGAAGAGGAGCTCCCTTCGGTTCATTGCGACCCCACCGCGGGCTTGGTGTTGAAGTCCGATCCGGGGTCCAGGAGGTAGGCCACCACGTCGGCGATCTCCTCCGGAGTAAGGCCCCCCAAGGCCCCAAAGCGGTACATGACCGTGCAGGGGAAGTAGGCCCAGGAGTTGTAGATGACCTCGTAGGTGTAGCGCTGGATGGCCTCAGACTGGCCGCGCTTAAGGCTGTACTTCTCTAGGCTGGGCCCCACATCCCCCCCCAGGTGGACGGGGGAGCCATAGTGGCAGGAGAAGCAGTTGGCCTTCTGAAGGTTGTTGAAGATGGCCCCGCCCTTCCGCCAGTCCCCCATGAGCTTCCCGTCCGCGGGATAGCGGATAAGGGCCCGCTGCTCTTCCATGAACTTGGGAAGGAGCTCGGCGGGGAGACGGTTCCTGTGCAGGGAACAGAGGGCCTGGTCCGGGCGTTGGTTAAGGAAGACCTCGGCGTAGGCCTTGCCGCCCTCCTGGATGCGCTTAAGCTCTTCCTCCGTGAAGTACCGCTGGGCCAAGGCCAGGGCCAAGGCCAAAAGGAGAAGCGGGATGGCGACTTTCCGCATGGCTACCCCCTCTCACCGCACGAAGGCGGGCCACTCCTCCACCACCGCCCCGTTGTTGTTGTAGGCCAGGAAGAGCTCCAGGGCCAGGATGGGCATGGAGTACAGGCTGGGCTGCGGGTGGCCGATGTTGCCGTAACAGGCCCGGATCCGGTCCTGCATGGTCCAGGTCTGGTCGTTGGAGTAGCGGTAGGCGGGCCAGTGGGTCCAGGACAGGTCCTTCCCCAAGACATCGGCGTAAGGCAGAACCCCCGCCCGGCGCTTGACATAGGTCACATGGCACGTGGCGCAGCCGAGGTCCCGCTGGCCGCTTCGGGCGTAGAAGAGCTTCTCCCCCAGAGCGTAAAGGGCCCTTTCTTCGGGGAAGAGGAGGCGCACCTGGATCTTGTGCCCGGTGGACTTGCTGGCGATGTAGAAGGCAATGGCCACCACCTCAGGCCGCTTCACCTCCTGGGGCTTGAAGCCCTGGACCCGGGTCATGCAGGTGACGATGCGGCCGTCCAGGTCCTCCACCCGGCCCGTGTCCAGGAAGTAGCGGGGAAGCCTAGCGGCAGCCCCTTCCAAAATCCCCTTCCCCAGACCGAAGTCGCACTCGGCCATGGTCTTGCCGAAAGGCCCTTTGCGGTTAAAAAGCTCCTCCCCCTGTTGAACCACAAGCTCCGTGGGCAGGATGCCTGCGGTCTGGAGGAGAAGCTCCTTTTGCCGCTTGGCCTCCTCCCGCGGGTCCGTGCCCTGGGCCAGCGCCGTAAGGACCAGAAAAGCGCCCCAAACCCATGCCCGCATACCCCACCTCCATAAAGCGCCCGGGGCTTGCCCCGGGCGCTTAAGGCCTAGGCCAACTCCAGCTTGGCGGAACCCTCTCCGGTGTCCCCGTCGGTGTCTTTAAGCTTCACCACAAAGGTGCCCGGCTTTTCCGCCTTGAACTTGAAGGCGTAGAGGGGGTTGGCGCTGGTGGAAGGGCCAGGGCGGCCCTCCGCCACCTTCTCCCCCTCAAAGTAGACCTCTACCAGGTTGATGTACTTGGCGGGGATGATCTTCCCCTCCGCGTCCCGTCGGGTGCCGGGCTCGTTGGGGTGCTGGGCTACCGCCTGAACCTTCACTTCCTCCCCCGCCTTGGGCTTGGCGGGCGTTAGGCGTACGATGACACGAATGGCCATGGTCTACCTCCTTAACCGCACCCACCCACGGTGACGCGGGTGCTGGCCGAAGCCAGCAGGTACCGGCCGTCCGTGGTCTCCACCACCGCCCGCACCGCGGTGGTCTCCGCCAGGCGGACCCGGGTGGCGTAGTAGGGCAGGGCCTTCATGGGCATGAAGGTGAAGAGTCTGGGGGTGGGGTTCTTAGAGGCTGTCGTAAAAGGGTGGTATCCTTGAGGGGTGAGCTCTAGACGATCTTACCCCAGCGACCTCAGTGATGCGGAGTGGGCCCTCCTGGAACCCCTCATCCCAGCCCCCAAGCCTGGCGGCCGC
>NZ_JBBIMD010000112.1:0-2570 GCF_037444525.1 Thermus sp. | reverse complement strand
GGTGGCCCGGGCCCGGATGGAGGCCTACGTCCAAAGGGTGGCCCCCGGGGCGCGCCTGAAGGACTTCATGGCCTTTAGCCAAAACTACTACGCCCAGGTGGTGGACCAAAAAGGGCAGGGGCTTTTTGAGCTCATCGTGGACCGGTACACCGGGGTGGTGGCCCCTGAACCCGGGCCCAACATGATGTGGAACACCCGCTACGGGATGATGGCCACCCCCCTCCAGACCTCGCCCCGCTACGGCCTTTCTGAGGCCAAGCGTCTGGCGGAAACCTTCCTCCAGGGCTTCCTCCCCGGGGCCAAGGTGGTGGAGGAAGGGGCCTTTCCCGGGTACTACACCTTGGACTTCGGCCGGGAAGGGGTGGAGGGGATGCTCTCCGTGAACGCCTACACCGGGGAGATCTGGGTTCACACCTGGCACGGCCCTGCCCTTAAGGGGCACGAGTAAAATATACCCCTGGAGGGTAGCATGGAGATTGCTTCCCGGAAACGGGTTTCCGGTTCGGTGGAGGAGGTGCGGGGCCGGCTGGAGGAGGCCCTTAAGGGCGAGGGGTTTGGCGTCCTCACGGAGATCGACGTGGCGGCCATCTTCAAGGCGCGGCTGGGGCTGGAAAGGAGCCCTTATCGCATCCTGGGCGTCTGCAACCCCCACCTGGCCCAAAAGGTCTTGGCGGTGGACGAGGGCCTTGGGGTCCTCCTCCCCTGCACCGTGGTCCTCCGGCAGGAAGGGCACGGGGTGGAGGTGCTGGTCCAGGATCCCAAGGCCATGGTGGCCGTCCTTCCCGATGCGCTCAGGGAAGCGTTAAGGCCCATGGTGGAGGAGGCGGAATCCCGTCTAAGGAGAGTGCTGGAAGGGCTCTAAGCGCTTCCCTGAGACTCTCGCCCCAAACGAGCCCGTAGAAGGTTGGGGGCTGGCCCGTGAAGGCTCAGCCCCCTTTATATGGGCTTTACACATCCCCCTTAGGCTACCCCCATGCGGACGGATCGCCGGAGCGTTTTGAAACTCGGTGCAGGCCTTCTTCTAAGCCACTGGGTGCGGGCCCAAAGGGCCTCCTGGCCCGAACCCCCTGTCCTGAGGGCCCAGGAGGGCCGGCTTTTGCTGGAGCTCCCCGCGGCCCCCACCCGGCTAAAGGTGGCGGGCCGGGAGGCCCTGCTTTGGACTTATGGAGGGAGCTTTCCCGGGCCCACCCTAAGGGTGCGCCCGGGGGACGAGGTGCGCCTCACCCTGGTCAACCGCCTTCCTGAGGCCACCAACCTGCACTGGCACGGCCTGCCCATCCCCCCCAAGGTGGACGACCCCTTCCGGGAGATCCCCAAAGGGGAGGCCTGGACCTACGCCTTTACCGTTCCCAAGGAGCTTGCGGGGACCTTCTGGTACCACCCGCACCTCCATGGGAAGGTGGCCCCCCAGCTCTTCGCTGGGCTCGCGGGGGCCTTGGTGGTGGAAAGCCCCCTGGACCGCCTCCCCGAGCTCCAAGAGGCCGAGGAGCACCTCCTGGTGCTCAAGGACCTTGCCCTGGAAAACGGACAGCCCGCCCCCCACACCCCCATGGACTGGGTGAACGGCAAGGAAGGGGACCTGGTCCTGGTGAACGGGGCCTTAAGGCCCACCCTTCAGGCCCAGAAGGCCACCCTCCGTCTCCGCTTGTTAAACGCCGCCAACGCGCGCTACTTCCGGCTCCGCCTCGAGGACCACCCCCTTTACCTCATCGCCGCGGACGGGGGCTTCCTGGAGGAGCCCTACGAGCTGGAAGAGCTCCTCCTGGCCCCCGGGGAGCGGGCGGAGGTGCTGGTGCGCTTCCGGAAGGAGGGGGCCTTCCGCCTCCTCCTCCTGCCCTACGAGCGGGGGGTTCACGCCATGCCCATGGCGCACGGGATGCATGGAATGGCCCCGGCCGACCAGGAAGAACCCCTCCTTACCCTGGTGGCCCCCCAAAACCCAAAACCCCTTCCCCTCCCCCTCCGCCTGGCCCGCCTGCCCCGCCTGGAAAAACCCCAGGCCACCTGGCGCCTGGTCTTTGGGGAGGACATGATGGCCGGGCGGTTTTTCATCAACGGCCAGGCCTTTGACCCCAAGCGGGTAGACCTACGTGGCCAACAGGGCCAGCTTATCCTCTTGGAGGTGGAAAACGGAGGGGATATGGACCACCCCTTCCACCTCCACACCCACCCCTTCCAGGTGCTTTCCCTGGGGGGAAAGCCCTTCCCCCACCGGGCCTGGAAGGACACGGTGAATCTCAAGGCCAAGGAGGTAGCCCGGCTTCTTGTCCCCCTGGGCCTTCCTGGCCGCACGGTCTTTCACTGCCACATCGTGGAGCACGAGGACCGGGGGATGATGGGGGTGCTAGAGGTGGGCTAGTGGGCCACGAACACCACACGCACCACCCCGGGCACGGGCCCCATCCCCCCAAGGGGAAGGGGGCCTTGCCCGACCGGCACGCAGGGCACACCCCGGAGATGTTCCGGGACCGATTCCTGGTAAGCCTCCTCCTTACCCTGCCCATCCTCTATTTCTCGGAGCAGATGCAAGCGTGGCTGGGGTACCGGGCGGTTTCCTTTCCCAAGGCAGC
>NZ_JBBIMD010000111.1:0-2715 GCF_037444525.1 Thermus sp. | reverse complement strand
GGTATGGGGGTCTTGGGTGTGTTCATAAGAACCAAAGACCCCCTTTCCTTTTGTCCTGTCAAGGTCTATGCAGGTGAATAACCGAAAGGGGGGGTTATCAGAGGGGTTGGCCTTTCCGAGATGGGTTGGGCAGACCGCAACCCAGCCTGAATCAGGCTGAATCCAAGGGGGTGGAAGCTCAAGGAAAACCCAGTGGATAGGGGATAAACCGGAACTTTCCAACGGGGGAAGAAGGGGGGTGGCCTCCTTGCAAGTGGGAGGACGGGGGTTCAAATTCCCCCTCTACCAGGGACGGCAAAAACCCGTCCCTTGCTGGGGGCGGGTTTGCTTTTGGGCTAGAGGGGAGGGCCCCCAGTTTCTGCGACAGGGGATCGCCACGTCCCCTTGTGGCGAAGGCTCACCATGCAACCCAATGAAGAGGCTTGCCAGGTCCTCCTTTGGGGGCCCCCGTTGAAGCGAAAGTTTCGGTAGGGTGCTCGGCCCTAGGGGTGCCCGGCCGCCTCCTCATCCCCTCGAGGCCGGAACGCCTTGGCCCGCCCGTACCCCAGGCTGGTCTTGGCCCCCACGCCGCTAAAGAAGGCGAAGCGGCCCAGGGCGGTGAGCCATAGGGCCTCCTCCTCCGTGGCCTTGGGCAGGTGGTAGACCACCCGGCCCACGAAGCCGGTGGCTTCTGCGTCCCCCTCCACCCCCAGGGTGCGCCCCTCCAGCCAGCGGACGGTGGTCCTTTCCAGGAGGGCGGCCTGTACCCCTTCGGGGGGTTTTACGGGGGCGAAGGCGGCAAAGCGCCTCAGGAGGCTTTCCAGCACCAGCCGGGGCTCGGGAAGGGGGTAGTTCACCCCTTTGCGCCGGAAGAAGGTGGGGCTGTGGAAGCGCAAGGGGAGGTCGGGGGAGGCTTCCCCCTGGAAAAGGCGGGCGTAGGTGCTGACCCCGGCCCAGGGGTGCCCTTCCTGGAGCACTCGGCGCACGCGGAAAGGGGCCCCCAGGCGCACCCCCTGGCCCTCGAGGCCAAACACCACCGGCGAGAGCCGGGCGTAGAGGTCTTCCCGGAGAAAGGCCAGGCGGGCCCAGTAGGCCCTTTCCTTGCCCCCAAACCCTAGGCTGAAGGGGTTTTCCCCCTGGTCGTGTAGCTCGGGAAAGCCCTCCTTTAGGAGGCTATAGAAGAAGCCCCGGAGGCCCAAGGGGGTGGGCGGGGCCTTCCCCTCCAGCTCCAGCACCAGGGCGGCCAGGGTCATAAGGGGATGGGCTCGGCCTTGGCCTCCACCCCAAGGCTCTTAAGAAGCTCCCGGGCTAGCTTGGCCACCTGCTCCACGTCCCCTTCTTTGGGGCTTTCCAGGCCGTGGACCAGGAGGGCCTTGTTCCGCGCCCTCAAGGCCCCTTGGAGGCCCTGGAGGCGTTTGGGGTCCCAGGCTTTCAGGGCGGGATGGTCCTTGGCCTTTAGGTAGGCCAGGAGGTGCAGGAGGCCAAAGCGGTCCGGGATGCGGACCTCCTCCCCTTTGGGGAGAAGGGCCTCGAGGGTGTCCCGAAGCGCCTTTTCCTCCCCGGGCGCAAAGTGGGGGGCGTCAGGGTCCAGGCCCATGCCCAGGGCCAGGTGTTGGAGGAGGAGCTCCAGGGCCCGGTAGGCGTAGAGGGCCGCCAGGGGAAGGTGGGCCTTGGCCCCTTCGTACCCCGAAAGCAGGGTGGCGGCGAGCCAGGCCACGCCTTCCTTGTCCGATAGGTTCTTTTCCCCCAGCAGGGCCAGGATGGCGGTGAGGCCCTTTTGCTGGGCCTCGAGGGCCTTTCGCCTTTCGTTTAGGGGGTGCTTCAGGTGGGCGTCCCGGTCCAGCTCCCTGAGGAGGCTTTCCAGGGCCCTCCTCGCCCCTGAGAAGTCCAGGTCCTTCCAGGCTTGGTAGGTGCTGGCTAGGAGTCCATAGAGGCGGAAGCCTTCCTGCCCCGTTTTCCTGGCCGCCTTGTGGAAGTAGTCCGCGGCTTTCTTGAACTCTCCTTCTTGGTACAGGGTGCGGGCCAGGTGCTCGTCCACATCCCCCAGAACCTCGTAGGGGTTGGGGAGGCGCACCAGGTACTCCGTGCCCGGGATGGGCCGGCGCAGACGGGGGTCATAACCCTCGTTGTCCACGTAGACCACCTGGATCTCCGGGTAGACCCGCTGCAGGAAAAAGGCGGCCGCGGCCAGCCCTGAGGTCATGGCCTTGGTGCCGCCCGTGGGGTCCAGGGCCACCCGTGCCCCCCGGTGTTGGGCCAGGAGCCGGGCCACCTCCTTGTAGATAGAGGCCGCGTCGCTCCTGTCCACCCGGATGGGGTAGGCCGCTCGGCCGCTCTCTTTCCGGATGCGTTCCAGGTACTTCTCGCTCTCCTCCGTGTGGAGGAGGTAGACCCGCTCCGCCCTCGTGCCCAGGATGGCCAGGATGGTGGCCTCAGGGCTTGTGCCCACGGTGTGGATGGAGACCTCGTAGGGCTGGAACTGGGGGCGCACCGGAGGGTCTTCCCGCCAAAGGGCCAGGAGGAGGGGCCAGACGGTCTCGTTGTAGAAGGGGCTGGGGTCTTCCCCACGGTCTAGCTTCTCGTAGAGGGCTTTCCGGGCTTCTTCCAGCGGTCGTGTCAAGATTTATGTGTAAGCGTCTGTGTACGGGGGGCATACCTTTCCCGAAGCATCCCTTCCAACACCTCCTGCACCTCGGCAAAACCCTTCAACCTCCGCTCCGCCCACCTCCCTTCCTG
>NZ_JBBIMD010000110.1:0-2834 GCF_037444525.1 Thermus sp. | reverse complement strand
TTGAGCTTCCTCCGCGGAGTCCCAAGTTGAATGGGCATGTGGAGCGCATGCAGCGGGCGTTTCGGGACGAGTTTTACACGCGTCCTCTGCCTTCTGGGATTGAGGGGCTTCAGCGGGAGTTGGATGCGTATTTGGACTACTACAACGGGCGGAGGCCGCACCGGGCTTTGGGGGGTCTTGCGCCCTTGGAGTTCCTGGCTAAGCTCAAGGAGGAGGGGGTCCCCACAGAGTCTCAAATGTGCTGGCCAACTACAGCCACTTGTCCCAGGAGGGACCTCCCCGTTAGGCTGGCCCCATGGAGGCCTTGGCGGACTGGCTCTTCGTGGTCCTTTGGGCCCTTGGGGTCCTCCTCACCTTCCTTCCCTTCGTGCCCGCCACCTTGGTGGTCCTCCTGGCCGTCTTTCTCCACGAGCTTTTGGTGGGCTTTCGGGAGGTTTCCTTGGGGCTTTGGCTGGGCCTTTTTGCCCTTGGGCTTCTTGCCATGACCCTGGACAACCTGGCCACCCTCTTGGGGGCCAGGCGCTACGGGGCGGGGTGGGCGGGGCTATGGGGGGCCTTTCTCGGGGGGATTCTCGGCCTCTTGCTTGGGGTCTGGGGGGTTCTCCTCCTGCCCTTTATGCTGGCCTGGCTTTTTGAATGGCTCTCGGGCAGGAAGCCGGAGGAGGCCCTAAGGGCCGCCTTTGGCACCTTGGTGGGCCTCATGGGGGGGATGGTGGGGAAGGCCCTTTTGCATCTCGTTATGGGCCTTCTTGTCCTTCAGGCCATCTTTTAGGGTAGGCTTTAGGGCATGGAGTTGGTCTTCGTCACCCGGGAGGGGTGCGGGCTTTGCGAGAAGGCCGAGCGGGTCCTCTGGGCCCTGGGGGTGCCCTACGTGCGCCGGGACGTGGACCGGGACCCGGAGCTTCTCCGCCTCTACACCTTCCGGGTGCCCGTCCTCCTTTGGGGTGGCGAAGTGCTCATGGAGGGCTTTTTTGACGAGAAGGCCCTTTGGGAGAAGGTGAAGACCCTTTTGGGAGGTTAGGCTGTGGACCCCACCATGATCCAGATCGGCCCCTTGCGCATCCAATGGTACGGCTTCTTCCTCACCGTGGCCATCTTCGCCGCCTTTGAGCTGGCCAAGCGCCGGCTTAAGGCCTGGGGGCTGGACACGGAGCGCTTTGAGCACGTGGCCTTCTGGGCCGTGGTCTGGGGGGTGGTGGGGGCCCGGCTGGGTTACGTCCTCACCTCCCCCGCCCCCTTTCTGGAAAACCCGGCGGAGGTCCTCTACATCTGGCATGGAGGGCTTTCCTTCCACGGGGCCATCCTGGGGGGTGCCTTGACCTTCCTGTACTTCCACAGGCGCAAGGGGTACCCCCTTTACCCCTACCTGGACGCGGCCACCCCTGGGGTGGCCTTGGGGATCATGGCCGGGCGGCTTGGCAACTTCATGAACGGCTCCGACACCGTAGGCCGCCTCACCACCCTCCCCATTGGCTTCACCTGGCCGGAAAGCGCCGTGGGCTTTCCGGGGGTTTGCCCGGGGATAGACGATATCTCCCAGGTTTATCGGTGCACCGAACTCCTTCGGGGCCCCGTGCACCTCACCCAGATCTATGGGGTGGGGGTAGGGCTGATCCTCCTTTTCCTCTCCCTCTACTGGCTTAGGAAAAAGCCCTTCTACGGCTACGCCTTCTGGAACTTCCTCCTCTGGTACAGCGTGCTCCGCTCCGTGCTGGAGGAGCCCTTCCGCCTGAATCCCCTTTGGCTTCCCGTTTACCGCAACGATGAGCTAGGGATTGGGCTCTTCACCGCCACCCAGATTGTCAGCATCCCCCTGGTTCTCCTCTCCTGGTGGGTCCTTCGGCGCCTCGCCGTCTTGCGCCCCGAGGGATAATAGGGCCATGCACGCCCACGTGATCCTGGCCGCCGGGCAGGGGACGAGGATGAGGTCCCGCCTGCCCAAGGTGCTCCACCCCCTTCTGGGCCAGCCCATGCTGGCCTACGCGGTGGAGACGGCCCTGGCCCTGGCCCCCGAGCGCCTCGTGGTGGTGGTGGGCCACGGGGGGGAGAGGGTGCGGGAGGCCCTCTGGGGTTACCCTGTGGTCTTTGCCGAGCAGAAGGAGCAGCTCGGTACCGCCCACGCCCTTATGCAGGCGGGGGAGGCCCTAAAGGGCTTCCCCGGGCCCATCCTGGTGACCCAGGGGGACACCCCTCTCCTCACCCCGGACACCCTGAGGGCCCTCCTCGAGGCCCTATCGGAAGGGGCGGGGATGGCCCTCCTCACCGTGGAACTCCAGGACCCCACGGGCTACGGCCGCATCCTGCGGGAGGGGGAGGAGGTTCTCGCCAACGTGGAGGAGAAGGACGCCTCGCCGGAGGTAAAGGCCATCCGGGAGGTGAACGCGGGGGCCTACGCCTTTGACCCCTTCCTTTTCCAGGCCCTTAGGGAAGTGGGGAACGAGAACGCCGCCCGGGAGTACTACCTTCCCGACCTCATCGCCATCTACCGGGCCCACGGGAAGCGGGTGGTGGCCGTGCGAGGGCGGGCGGAGGAGGCCCTTGGGGTGAACACCCGCCTGGAGCTTGCCCGGGTGGAAGGGATCCTCCTGGACCGGCTCCGGCGGGACTGGATGCTCAAGGGGGTGCGGATGCTCCTTCCCGAAACGGTCTACCTCGAGCCCACGGTGGAGCTTGCCCCCGATGCCACCCTGTGGCCGGGGGTGGTGCTCAAGGGGAAGACCCGCATCGGGGAAGGGTGCGAGGTGGGGGCCTATAGCGTCCTGGAGGACACCGTACTGGAGCCCGGGGCCCGGGTCCTTCCCCATAGCGTCCTCCAGGGGGCTTACCTGGAGGGG
>NZ_JBBIMD010000109.1:0-2860 GCF_037444525.1 Thermus sp. | reverse complement strand
GGCGGGCGGTGGGGGTGGGGGGGGTGATCCTGGAGGAGGACTCCAAGCCCAGGGGCGTCCCCACCAGCCGTAGGCCCGTGGGGACGTTCCGCTTTCGCGCACAGGCGGTCCTCCTGGCCACGGGGGGCATCGGGGCCAACCTCGAGCTCGTGCGCCGCCACTGGCCCGAGCGCATAGGGCCCCCACCAGGACGGATGCTTTCCGGGGTGCCGGACCACGTGGACGGCCAGGGGCTCCTCCTCGCCCAGCGGGCGGGTGCCAGGCTGGTGAACCTGGACCGCATGTGGCACTACCCCGAGGGGGTGGAGAACCACACCCCCCTCTGGACCCACCACGGCATCCGCATCCTCCCCGGACCCTCCTCCCTTTGGGTGGACGCCACGGGCCGGCGCCTGCCTCCGCCTCTTTTCCCCGGGTTTGACGCCCTGGAGACCCTCCGCCACCTGCGGAAGACGGGGTTTGACTGGAGCTGGTTCGTCCTAGACCTGCGCATCCTCAAGAAGGAGTTCGCCCTTTCCGGATCGGAGCAGAACCCCGACCTCACGGGGCGGAGCTGGCCCATGGTCCTTAGGAACCGCCTCCTGGGCCCTGCCGCCCCGGTCAGGGCCTTCCTGGAGCGGGGGAAGGACTTCCTGGTGGCGGAAAGCCTTTCCGAGCTCATGCGCAAGATGGATGCCCTGGCCCCCGGCGTCCTGGACCCAGCCCAGCTGGAAAGGGAGGTCAAGGCCTGGGATCGGGAGCTCCTCCACCCCTTCGCCAAGGATGCCCAGGCCCTGGCCCTCCAGGCCTTCCGCCGCTATTTGGGGGACCGGCTTTTCCGGGTGGCCAAGCCCGCCCCCCTCCTCGCGGGAAAGGGGCCTTTGGTGGCGGCTAGGCTTTGGACCCTCACCCGGAAGACCCTAGGGGGCATCCAGACGGACCTCAAGGGCCGGGCCCTCACCCCTTTGGGGGTGCCTTTGCCGGGGCTTTTTGCCGCGGGGGAGGCCGCGGGGTTTGGCGGGGGGGCCTTCCACGGGTACAAGGCCCTGGAGGGGACCTTCCTGGGGGGGTGCCTCTTCACCGGCCTCCAGGCCGCCCGGGGGATCCTGGAGGGGCTAGAATAGGCCCATGCGGCTGCACCACGTGGGCATTGCGGTGGAGGACCTGGAGGCGGCCAAGGCCCGCTACCTCCTCCTGGGCTTCCGGGTGGAGGCGGAAGGAGAGGTGGCGGCCCAAGGGGTGCGGGTGGCCATGCTCCGGGGGGAGGGAGAGGCCCGGTTGGAGCTCCTGGCCCCCTTGGGCCCGGAGACCCCCGTGGGCCGTTTCCTGGCCAAGCGGGGCCCTGGTCTCCACCACCTGGCCTTCGCCACCTTGGACCTCGAGGGGGCCCTGGCCGCGCTCAGGGCCGCGGGGGCCCGTCTGGTGGACAAAACCCCCCGGCCGGGGTTTGGGGGGCACCGGGTGGCCTTCCTCCACCCCTCCTTCGCCCAGGGGGTTCTGTGGGAGCTGGTGGAGGCTTAAGGGGCTTTTTCCTGGGGCTTGCCCTCCTCTGGATGGGGGTCTTGTGGTGGCTTTCGGACCAGCCCGCCACCGGGGCGGGGCTTCCCCACCCCTGGGACAAGGGGGCCCACTTCCTGGCCTACGCCCTTTTGGCCCGCCTTTGGCGCCTTGGCCTTGGGGGGTTTTGGGGGGCCTTCCTCCTAGCCTCGGGCTACGGGGTGGTGGACGAGTGGCACCAAAGCTTTGTTCCCGGCCGGGAGGCCTTCGGCTGGGATCTCCTGGCGGACGCCCTGGGGGCCTTCTTTGGGGCTAGAGGGGTGGGTAGATGGGGAGCTCCAAAAACCGCCCCCCCTCCGCCCCCGCGGCCAGGACCAGGGCCTGGGCGATGAGCTCGGGCCGGATCCAGCGGCTGGGGTCGGCCTCGGGCATGGCCCGGCGGTTGGGCTCCGTGTCCAGGGTGCCCATGGGGTAGACCACCAGGAAGCGCACCCCCTCCACCTCTCCCTGGAGGGACCTGAGGAGGCTTGCCAGGGCGGTCTTGGCCATGGTGTAGAGGGCCCGGCCCGGGCCCACCCCGGTCCAGGCGGGCCCCGCGGCGATGGCGGCGAAGAAGCCCTCCCTGCGGGTCTCCATGTAGGGGAGGGCGGCCTTCAGGAGGTTATAGGCGGTGCGCAGGTTCAGGTCCAGCATCCAGTCGTAAAGCCCCGGGTCGGAGTCCAGAAAGCGCCCCGCGGCGAACCCCCCCACGGTGTGGACCACCCCGTAAAGGGGGCCTTCCCGCTCGGCGAACCCCGCCAGGGCCTGGGCCTCCTCCAGCCGGGTGAGGTCGGCCACGAAGGTCTTGGCCCCTACCGTCTGGGCCCTTTCCGCCATGCGCTCGAGGCGGGGGTCGGAAAGGAGCAGCCGGGCCCCGGCCCGGTGGAAGGCCGGGATCACCGCCCGGGCCAGGGCGCCCCCCGCACCGGTGATGAGGACCGCCTTGCCTTGGAGCATGCCCTATTCTACCGGGATGAGGGCCAGGGCCCTAGGGGAAAGGCCCAAGGCGGGCAGGCCCACCCGCTGGGGAGGGGAGGGGACGAGGTCGTAGACGTAAAGGCGGCTCCCCGCGGCCAGGTACAGGTACCCGTCCGGGGCCACCAGGCCTGCCTGGAAGGTGGTAAAGGTCTCTTGGGGCCCGGAGTCCCTGGGCTCCAGGACCTGGAAACCCCGGCCGAAGGCCACCAGGCCCACCACCGGGTCCAAGGCCAGGCGGGCTTCCCCAAGCTCGTCCCCCAGGACCTTCCGGCTCTGGAGGGCCTCCCCTTGGAGGGTGTAGAGGCGCACCTCCGTGGCCGTGGGCCCAAGGCCGAGAAGCCGGCCCCGGCTCCCGTCCGCCCGGAGG
>NZ_JBBIMD010000108.1:0-2906 GCF_037444525.1 Thermus sp. | reverse complement strand
TCCTTTGCGATCCGCTCCAAGGCCAGGTCCCGTTGGAAGCCGCAGTCGCACCTTAAGGAGTGAAGGGCGTCCCCCGTGAGGCACTCGGAGTGCATGCGCACCAGGATGGGTTCTTCCGGCCCCCAAGACCCCATGACCAAAGCCGCGTGCTCCTCCCCCGTGAGGGTGTCCCGGTAACCCAGGATGCGGAACTCCCCGAAGCGGGTGGGAAGCAGGGCCTCTGCCTCCCGCTTCACGTAGAGGTCCCCCCGCTCCAGGCGGTAGCGGATGAGGCCGGCGATGGTCCCCACCTTGAGCCCGTGGCGCTGGGCGAACTCCAGGAGGTCCGGGAGGCGGGCCATGGTCCCGTCCTCCTTCAGGATCTCAATGAGGCTCCCCACGGGGGTAAGCCCCGCCAGGCGCAACAGGTCCACCGTGGCCTCCGTATGCCCGGCGCGGCGCAACACCCCCCCAGGCCGGGCAATGAGGGGAAAGATGTGCCCGGGGCGGCGGAAGTCCTGAGGGGTGGCCTCGGGATCGGCCAGGAGGCGGATGGTGGCCGCCCGCTCAAAGGCCGAGATCCCCGTGGTCACCCCCTTGGCGTCCACGCTCACGGTGAAGAGGGTCCCCTGGGGGTCTTGGTTCCGCTCCACCATGGGCCTAAGGTCCAAGGCCCTGGCCCTCTCCTCCGGGAGGGCCACGCAGAGGAGGCCCCGGCACTCCTTCAGCATGAAGTTCACCCACTCCGGGGTGACGTGCTCCGCGGCCATGATGAGGTCGCCCTCGTTCTCCCGGTCCTCGTCGTCCACCAGGATCACGGGGCGGCCCTGGCGGAGCTCCTGCAAAAGCTCTTGGATGCTGGCCAACCTCTCCATCATGCTCCCCTCATAAGCCGTTCCAGGTACCGGGCGATGAGGTCCACCTCGAGGTTCACCCCCTCCCCCACCCTCAAGGCCCCCAGGTTGGTGACCGCCAGGGTGTGGGGGATGAGGGTGACCCAGAAGCCCTCCTCAAAAAGCCCGGCCACGGTGAGGGAGACCCCGTTTAGGGCCACGCTCCCCTTCTCCGCGAGGTAGCGGCGAAGGCCTTGGGGCGCGCGGAAGAAGTAGTCCTTGGCCCCGGGGGCCTCGCGGACCTCCAAAAGCTCCGCCACCCCGTCCACGTGCCCGGTTACGAAGTGCCCCCCTAGCCTGTCCCCCACCCTTAGGGCCCGCTCCAGGTTGGGCCGGTGGCCCACCCGCCAGTTGGGGGCGGTGCGCCGCCGGGTCTCCTGGGCGAGCTCCACCCAAAACCCCTCCCCGTCCACCGCCACCGCGGTGAGGCAGACCCCGTCCACCGCCACCGAGTCCCCCACCTTGAGGTCGGAAAGCACCTCCTTGGCCCCGATCCTGACCCGCAGGAAGGGGCCCTCCTCCACCTTCAGGATCTCGCCGGTCTCCTCCACCAGTCCCGTGAACATTCACCCCTCCGGGTAGGCCTCGAGCCAAAGGTCCTCCCCAAGCCTTTCCACCCGGGCGAGGCGGAGCCTTCGGGCCTCGGCCACCTTTTCCACAGCAAAACCCTCCAGCGCCCCCCGCCCCTTGCCCAGGAGCTTGGGGGCTAGGAAAAAGGCGTACTTGTCCACCAGTCCCCGCTCCACCAAGGCCCCCGCCACCTTGGGCCCCCCCTCCGCCAAAACCCCATCCAGCCCCCGCTCCAGGAGAAGGCGAAGCGCCGCTTCCAGGGAAACCCTACCCCCCTCCCGGGGAAGCTCCACCACCTCTGCCCCGGCCGCTTCCAGGGCCTTAAGCCGCGCCTTCGGGGCCCCCACCCCGGCCAGGATGAGGACCCTCGCGGCCTCCCCCCGGGGCCCCGGGCGGAAGAGGCGCGCTCCTGGGGGGGTGCAGGCCTCGGTGTCCAGGACCACCTTCCAGGGGTCCCGAAGGGGCGGGGGCTCCAGCATGTGGGGGAAGGGGCGGAAATCGGGGTCGCGCACGGTGAGGTGGGGGTCGTCCTTTAGGACCGTCCCCACCCCCACGAGGAGGGCGGGAAGCCACTGCCGGTAGGCGTGGGCCACCCGGCGGCTCTCGGGAGAGGAGATCCAGCGGGCATCCCCCCCCTGGGCGGCCGCCTGGCCGTCTAGGCTAAGGGCCATCTTGAGGAGGACGAAGGGGAGGCCCTTCCGCTCCCGGGTGAAGAAGACCTCGTTCTGGAGCCTGGCCTCCTCCTGGAGAAGCCCGGCCTCCACCTGGACCCCCGCCTCCCGTAGGCGCTCAAGCCCCCCTGCGGCCCTCGGGTTTGGGTCCCGGGCGGCCACCACCACCCGGGCCGCCCCAGCCTGGAGGAGGGCCAGGCTGCAGGGGGGGGTGCGGCCGAAGTGATTGCAGGGCTCGAGGGTGACGTAGACCGTAGCCCCCCGGGCCTCCGGCCCCGCCTCTTCCAGGGCGTAGATCTCCGCGTGGGGCAGGCCCGCCTTGGGGTGGAACCCCTCCCCCACCACCCGGCCCTCCTTCACCACCACCGCCCCCACCAGGGGGTTGGGGTGGGTGTGGCCTCGCGCCCGTTCCGCTAGCTGCAGCGCACGCCGAAGAAAACGCTCGTCCAGGTCCAAGCGGCCCTCCTTCTCCCATCCGGACTTTCACCGTCGGCCCCGGAATTCCACCGGGTCGGGCCCCAAAGGGGCTTCGCGGGCTTTCACCGCCGGTGGGGACTTCCACCCCGCCCCGAAGGAGGTGCCCAAGAGGCACCAAGCCCACTTTACCAGGTTTAGGGGGGAGGAATGTCCGGGTGGAGCACGGTCAGGCCCTCGCCTCGGGCAAGGAGGTCGTGTCAAGATTTATGTGTAAGCGTCTGTGTACGGGGGGCATACCTTTCCCGAAGCATCCCTTCCAACACCTCCTGCACCTCGGCAAAACCCTTCAACCTCCGCTCCGCCCACCTCCCTTCCT
>NZ_JBBIMD010000107.1:0-2980 GCF_037444525.1 Thermus sp. | reverse complement strand
TTTGCGGGCGCACCTCTACCCGGGGCGGGGTGGCCACCGCCACCGGCTCCCCCCGGGGGATGGGGCTTACAGCGGGGGCGGATGGAGCCGATGGGGGGGGCGTGGCCACCACCAGCGGGACGAAGGGGTTGGGCGGCGGGGTGATGGCCTGGGCGGCCCGTGGGGGGGCTGTGGTCTTGGGGGTTTTCTCGGCCTGAGGGGGTTGGGGTTGTGGGCTTGGGGCTTGGGGCTCCTCCTGCCGGACCGCCTCGCTGGGCGTGAGGGGTGGGATGGGTGGGGCCTCGATGGGGCCTGGGGTAGGGGTGGCTTGGGGCGCTGTTGCTTCCTCCTGCCCTCCTTGGGCCGGCAGGTAGAGCCCCACGTACCACAAGGCCACCCCTGCCACCAAAAGGAGGGCAACTAGGAGGATCTTCGTGGACTGGGGTAGGGTGCGCAGGCCCGAGAGGACGCGGGCCAAGGTGGATTGGGCATGGCCCTGCTCTGGTTCCTTCACCGTCCACCTCCCCCGCCCGGGGTTCCGGGCGCCTGGAGTTCTTCCACGTCTTTGGCCAGCATGTACAGGGTTAGGGTTAGGCTGGTGTTCAGGATGGGGTTAGGGGTGGGTTCTCCGGCCACCGCCAAGGAGAGTCCAGAAATGGAGCTGAAGCGGGAAAGCCCCTCCAGCCTTTTGAGGTAGGTGTAGGTTTCCGGGAAGGGCCCTTCCAAGGATAGGGCCAGGTTCACCGCCCGCACCTCGGGCACAGGGGCGGAGGTGGGGGAGCGGTTTAGGGCCCGCACGGCCACCCCGCTCCTTGCCGCCTCGGAGAGGAGGGCGTTTAGCACCTCCCCAAGCCGCTCTTCCCGGGGAAGAGCCCTTAGGAAGGCCTGGCGTTCCGCCTGGAGCTCGGCAATGGCAGCCCGGAGTTCCGGCAGGGCCCTTTGGGCTTGTCTCCCCCGGTCCCGCTCGGGGATAAGGGTAGCGATCTCGTTCCGCACGGTCTCTGTTTCCTGGCGTAGGGGAACGATGAGAAGGAAGTACCAAAGTAGGGCCAGAACCACAGTGAGGGCCATGACGAGAAGGGCCCATTCCCGCTGGCCCAGCCGGCTAAGGTTGAGCACTGCCCTCACCCCCCGTCGCCCCTATCCGGGCAGAGAAAGACCAAAGCCCCCGTTCCCCGTCCCAGGTGGCCCCCTGGAACTCTATGCCAAACCGGGGGGAGGACTCAAAGGCCTGGACAAAGCCCACCAGGGCTTCCCGATTCAGGGCCTCCCCCTGGACGGCGAACTCCACCCGCACCGCCTTGCCGTCAAAGGTTCCGCTTTCTTTAGCCCGATTGGCCTCTTCCTCCGGGATGGTGCGGGTGTTCACCGAGCGCAGGGCCACGGGGAACCGGCCCCCGGTACGCGGGATCTGCCCGATAAAGGCCGCAAGGTAGTCCGACCAGGGCACGAACCCCTTCCTCAAGCCCTCCCGGATGGAGAGGAGGGCCTCGAGGGTCTTCCGCTCCTGTTGCAACCGGTTTTGCTCGGCGATGAAGGGCCTTAGGGCCTCCACCTCGGCCTTAAGAGCATCCCGCTCCGAGCGGGCGAGCGCAAGCTCCGTATAGGCGGTGTAGTGGAGGAAGCCCATAAGGAGGAGAGCAAAGAGGGCGAGAAGGGAAGCAGCAAGCCGCCACCAGCCGGGTTCCACCCGGCGGCGGAGGTCCTTGGGGAGGAGGTTTAGCCTAATCAAGGGGACTCACCCCCCTCAGGGCTAGACCCACAGGCACCATGAACTCGGGGGCAAGGGCCTTGAGCTCCTCGGGGTCAAACCGCTTGGGGTCCACGGCGATGCCCTCCCAGGGGTTGGGCACCTCAAAGCTTACCCCCAGGGTGTCCGTGAGCAGGGTGGAAAGGCCCCTGAGCTTGCTCCCACCCCCCATGAGGTAGCCCACCTCGGGTTGGAGGTCCCCCATCTGCACCCGGAAGAACTCCAGGCTCCGCCGGATTTCCTGGGTGAGCTCCACCAGAACGGGGCGGATGGCATCGTAGATGCGGGCTGGGCTGTACCGTTCTCGTTCCGCGTCAAAGTCCAAAAGGAGCTCCTCGTCCTCCGTGGGGATGGTGGCCAGGCCGTAGGTGCGCTTGACCTCCTCCGCGGCCAAGAAGTCTAGGCCAAAAGCTTTCCCGATGGCTTCGGTGAAGTCCTTGCCCGAGAGGGTGAGGATGCGCGCGTAAAAGGGCCGGTCCCCTTGGGTGAGGACCAGGCTGGTGCTCTCCGCCCCGATGTCCACAGCAAGGGCCAAGGGTCCCTCCCTAAGCCCTTCCTCCAAGGAGTAGAGCCCGGCGAAGGGCTTCACATCCACCACCACCGGGATGAGCCCTGCGCCCCGCAGGGCCTCTATGAGCCCGGCCACGCTCTCCTTCCTGGCAGCCCCCACCATGACCTCCACCTGCTCCCCTTCCTCGGCTTCCTCCAGGGGGGTTAGGGGGGCAAAGTCCAGGACCACCTCATCTATGGGGAAGGGGATGTAGCGCTCCGCCTCCCAGCGCACCGCCTCCTCCATCTCCTTGGCGGGCATCTTGGGGACCTGGACCGTGCGCAGGATGACGGAGAGGTTGGGGGCTGCGGTGACCACGTAGCGCTTCTTGGTCCGGGCCTCAGCCAAGAGCTCCTTTAGCTCCCCTGCCAGGGCGGTGGGTTCGGCGATGAGCCCGTCCACGATGGTGCCCGGAGGGGTGGGCCGGATGGCCAAGGCCCTAAGGGTTTTGGGGTTTCCGGAGATCTCCACCAGCTTGAGGTTGGCCGCCCCGATCTCCAGGCCCAGGGCCTCCACCCGGGGTTTGAATAAACGGCTCAATGCGCTCTGACGGCTGAACAGCCTTTGAACCACATGCCCTCCTTCCTAAACCTATAAACCTCACGGTCGTGTCAAGATTTATGTGTAAGCGTCTGTGTACGGGGGGCATACCTTTCCCGAAGCATCCCTTCCAACACCTCCTGCACCTCGGCAAAACCCTT
>NZ_JBBIMD010000106.1:0-3170 GCF_037444525.1 Thermus sp. | reverse complement strand
AAGGGCGTCGGCCCCCACCTCGCCCGGACGACCGGGGATGTGGTAAAAAGGGGGGGAATGCTTGGCGAGCGCGGGGTTCTGGAAGGCAACCTGGCGGAGTTCCCCTTTGCCTCCTTGGTAGGAGCGCTGATGAGCGCGGGGCGCACGGGGCGGCTTCTCGTTCAGGCGCCCTTTCTGGAGGGGGAGGTTTACCTAAAGGGGGGGCAGGTGGTCCACGCCCGGGTGGCCGCCTCGGACAAGGCCTTGGAGGGGGAGGAGGCCTTGGACCTCCTGGCGGGCCTGAAGAAGGCCCCCTTCCGTTTTTTGCCGGAGGAGGTGCCCCCCCGCACCACCCTCTTGGGTGGGCTTACCGTACCCGTCCGGTTGGCGGAGGCGGGGAAGGCCTGGGAGGGGCTCTCCCTCCCCCCGGACTGGAGCTACCGCCTGCGCCTCCCCCAGTCCGGAGCGGTAAAGGACCTGCCCGCGGAAACCCTCAAGGTCCTAGCCCAGGTGGAGGGGAAGCGGGTGGTGGAGGTTCTCCTCCAGCCCGCCCCTTTGCGCCTAGCCCGCATCCTCCACACCCTCCTCCAGATGGGGGCCTTGGAGGCGGTGCCCGAGGTGGATTTGCCCCCGGTGGCCCTCCTGGTCCTGCCCATCTACGGTCCGGGGAGCGGGACGGCCTACGTGGACGAGGCCCTCTACGCGGAGTGGGCCCGGGCCATCCGCCATGGCTTCCGCTTGCGGCTCAAGGGCCTAAACCAGGTCCTGGAGGTGCGTCCCCGGCCCAACATCCCGGGGCGGCTCGGCTTTCTGGAGGAGGACCTGAAGCGCCTGCGCCTTCGCCGGGGGGATAGGGTAGAGGTGGTGCCGGAGGTGTAGCCATGGACATCCTGACCCTGAACGAGTACCTGAACCGCATCGTCTTCGGTTTCCCTATGAAGCTGGTCTTTCTCCTGGTGGGGGCCTATCTGGTGATCTTTCGGATCCGCTGGTTCTCCGCCCCCTTCCGCATGATGCGGGTTTCCTTCAGCGAGACCTTTGGGGCCATCCGGGAGCGGGGCTACGGCTTTGGAGGGCAGATCACCCCCTTCCAGGCCACCATGGTGGCCCTTTCGGCCACCGTGGGCACGGGCCACCTTCTCGGCATGCTGGCCGCTGTTCTCCTGGGGGGGCCGGGGGCGGTCTTCTGGATGTGGGTGGGCTACTTTTTCGGGACTGGATCCAAGTTCGCCGAGGCCACCTTGGCGGTGCACTACCGCCGCCGCTACGCGGACGGGTCCGTCTCGGGGGGGGCCATGTACTACCTCTCCCGGGGCCTGCCTCGTCTGCGGTTTTTGGGGGCCCTTTTTGCCCTCTTCGCCGCGGTGGCGGCCTTTGGCATCGGTAACCTGGCCCAGGCGGGGTCGGTGGGGGGGGCTTTGGCCCCTTTGGGCCTGCCCCCGGCCCTGGTGGGTTTGGCCCTGGCCCTTTTGGTGGGGGTGGTCCTGGGCGGGGGCATCGTGCGCGTGGCCCGCTTCGCCCAGGTGGTGGTGCCCCTAAAGCTCCTCCTCTTCCTCCTCGCCTTCCTGCCCCTCCTCGTCCTCTATGCAGGCCAGATCCCCGAGGCCCTGGCCCTGGTCTTCTGGGCGGCCTTCACCCCAGAGGCCGCCTTGGGCGGGGCGGCGGGGTATAGCCTCTTTGCGGCCATCAACGCCGGGCTGGGCCGGGGGATCTTCGCCAACGAGGCGGGCCTAGGCTCGGCGGCCATCGCCCACGCCCAGGCCCAGGTGGACCACCCCGTGCGCCAAGGGTTTTGGGGGGTGACGGAGATGTTCGTGAGCTTCCTGGTCACCACCCTCACCGCCCTCACCTTCATCGCCTCCGGCCTTTGGCGGGCCGGGGGGAGCGCTTCGGAAGCGGCAAGCGCCCTCTTTTCTGCCCACCCCTTCGGGGGGGTGGTCCTGGCCCTCACCGTGGTGGTCTTCGCCCTGGGTACCATGGTGGCCTGGGGTTTTTACGGGGAGGAGGCCGCGGCCTACCTCTTCGGGGAGGGGATCCGCTGGCCCTACCGCCTGGCCTTCGCCGTCTTGGCCTTCGTGGGGCCTTTGGGGGGCCTCGAGGCCTTCCTGGCGGTCTCCGACACCCTCAACGGCCTCATGGCCATCCCCAACCTCCTGGGCCTCGTCCTCCTCGGCGGGGTGGTGGCCCGGCTGGTCCAGGGCTTCTTCCGGGGCGAACCCTGGATTCCTCCCAGGGACTAGGCTTGGGTACCCTGCCGAAGCCCCAGTGGAGTACTTAGTGGAAGAGCTCCCGCACTATGTGCTCGAGCTCCTCCCCTGTCTTCTTGTCCAGGGTGAGCTTCACGCGCACCGCCACCCTTAGGGCCACCTCTTCCAAGGCCTCCCGCGTCTCGCACCCCTCTAGGCTCTGCAAAAAGGGGGTGGCCTTTTCCCCCAGGCGGGCCTTTAGGAAGGCCGAAAGCTTTTGGCAGAGTTCCTTGGGGCTTTCCACGGGCAGGATCAGGCCCCTTTTCAAAAGCCCCGCCAGGATGCGGTAGGCCTCCTCCCCCAGGCCGCTTTCCCGCACCACCTCCTCTTCCGTGCGGCGCCCGTCGCACAGGGCATAAACCCGCCACTCCTCAGGGGTGGGGTGCCAGTCCTGGGGGGGTGGGTTGGGGTTGCGGCGGAAGACCATGGGCTAAAGCGAGGCCACGATGGCGTCCACCAGCCTAAGGACCAGGAAGACGAAGACCGCCCCCAGGAGGAGGATGAGGGAGAGGAGAAGAAGGAGGAGGCTAGAGGGCTCACCCCAGGTGAGGAGGAGGACGGCCAGGTAGGCCAGGGCGAAGAAGACGATGAGGAAGAGCATCTGCCCGACGCGCTCCCCCATAACCCCGCCAGGGATGGCCCGCCGAAGCCTGAAGCCATAAAGGACGTTGTAGACCATGAGGAGGAGGCCCAAGAGGAGAAGCACCTTTTCCATGGACCCATTGTACGCCTACGCCCATTCGCTAAGGGGTATCAGTTCCCCACCCTCCACGTTCTTCCTAAGGGGCCGGTAGCGACGGTCAAACCAGATCTCCAACACCGCCCGCTCTAGGCTTTTCGGCCCCACCACCGGTCGTGTAAGGAATTATGTGTAAGGGTATGTGTATGAATGGGGGTACCAACGGGAGAGGAGGTACCCCATGGATCAGGATACCCTCCAGATGA
>NZ_JBBIMD010000105.1:0-3189 GCF_037444525.1 Thermus sp. | reverse complement strand
GCCAGCCGGGCTCCCTTCCACATCTCCTGGCCGATGGTGGTAAGCTGCATTCGTGGGGACCTCCTTCATGTTGGAGTGGTCCCCACATTTTAGTTGGGGCAGTCTCACATGTGTTTGTCCGAGCACAGGGAAGCCCCCGCCGCAGTGACGCGGCGGGGGATTCACTAAGTGCCCCAGGGAAGCTTTCCGAGGTGGGGACCCCAGAAAAAGGGCCTAGCCCGCCCTTTCTCCAAGTCCCATACCAGGCTTCAGAGCTTCTTCAGGGCCTGGATGAGCCGGGTGAGGACATCCTGGGCATCCCCGTAGAGCATGCGGGTGTTGTCCGCGTAGAAGAGCTCGTTCTCCACCCCGGCAAAACCCTTCCCCTGGCCCCGCTTGACGACGATGACGTTCTTGGCCTTGTCCACATCCAGGATGGGCATGCCGTAGAGGGGGCTTCCCGGACGGCGGGCAGCGGGGTTCACCACGTCGTTGGCCCCGATGACCACGGCCACGTCCACCGTGGGAAACTCGGGGTTAATCTCCTCGAGGTCCTTGAGCTTGTCGTAGTCCACCCCCGCCTCCGCCAGGAGGACGTTCATGTGCCCAGGCATCCGCCCCGCCACCGGGTGGATGGCGAACTTCACCTCCACCCCCCGGGACTCCAAGAGGTCCGCCAGCTCCTTCAACTTGTGCTGGGCCTGGGAGAGGGCCATGCCGTAACCGGGCACGAAGACCACCTTGCCCGCGTAGGCCAGCATGACCGCCGCATCCTCCACGTCCACGGGCTTGAGGCTTCCCTGGATCTCCCCCGCGGCCTGCTCCACCCCAAAGCCCCCCACCAGGACGCTCCAGACAGAGCGGTTCATGGCCCTGGCCATGAGCACGGTAAGGAGGGTACCCGCAGCCCCCACCAGGGTGCCCGCCACCATGAGGGCGGGGTTACCCACGGCGAAGCCCTCAAAACCCACGGCCATCCCGGTGAAGGCGTTGTAGAAGGAGATGGCCACAGGCATATCCCCCCCACCTATGGGCAAGGTCATGATGACGCCAAAGAGGAGGGCCAGGAGGAAGAAGAGGACGATGAGGGTGGTGGCGTCGTTGAAGAGGAGGTAAACCCCAAGGCCCAGGGCGAGGAGGAGGACCAGGAGGTTCAGGGGTTTCTGCCCAGGGAAGAGGATGGGCCGGGAGCGCATAAGACCCTGGAGCTTGGCGAAGGCGATGAGGCTTCCCGTGAAGGCCACGCTCCCAATAAGCCCCCCCAGGATGGCCAGAGCCATGAGGCCTGGGTTCTCAAAGGCCCCCTTTAGGAGCTCCACCGCGGCGATGGTGGCCGCCGCACCCCCGCCCATGCCGTTGTAGATGGCCACCATCTGGGGCATGTCCGTCATGGCCACCCGCACCGCCGCCCACCAGGCCACCACCGTGCCCAGGAGGAGGGCGGTGAGCATGAGGCCGAAGTTCCCCATATCCGGCCAGAAGAAGGTGGCGAGGACCGCCAGGAGCATGCCCCAACCCGCCCAGACGATGCCGCTTTTGGCGGTGGTGGGGTGGGCCATGCGCTTGAGGCCGGTGATGAAGAGCACCGCCACCACCAGGTAGGCCAGCTGGATGAGGTCCATTACGCCCCACCTCCCTTGCTGGGCTTGCGTTCAAACATCTCCAGCATGCGCACGGTGACCGCGTACCCCCCGGCGGCGTTGGCCGCCCCCAGGACCACCCCCAGGAAGCCGATGGCCTTCTCCAAGGCGGTGTCCGCGTGCCCCAGGACCACCATGGCCCCCACCACCACCACCCCGTGGATGAAGTTGGAACCGGACATCAGGGGGGTGTGGAGGATCACCGGCACCCGGGTGATGAGCTCGTACCCCAAGAACGCGGTCAGGATAAAGATGTAGAGCGCGGCCCAAAGGTTAAACTCCATCACGCACCTCCCAAAAGGGCCTTGGTGGGCCCGTGCACCACCTCGCCGTCTTTCATCAGCAAGGCGCCTTGGATGATCTCGTCCTCCCACTTGGGGGCGAACTCCCCGTTTTGGATGAGCAGGCTGGAGAGGTTCAAGAGGTTCTTGGCGTACATCTCCGAGGCGTGGATGGAAAGCTCGCTGGGAAGGTTTAAGGGGCCGTAGACCCGTACCCCCCGGACCTCCACCAGCTCGCCGGGCTTGGTGAGGACGCAGTTGCCGCCGCTTTCCGCCGCCAGGTCCACCACCACCGTGCCCGGCTTCAGGCGCTCCATCATGTCCTCGGTGAGGAGGATGGGGGCCCTACGGCCCGGCACCTGGGCCGTGGTGATAATGGCGTCCATCCCCGCCACGTGCTCCCTTAAGGCCTCGTGCTGGATGCGCTTCTCCTCCTCCGTGAGCTCCCGGGCGTACCCCCCTTCCCCTTCCGCGCTGATGGGGAGCTCAATGGGCTTGGCCCCCAGGGAGAGGGCCTGCTCCACCGCGGCCTTGCGCACATCGTAAGCGAAGACCTGGGCCCCAAGCCGCTTGGCGGTGGCGATGGCCATGAGCCCCGCCACCCCCACCCCCATGACCATGACCTTGGCGGGGCGGATGGTGCCCGCGGCGGTGGTGAGCATGGGGAAGAAGCGGGGGGAAAGCCTGGCGGCGTGGAGGGCCGCCAGGTACCCCGCCACCGTGGCCTGGCTGGAAAGGGCATCCATGCTCTGGGCCCTTGTGATGCGGGGGATGAGCTCCATGGCGATGACCGTGGCCTTCTTGACCGCCAGGGCCCGCACCCGGTCAGGGTTCTTGTGGGCCTGGATAAAGCCCACCAGGATGGCCCCCGCCTCGAGGCCCCCGATGAGCTCCTCGTCCGGGGGCTGGACGGTGAAGAGGAGGTTGGCCCCCTTTAGGAGCTCGCCTCGCTCCACCACCTCCGCCCCGGCCTCGAGGTAGGTTTCGTCCGGGTGGTAGGCGCCTTCCCCCGCCCCCCGCTCCACCCGCACCCGGGCCCCCCCCTTGACCAGGCGGGCCACCACCTCAGGCACCAGGGCTACCCTTCGTTCCCCTGGGGCCCTTTCCTTTGGAACCGCGATCGTCACCATACGGCCCTCCTTCGCCGCAAGTATACCAACCCCGGTATGGGCATTGGTCCCCCTGTAGTTGGCCAGCACATTTGAGACTCTGTGGGGACCCCCTCCTCCTTGAGCTTAGCCAGGAACTCCAAGGGCGCAAGACCCCCCAAAGCCCGGTGCAGCCTCCGC
>NZ_JBBIMD010000104.1:0-3324 GCF_037444525.1 Thermus sp. | reverse complement strand
GCTCTTCCGATCTGCACCGGGGGGGGTACAAGGGGGTGGTGGAGGCCTCGGGGAGCGGCCGGGGGTTCCGCGAGGCCCTGGCCCTGGCGGAGGAGAGGGGGAGGGTCCTCCTCCTCGGGGCCCCGGGGGTGGAGTGGGCGGACCTCTCCCCCTTCTGGTTCAAGGAGGTGGCCCTCCTGGGGAGCTACACCTACACCCGGGGGGAGTTCCAGCAGGCGGTGGACCTCCTCAAGGAGGTGGGGGGCCTCGAGGCCCTGGTGGGGGGGGTCTTCCCCCTGGAGGCCTGGCCCGAGGCCCTGAAGGCCAAAGGCAAGGCCCTCTTCCGGCCAAATGTGGCCTAGGGCAGGACGGCCCCTAGGCCCTGGGGCTAGCCTTTTCCCCAAGGCGGAAGGGGGTCTTTATGCGGGAAGAAGGGGAGCACCCCTTTGAGGCGGCCAAGGAACGGCTCCAAGGCCTCCTCAGGGAGGTCAAAAAGGTCATCGTGGGCCAGGACCTCCTCCTGGAGAGGATGCTGGTGGCCCTCCTGGCCCGGGGCCACCTCCTCATTGAGGGGGTGCCGGGCCTGGCCAAGACCCTGGCGGTGAAGACCCTGGCCGAGGCGGTGGGGGGGAGCTTCAAGCGCATCCAGTTCACCCCGGACCTGGTGCCCGCGGACCTCCTGGGGACCCGGGTCTACAACCCCAAGGAGGGGAGCTTTGCCACGGAGCTTGGGCCCATTTTCGCCCACCTCCTCCTGGCGGACGAGATCAACCGCGCCCCCGCCAAGGTGCAGTCGGCCCTCCTCGAGGCCATGCAGGAGAGGCAGGTGACCATCGGCAAGGAGACCTACCCCCTCCCCAGGCCCTTCCTGGTCCTGGCCACCCAGAACCCCATTGAGAGCGAGGGCACCTACCCCCTGCCCGAGGCCCAGCTGGACCGCTTCCTCCTCAAGGTGGTGGTGGACTACCCCGCCTTCCACGAGGAGCTCCTCATCGTGGAGCGCATGACCCGGGGGGAGGAGCCAAGGGCCAAGGAGGTCCTCTCCCTGGAGGAGCTCCTGGCCCTGGCGCGGCTTTCGGACCGGGTCTACGTCCACCCCAAGGTGGCGGAGTACGCGGTGGGCCTGGTCCAGGCCACCCGCAAGCCCGAAGGGGGGCTGAAGGAGCTCAAACCCTACCTGGCCTTTGGGGGAAGCCCCCGGGCCTCCTTGGCCCTGGTCCAGGGGGCCAAGGCCCTGGCCCTCCTCAGGGGCAGGGGGTACGCCCTTCCGGAGGACGTGCGGGACCTCTTCAAGGACGCCCTCCGCCACCGCCTGGTCCTCTCCTACCAGGCCCTGGCGGAGGGGGTGGGGCCGGACGCCCTCCTGGACCGCTTCCTGGAGGCCTTCCCCCCGCCTTTCGTACCCTTGAGGGACCCCTATGGAGACGCCCGAGGCCCTGCTGCGGAGGCTTGAGCTCAAGGTGGTCCGGCCCCTGGACGGGCTCCTCTTCGGGGACTACCGGGGGGTCTTCTACGGGCGGAGCCTGGAACTGGCGGAGATCAGCCCCTACCACCCGGGGGACGAGCTGGAGCGGATAGACTGGCCCGCCACCGCCCGCACCGGCACCCTCCACGTACGCCGCTTTCGGGAAGAGAAGGAGCTCACCCTCTGGCTCCTCCTGGACGGGGGGCCACGGTGCGCTTCGGGTCCAGGAGGCGGGAGAAGTACGCCTTGGGCCTCGAGCTGGCCCTGGCCTTCGCCTACATCGCCCTAAGGCACGGGAACCGGGTGGGTGGGGTGGTCTCGGGCCGGCTCCTCCCCCCAAGGGGGGGTAAGGCCCAGGCCCTGGCCCTGGCCGAGGCCGGGCTAAAGGCCGGGATAGACCCCGCCCCTCTTGGGGAACGCCTGGACCTTTTGGGCAGGGTGGCCAGGAAGCGGGGGCTCCTCTTCGTCTTCTCGGACTTCCTGGAGGGGTTCGCCCTCCCCCTAGGCCGCCTTGCCACCCGGCACGACCTGGTGGCCGTCCTCCTGGAAGACCCCTTGGAGCGGGACCTCCCCGAGGGGGTCTGGCGCTTCCGGGACCCCAGGACGGGGGAGGTGGTGGAGGTGGACGCCCTGGTCCCCAGGGTCCGCGCCGCCTACCGCGCCCGGGCGGAGGCCTTCAGGAAAGCCCGCCTGGAGGCCCTTAGGCGGGCCGGGGCCGAGGTGGTCCTGGCCTCCACGGAGATGGACCTGGTCCCCCTCATCCTGGGGTTTGTGGAAAGGAGGCGGAGGTGGCCTTCAAGGAGCCGGGGACCCTCCTTTTCGGCCTAGGGCTTTTCCTTCTGGGCCTCCTCCTCTACCTCCTCCTGAAGCGGGGAGGGAAGGCCCGGCTGGAACAGGCCCTGGAGGCCCCCTTCCGCCCCCGGCCCCCGGGGTGGGAATGGGCCTACCCCCTAGGCCTCCTCCTGGTCCTCCTGGCCGCGGGCCGGCCGGAGGCCACCCTCCCCTGGCGGGAGAACCAGACCCAGGTGGTGCTGGTGGTGGACACCAGCCATTCCATGGCCGCGGACGACGAGACCCCAAGCCGCCTGGAGAGGGCCAAGACCCTGGCCAAGGCCTTCCTGCGGGGCCTGGACCCCACGGTGAAGGCGGGGCTCGTGAGCTTTGGGCCCCAGGCGGTCCTCCTCCTATCCCCGGGCACCGAGCGGCCCGCCCTCCTGGAAGCCCTGGAGGGCCTTAAGCCCGGCGGGGTAAGCCCCTTTCAACATTAACGGAGCCGTTACTTGCACTCCTCCACCCAGCCATCCAGCGCCCGGCGTTTCAGGATGGAGAAAATGCCTAGGTTAATACTGCTAGCGCAAAACTGGGAGGTGCTCTTGATGCGGGTGTCGGTGTATTCGATGTTCAGCACCGGCTTGCCGGCCTGCACCATGGGCTGGGTCTGGTTACACCAGCCCTGAGCAAAGCATTCCTCGGTAACAAGAAAATCGAAATCGTTGATGAGCTGTGGGAGCAGTTCGGTGGTGTTTTTGAGGCCGATGGCCAGGCCGCGTTGATGGGCTTCGACAGCCAGCCAGCGGTTGAAGCGAAGCTGATCCTGGGCTGTGAGGGGAAAACCGGTATTGTTCTGGTAGCCGTTCACGTTGTCGGGATCAACCCCCACGAAGCCTTTCTGTTTGCAGAGATCCAGTCGGGCCCGCAGGATGGGAGCCAGTTTGTCAATCTGCCGGATGTCCAGCCAGCGCTCCCCAGCCCAACCATCGTAGCTACGGCCCAGCACCTCGGAGGTCGTGTAAGGAATTATGTGTAAGGGTATGTGTATGAATGGGGGTACCAACGGGAGAGGAGGTACCCCATGGATCAGGATACCCTCCAGATGATCT
>NZ_JBBIMD010000103.1:0-3412 GCF_037444525.1 Thermus sp. | reverse complement strand
GGGAGAGGTAGACTGGGTATGGGGGTCTTGGGTGTGTTCATAAGAACCAAAGACCCCCTTTCCTTTTGTCCTGTCAAGGTCTATGCAGGTGAATAACCGAAAGGGGGGTGCGAAGAGATGGATAGCCTTGATCTGGCTCGAGGGCAGGCTCACCTCCACCTCCGCGGGCACGTTGGCCCCGCTCTCCGCGATGGCGGGCATGTTGAGCTTGATGGCATCCGAGGGGGTGAGGTCCTTAAAGCCCTTGCCCAAAGTCTCCTGGAGGGCCTTCTCCAGGTGGGCCAGATCCTCGCCCTCCAGGGCCTGAGCCCTTGCTGGAAGGCCAGCTACGGCCAGGGCCCCGAGGGCCAAGCCGGTGGTCTTGAGAAAACCTCGCCTATTCACACGCACCTCCTTTGGCGCACATCTGGCGCAGCTCCTCCAAAAACTGCGCCCGGGGCCGGCTGCCAAAAAGCCGGCCCACCTCTTCCCACGCCCCCCCTTTGGGGACGAGGAAGACAAAGGTGGGGGTGCCCGGCACCCGGTAGCGCCGGGCCAGGTCTTGACCCTCGAGGGTGTCCGTGGGCACGGAGGCCACCACAAAGCGGCCCTCTAGGAGTCCGGACACCCTGGGGTCCGAGAGGACGAAGGTGTTCATCTGGTCGCAGTAGGGACAGTGGGCGCTGTGGAAGTAGACCATGACCACCCGCCCGTGGGCTTGGGCCAGGGCCAAGGCCTGGCCGTAAGGGTACCAGCGGGCGAAATCGTCCTGGGCGCCCTTCACCCACCCCAGGAGAACCATCAGGAGCGCTGCCATCCCGTAGCGGTGCATACACTACCCCACATGGGTACAACCCAGGTACATTTGTACCTTACCGCACCCCTAGGAGCTTGTCAACAAAATACATCCTTCACAAAGGAGACTGAACCGCGGACAAGCCGGGGTTCCCCAAGCAAACAAGGACTTGGCCCCTTTATGCCGGGGAGGTCCGGCCAACGCTTTCCGCAAGGGAAAACCCAATACGGGTAAACGCGAACGCCCCCAACTTAACCCCTAAGGGCATGGGCCAAGGGAGACCCCAACCGGCCGTTCTTTTACCCAAAGCCCCTGCGCACTAGCTTAAGCGAAGCTAAAGTTACACCCCTTGACGCATGCTTGGGGACAAAATACCCTATCCCCAGGAGGGTTAACGATGAAGCGGATCCTTTTGGGGCTTCTGGTTTTGGGCAGCCTGGCCTTGGCCCAGGCAGACGGCGCTAAGCTCTACGGCCAGTGCGCGGGGTGCCACCAAGCCACCGGGCAGGGCGTGCCCGGGGCCTTCCCGGCTCTGGCGGGCCACTTGAGCGAGATCCTGAGCCTCAAGGGCGGGCGGGGATACTTGATCCTGGTTCTCCTCAACGGCCTCCAGGGCCCGATTGAGGTAAAGGGGATGAAGTACAACGGGGCCATGCCCGCTTTCGGCCAGCTCAAGGACGAGGAGATCGCCGCCCTCCTGAACCACCTCGCCACCGCCTGGGGGGACGACAAGAAGGTGAAGGACTTCAAGCCCTTCACCGCCGCCGAGGTGAAGGCCTTGAGGGCTAAGAAGCTCACCCCCCAGCAGGTGCTGGAGGAGCGGAAGAAGATTGGCCTGAAGTAAAGGGGTACGAGCCCTGGGCGGTCCCGGGAGGTTCCCGGGGCCTCTGCTTTAATGGGAGGGTGCTGGAGCTTAGCCTAAAGAAAGCGTTTCCCGGCTTCCGCCTCGAGGCCCACCTGGAGGCGGCGGAAGGGGAGGTCCTGGCCCTCTTGGGGCCCTCGGGGAGCGGAAAGAGCACCCTTTTGAAGCTCGTCGCCGGCCTCCTCCCCCCGGACCGGGGCTTCGTGCGCTTTAGGGGAGAAGACCTCACCCACCTCCCCCCCGAAAGGCGCAAGGTGGGCTTCCTCTTCCAGGACTACGCCCTCTTCCCCCACCTCACCGTGGCGGAGAACATCGCCTTCGGGCTGGTGGAGGCCCGTTGGCCCAAAGGGGAGCGGGAAAGGCGGGTGGCCGAGCTCCTTACAAGGATGGAGCTCACCCCCCACGCCCAGAAGAAGCCCCAGGCCCTCTCCGGAGGGGAGCAGCAGCGGGTGGCCCTGGCCCGGGCCCTGGCCCCAAGGCCCAGGCTCCTCCTCCTGGACGAGCCCCTGGGGGCCCTGGACCGAAGGCTTAGGGAGGAGCTCCTCTTCTTCCTGCGGAAGACCCTGCGGGAAGAGGGGGTCACCGCCCTCCTGGTGACCCACGACCAGGAGGAAGCCTTCCTCCTGGCCCACCGCCTGGCCCTCCTGAGAGCGGGGCAGGTGGTGCAGGTGGGGCGGCCGGAGGAGGTCTACGAGAGGCCCAAGGACGCCTGGACCGCCCGCTTCCTCGGCCACAAAAACCTCCTCTCCCCCAAGGAGAGCGAGGCCCTGGGCCTTCCCCCACGGCCCCACCTCCTTCCCCCAAGGGCCCTAAGGCCCGGCGGGGGATTGGAAGGGGTGGTGGAGGAGCGGCTTTTCTTTGGGGGCCGGGTGGGGCTTTGGGTGCGGGTAAGGGGGGTCAGGCTCTACCTCGAGGCCCCCGAGGGCCCGAAAGAAGGCACCCCCTTCCCCCTCGCCCTGGAGCCCAGCCTGGCCCTCCCCCTGGAGGAAGGATGAAGCGCTTCGCCCTGCTCTTAGGCGGGCCCCTTCTGGTGACGGAGGCCCTGAAGGAGAGGCTTACGGGCTACCGCTTCCTGGCCGCGGACTCCGGGGCCCGGCACGCCCTGGCCCTCGGGGTAGTGCCGGAGCTTTGGCTTGGGGACATGGACTCAAGCCCCCCCTGGCTCCAGGAGGCCCTAGAGGCCCCCAAGGAGACCCTCCCCCGGGCCAAGGGCAAGACGGACGGGGAGGCCCTGCTGGAGCGGGCCCTGGTCCTGGGGGCGGGGGAGGTCCGCCTCCTTGGGGGGATTGGGGGCCGGCTGGACCACACCCTGGCCCACCTGAACCTGGCCTTCGCCCTGGCCGAAAAAGGCCTCGAGGTGGAGCTCACGGACGGGCTCACCCGGGCCTTCCCCCTCCTCCCCGGGGCGCACACCTTCCCCCTCCCCCCCGGCACCCCTTTCAGCCTCCTCCCCTACCCCGAGGCCACCTTGGGGGTGGAAGGGGCCCGCTGGAACCTCCCCCCTACCCCTTTAGGGACCACCACCCTCACCCTGGAGAACGAGGCCTTAGGGCCCATCCGGGTGGAGGTGGCGGCAGGCCGGGCCGTGCTCTACCTCTTCTAGGGCTTTCCTTGGAGTACGCCTTTATTATACACCAGTTTGCGGAGTTGTAAAGGGGTTGTAGTTGGCCAGCACATTTGAGACTCTGTGGGGACCCCCTCCTCCTTGAGCTTAGCCAGGAACTCCAAGGGCGCAAGACCCCCCAAAGCCCGGTGCGGCCTCCGCCCGTTGTAGT
>NZ_JBBIMD010000102.1:0-3547 GCF_037444525.1 Thermus sp. | reverse complement strand
GCCCACCCTCCCCATCCCCACGGCCCCTGCCCTGGGCCGGTGCGAGGTGGTGGTGTACACCCCTCGGCACACGGGGAGCCTGGCCACCCTCTCCGACGAGGAGCGGCTTCTCCTTCTCCTCGCCCTGAGGGACCGCTACCAGGCCCTTTACGCCCTGGAGGGAGTGCGCTTCGTCATGCCCTTTGAGAACCGGGGGGAGGCCATCGGGGTTACCATCCACCATCCCCACGGGCAGATCTACGCCTACCCCTTCGTGCCCCCCCTTTTGGAGAAGGAGGCGGAGGCCTTTCGGGAGGGTCCGGTCCTTCTGGACCTCCTGCCCCACCTGGGGCCCTACGCGGTGGACCGGGAGGGGGGCTTCCTGGCTTTCGTCCCTCCCTTCGCCCACTTCCCCTACGAGGTCTGGATCGCCCCCGAGGCCTTCCACCCCGGGCTTTGGACCCTTTCGGAAGAGGAGATGGCTGCTTTGGCGCGCCTTTTGGGCCGGGTGGTGGCCCGGCTGGACGCCCTCTTCGGCGAGCCCATGCCCTACGTGATGCTCTTCCACGCGGCCCCCAAGGGGGAGGAGGTCCGGTTCCACTTCCACATAGAGTTCCTCCCCATCCGCCGGGCGGCGGGGCGGCTTAAGTACCTGGCGGGGACGGAGCTTGGGGCTTGGGCCTTCACGGTGGACGTGCTGCCCGAGGAGGCGGCAAGGCGGCTTAGGGAGGTGAGTTAGGGTGGACCTCGAGGCGCTGGCCCGCCTTAGAGCCTGGATGGAGGCCCAGGGCTTTCCCCGCTTTTTCTTGGCCCGGCCGGAGAACTTCGCCTGGCTCACCGGGGGAGTGAACACCCTGGTCCCCTTGGGGGAAGGGGTGGGCTACCTGGAGGTGGGGGAGGGGATCCGGCTCCACACTACCCCGCCGGAGCACCCCCGGCTGGCGGAGGAGGAGGCCTTGGAGGTGGAGGTGGCCCTCCATCCCTGGTACGCCTTCCCCCCACCCCCAAGCCCGAACGATCTGGAGCATGACCTCACCCCCCTGCGCCTGGTCCTCACCTCCCGGGCTCAGGCCGCCTTGCGGGTCCTGGGGGCACGGGCCGCCCGGGTGGTGGGCGAGGTGTACGGTCGGCAGGGCCCCACTGGCGGGAGTACGCCCTGGCGGGGGCTCTGGCCGAGGCCCTCTGGGGAGAGGGGGTCCGGCCACTGCTCCTCCTGGTGGCGGGGGAGGAGCGGCTTTTCCGCCACCGCCACCCCCTTCCCAAGGAGCGGCCCCTGGGGCGGGCTTTCATGGCGGTGGTGTGCGCGGAGGCGGGAGGGCTGGTGGCCAGCCTCACCCGGATGGCCGCCTTCGGCCAGGAGGAGGTGGAGGCCCTCTATAAGAAGGTGCTCCGGGTGGAGGCGGAGGCCCTTTCCGCAAGCCGCTCCGGGGCCAGCCTAGGAGCTGTGCTGGAGGCCATCCGCCGGGGGTACGAGGAGGTGGGGCACCCCGGGGCCTTTCTGGAGCACCACCAGGGGGGTGTGGCCGGTTTCCGTCCCCGGGAGGTCTTTGCCACCCCCGGGCATCCCCTCCGCCTCCGGCCGGGCATGGCCCTGGCCTGGAACCCGAGCCTTCCAGGCGCCAAGGTGGAGGACACCTTCCTCCTGGGGGAGAACGATCTGGAAACTCTGACGGAAGACCCCCTGTGGCCCATGGAGGAAGTAGGGGGGCGCCGGCGGCCCGACCTGTGGCGGGGCTAGCTCCCTAGGGCCCCTTCCAGGTCGGCCCAGAGGTCCTCGGGGTCCTCGAGGCCCACGCTTAGGCGGAGGAGGCCCGGGGGGAGGTGCCCTTGGCCCGGGATGGCCGAGCGGCGCTCCATGGTGGACTCCACGCCCCCGAGGCTTGTGGCGTGGCGGATGAGCCGGGCCCGCTCAAGAACCCCGTCCGCCCCTTCCGCCCCGCCCTTCACCATGAAGGAGACCACGGCGCCAAAGCCTTTGAGGAGGCTTCGGGCCCGCGTGTGCCCCGGGTGGGTGGGAAGGCCAGGGTAGAGGACCCTTTCCACCTGGGGGTGCTCCTGGAGCCGTTCCGCCAGGAACTGGGCGGTCTTTTGCATCCTCTCCAGACGCACCGCCAGGGTGCGGAGGCCTCTTAGGGCCAAGAAGGCCTCCAGCGCCCCGGGGGTGGCACCCTGGAGGGTCCGCGCCCTGCGGAGCCTTTGGAAGAGGGCTTCCTCCCGGGCCACCGCCACCCCCAGGAGGAGGTCCGAGTGCCCCCCGAGGATCTTGGTGGCGCTGTGGACCACCACGTCGGCCCCCAGGTCCATGGGCCGGAGGTTTAAGGGGGTGGGGAAGGTGTTGTCCACCGCGAGAAGCCCCTTCCTCGAGGCCCCGGCGATGGCCTTCAGGTCCGGCACCTCCAGGAGGGGGTTGGAGATGGGCTCCAGCCAAAGGAGGTCCGCCTCCTTGGCTATTTCCACCCAGGCCTCCGTATCCCCCAGGGGCAGGCGGAGGAGGCGCCAAGGTCCCCCTTCCGCCAGGCCCACCACCCCCTGGTAGCAGTCCGTGGGGAGGACCACCAGGGCCCCTGGGGGGAGGAGGCTAAGGACCGCGGCCGCCGCGGCCATCCCTGAGGCGAAGGCCACCGCCTTCCCTCCCTCCAGTCCCCCCACCACCTCCTCAAAGGCGGCCCAGGTGGGGGTCCCGTCCTCCCGGGCGTAGCCTCCCAGGAGGAAGTTGGAGGCAGGGACCAGGGGGGTGTTCAGGGGGGTTCCCGGCGTCTCGGGCCGCCCCCCCTGTACCAACCAGGTTTCCGGCTTCATTTCCACCCCTCCATTGTAGGCTTAAGGCCATGGACCCCACCCTGGCCCGGGTTTTGGAGCTCCTCAAGCTCCCCCACCGGGGGAGCGCCACCCCCCTCGAGGCCGAGGCCTTCCGCCGTCTGAAGGCCTTCCTGGAAGGGGAGGGCTACCGGGTTCAGGTCCTCCCCTTCAAAGGCGTGCGGAGCTACGGCCCGGAGCTTTTGACCATCAGCCTCCTTTTGGCCCTTTCGCCCCTTTCCCCCCTCTTTCCCCTCCTTGGGGCCTTGGCCTTCTTCCTCTACTTCAGCGGCCACCGGCCCTGGGGCTTCCTCCTGGACCGCCTTCCCTCCCAAAACCTCCTCCTCTGGAAGGGGGAAGGCCCCCAGGCCCTCCTCCTTCTCGCCCACGTGGACACCGCCAAGACCTTCTTCCTCTACCATCCCAAGCGGGTTTCGGGCTTTAGGCGGCAGTTCCTCCTGAACGCCCTCCTGGCGGCCTTGGCCCCCTTCCTCGCCTTTACCCCCTTAGCCTGGGCCGTGGGGGCCTACTTCCTGGCCCAGGCGGGCCTCCTCCTTCACCGAGAGCTCAAAGCCCCTTACGTGGAAGGGGGGAACGACAACGGAAGCGGGGTGGCGGTGGCCACCGCCCTTTTCCTGAAGACCACCCCACCGCCCGGTTTCCGCCTGGGCCTGGCCCTCACGGGGTGCGAGGAGGTGGGGGCCCTGGGGGCTAGGGCCCTCCTTCCTCACCTGCCCCCGGGTACCCTGGTCCTCAACCTGGACAATGTGGG
>NZ_JBBIMD010000101.1:0-3847 GCF_037444525.1 Thermus sp. | reverse complement strand
GAGCAGGGCCTGCAGAACCTGGGTTACCGTTTCCCTCACTGCTTCCCTCAAGATCATCTGGAGGGTATCCTGATCCATGGGGTACCTCCTCTCCCGTTGGTACCCCCATTCATACACATACCCTTACACATAATTCCTTACACGACCGAGGTAGGGGAGGGGTAGGGGGGTTTTTGACCGGGCGCCTTGGGTTCCTTAAACTTTTCCAGGGAGGTCCCTAATGTACATCGGCGCTTTAGACCAAGGCACCACCAGCACCCGCTTCATGGTCTTTGACCGGGAGGGGCGGGAGGTGGCCCGGCATCAGCTGGAGCATCGGCAGATCTACCCTAGGCCTGGTTGGGTGGAGCACGACCCCCTGGAGATCTGGGCCCGCGCCCAGGAGGCTATCCAGGGGGCTTTGGCCAGGGCGAGGGTGCGCCCGGGGGAGCTCTTGGCCATCGGCATCACCAACCAGCGGGAGACCACCATCGTCTGGGACAAGAACACCGGGGAGCCCTACCACAACGCCATCGTCTGGCAGGACACCCGCACCGACGCCATCTGCGAGGCCCTGAAGGCAGAAGGTGCGGGGGAGGTTTTCCGCAGGAAAACGGGCCTCCCCCTTTCCACTTACTTCTCTGGCCCCAAGCTCAAGTGGCTCCTGGACTACGTCCCTGGGGCGCGAGAGGCGGCAGCACGGGGGGATGCCCTCTTCGGCACGGTGGACACCTGGCTCATCTGGTGGCTCACCGGGGGGCCCAAGGGAGGGCGCCACGTGACGGACGTGACCAACGCCAGCCGCACCCTCCTGATGGACCTCGAGACCCTGGACTGGGACGAGGAGCTTCTTTCCCTTCTCGGCATCCCCCGGGCTATGCTGCCGGAGATCCGGCCCTCCTCGGACCCGAACCTCTACGGGATGACCGCCCCAGAAGGTCCCTTGGGGCGGGCGGTGCCCGTGGCGGGGGCTTTAGGGGACCAGCAGGCGGCTTTGGTGGGGCAGGCCTGTTTCCAGCCGGGGGAGGCCAAGAACACCTACGGCACGGGGTGCTTCCTCCTCCTGAACACCGGCAAGACCCCGGTGGAAAGCCGCCGGGGCCTCCTCACCACCGTGGCCTACCGCTTTGGGGAAGCTCCAGCGGTCTACGCCCTGGAAGGGTCCATCGCCATCGCGGGGGCCTTGGTGCAGTGGCTGAGGGACAACCTGGACTTCTTTGACTTCTCCCATCACATTGAGGACTACGCCCGCACGGTGGAGGACAACGGGGGGGTGTACATCGTCCCCGCTTTTTCTGGCCTCTTTGCCCCCTACTGGGACCCCTACGCCCGGGGAGTGGTCGTGGGCCTCACCCGCTACGCCACCAAGGGGCACCTCTGCCGGGCGGCCTTGGAGAGCGTAGCCTACCAGACCAAGGACGTGCTCCTCGCCATGGAGGAGGAGGCAGGGCTTCCCCTTTCCGTCCTGAAGGTGGACGGGGGAATGGTGAAAAACGAGCTCCTCATGCAGTTCCAGGCGGACATCCTGGGGGTGCCGGTGGTGCGGCCTGTGGTGACCGAGACCACCGCCTTGGGGGCGGCCTACGCCGCGGGCCTGGCCGTGGGGTACTGGAGGGATCTGGAGGAGCTCAAAGCCAACTGGCAGGCAGAGCGCACCTTCACGCCCCGGATGCCGGCGGAGGAACGGACACGGCTCTACGCGGGATGGAAGCGGGCGGTGGAGCGGAGCCTGGGGTGGGCCCGGGGGGAATAGGATGCCCTGGGAACGCGAAGCCCTTTGGGAACGGTTAAAGGAGCCCCTGGACCTCCTCATTGTGGGGGGAGGGGCCACGGGGGCGGGGGTGCTTTGGGCGGCCACCTTAAGGGGGCTTCGGGCCGCTTTGGTGGAGCGGGGGGACTTCGCCTCGGGGACGAGCTCCCGGAGCACCAAGCTCCTCCACGGGGGGGTGCGGTATCTGGAGCTTGCCTTCAAGCGGCTGGACCGGCGCCAGCTCCGGCTGGTGGTGGACGCCCTCCACGAGCGCCAGGTGGTCCTGGGCCTTGCCCCCCACCTGGCCCGGCCCCTCACCCTCCTCACCCCCCTCTTCCGCCCCCTGGAGATCCCCTACTACTGGACGGGCCTCAAACTCTACGACCTCCTGGCGGGAAAAAGGCGCCTTGGGGGAAGCCGCTACGCCCCTCCCGAGGAGGTGGCCCGCCTCTTACCGGACCTCCCCAAGACCCTGGGCGGGGTCCTCTACCGGGACGGGCAGTTTGAGGACTTCCGGCTGAACCTGGCCCTGGTGCGCTCGGCCCTGGGGAAGGGGGCCATCGCCCTCAACTACGCTGAGGCCACGGGGTTTCTCCTAAAGGGGGGCCTTGTGCGGGGGGCGGTGGTGCGGGACCGGCTTTCGGGAAAGGAGGTGGAGGTGGAGGCGAAGGCGGTGGTGAACGCCGCGGGGCCCCTGGCGGACGAGGTGCGCCATCTCCTGGACCCCCACCTTCCCCCCCTCCTCACCCCCTCCAGCGGGGCCCACCTGGTCCTGGACTACCCCCTCACCGTGGGCCTCCTCCTCCCCAAGACCCGGGACGGCCGGGTCCTCTTCCTCCTCCCCTGGCGGGAAAAAGCCCTCCTGGGCACCACCGACCTCCCTGCCCTCCCTGGGGCCTGCCCGCGGCCTAGGCCCGAGGAGGAGGCTTACCTCCTGGAGGAGATTAGGCCCCTCCTCGGGGACCTCTCGGGGCGGGTCCTGGCCCGGTGGGCGGGGCTCAGGCCCCTGGTGGGGCAGGGGGAGACGCAGCTTCTCGTGCGGGACCACTGCATCCTGGAAGAGAAGGGCCTTTACACCCTGGTGGGGGGGAAGTGGACCACCTTCCGCCTAATGGCGGAGGACCTCCTGGAGAGGCTAAGGCGGGACTTAGGCCTCGCCATGGGGCCTTCCCTTTCCGCCCACACCCCCTTGGTGGGGGTGGGGCCTAGGGGGGATCGGCCCGAGGCCCTGTACCGGAACTACGGGGTGGAGGCGGAAGGGGTCTTGGCCCTTGGGGAGAGGCCCCTGCTGCCCGGCCTTTCCCACGTGGAGGGGGAGGTCCTTTGGGCGGTGCGGGAGGAGCTTGCGGTGAAGCCCCTGGATGTCCTCGCCCGGCGGATGGGCCTGGCCCTTTTGGACGAAAAGGCGGCCCTAGCGGCCCTTCCCCGGGTGGTGGCCCTAATGGCGCCCCTTTTGGGGTGGGACGAGGCGCGGGCGAAGAGGGAAGAGGAGGAGGCCAGGGCGGGGCTTCCCAGGCTTTGCTAAGCACCCCACCAAAAGCCAGCATGACCTGCTCCTCCCGCTGGCTCTAGGTTGGCAAAAGCCTGCCATCCCCCGGTCGGGCCTGGCCCGGGGCCAGCTTTCCTTAGAGAGGGGGAGCCTAGGGGAGTGGGCCTACGCCAGTTCCATGGTGAGGCCGGCTTGCCGGAGGGCCCCCGGCCTTGTGGCCTAGGGGCGGGGCGTGACCGTGGTACGCTTTGGGGCGAGGCGGCTGACCCGGGCCGTCTTGGTGGCGACAGGATCGGGTCCAAGACGCCTCCCATCCCTGGAGCAGACCATGCCCCCTTTCCATAAGCGCACCCACCGGAAGAGGGACGGCCGGGAGCTCATCCTCTATAGCTGGGCCCCCCTCGAGGACACCCCCCTTCCCGAGCCGGAAGAGGCCCTGGCGCCCGCCCCCCATTTGCGCTACCACCCCTTGAGGCGGGCCTGGGCGGTTTACACCCCCCACCGCCAGGGGCGGACCTTCCTCCCTCCTAAGGAGCACTGCCCCTTATGCCCGAGCCGGCCGGATGGCTTCCCCACGGAGATCCCTTTTTCCCACTTCCAGGTGGCCGTCTTTCAGAACCGCTTCCCCG
>NZ_JBBIMD010000100.1:0-4078 GCF_037444525.1 Thermus sp. | reverse complement strand
CCCCCACCGCCCGCCCCCCCTCCACCAGGACCTCCTCCACCCGGTGGCGAAGGCGGACCTCCAAGAGGCCCCTGGCCCTTAAGGCCTCCACCCGGCGCAAAAAGGGCTCCAGAAGCCCCGGCCCTGTGCCCCAGACGATGTGAAAGCGGGGGACGGAGTTCCCGTGCCCCGTGGCGAGCCCCCCGCCCCGCTCCGCCCAGCCCACCACGGGGAAGAACCGTACCCCCAAGGAGGCAAGCCAGGCCCGCATCTCCCCCGCGGCGAACTCCAGGTAGGCCTGGGCCCAGCGCCGGCCCCAGTGGTCCTCAGCGCGGTCGTACCCCGCAGCCCCAAACCAGTCCTGCTGGGCGAGCTCCAAGGCGTCGCGCACCCCTAGGCGGCGCTGCTCGGGGGTGCCCACCAGGAGGAGCCCCCCAAAGGACCAGAAGGCCTGCCCCCCCAGGTAGGGCTCCTGCTCCAGGAGGAGGACGCGCCTGCCCCGGCCGGCCACCTCCGTGGCGGCCACCAGGCCGGCAAGGCCTCCCCCCACCACCACCAGGTCGGCGTCCATGGCTGGGTATAGCGTATACCTGGTCTAAAGGTCGTACCAGGGGGGGCGGCCCCGGAAGAGGGGGATCTCCTGGAAAACCTCCTCCTTGGAGGCCTCCTCCAGGCGCATCACCTGGGGGGGGCAGCTTTCCACACAGGCCCCGCAGCCGGTGCAGGCCTCCACCTTAAGGTAGAGGACGTACTCCTCTCCTTCCCGCTCCCGCCTTAGGGCCTCCGTGGGGCAGACGTTGGTGCACACCGGGCAGAGGGTGCACCCCTCCTCCACCCGCACCTTGGGCCAGCGCACCCCTTCCGCCCGCCGGGCCGCCACCCGGCGCAGGCGGAGCTCCGCCGGCAAGCCCCTCTCCTCGGGCTCCTGGGAAAGGGGAAGCTCGGGCAGCACCTCGGCCGCGGTGCGCCTGGCGCTTCCCAAAAGGGCCCTGAAGAGCTCCCGCCGCCCCACGGGCTCCCCGGGCAGGGCCCCCTCCACCACCTCCACCTCGAGGCCCGGGAAGTAGCGCCGGGCCTCCTCCGCCATGCGCTCCAGGTGCTCCGGCACCCCAGGTCCCCCTATCTTGCACCCCGCGCACGCCCCCCGGGCGAGGGTGAGCTTCCCAAAGCGGCTTCCCGCCTCCGCCAAAAGCCCCGGGGTGAGGCGGCTTAGGCAAAGCACCTCCTCCCCCTTCCCCTCAGCCTTAGAGCAGCGGAGCTGGCCCTTGCCCCGGATGAGGGCCTCCTGGATGGCCCCCAAAGGGTACTCTAGGGCCACCCCTGGGCAGACCCCGGTGCAGAGGCCGCACCCCGTGCACAGGACCTCGTCCAGCTCCACCCGCCAGCCCTCGAGGCGCACCGCCCCCTTGGGGCAGACCTGGTGGCAACGGTCACACCCCCCCACGCTGTTCTTGTAGAGGAGGCAACGGCCTTCCGTGTACCGGGGCCTGGGGTCCGTGGCCTTGAGGAAGGCATCCAGGAGGTTATCTAAAAGGCCCATCAGCGGAGAAGGTCGGCGATCCCCTGAAGGAAGGCCTCAAACTGGGCAAAATCCATCTGCTGTTGGTTGTCGGAAAGGGCCACCTTGGGGTTGGGGTGGACCTCCACATGCACCCCGTCCGCCCCCACGGCCAAGGCGGCCCGGGCCAGGGGGGTGAGGAGGTCGGTGCGGCCCGCGGCGTGGGTCACGTCCACAATTACCGGCAGATGGGTCTCCTGCTTGGCCATGGCCACCGCAGAGAGGTCCAAGGTGTTCCTGGTCCAGCGCTCAAAGGTGCGGATGCCCCGCTCAGCCAGGATCACCCTCTCGTTCCCTTGGGAAAGGATGTACTCCGCGGCGTAGAACCACTCCTCCATGGTGGCGGAAAGGCCCCGCTTCAGGAGGACGGGCTTACTGGCACGGCCCACCTCCTTGAGGAGGGCGAAGTTCTGCATGTTGCGGGCCCCAATCTGGAGGATGTCCGCGTACTCCGCCACCACTTCCACGTCCCGGGTGTCCATGACCTCGGTGACGAAGACCATGCCGAAGGCGTCCGCGGCCTTCCGACCGATCTTTAACCCCTCCACCCCCAGGCCCTGGAAACCGTAGGGGCTCGTCCTGGGCTTGAAGGCCCCGCCCCGAAGGACCCGCACCCCCCTTTCGGCAAGGAAACGGGCGATGGCCATCATCTGCTCCTCGGACTCAATGGAGCAAGGCCCGGCGATGAGGAGGGGCTTTTCCCCGAAAACCACCCCCTTCACCCACACCCGGGTGGGCTCAGGCTTATGCTTTCTGGAATAAAGGAACTTCTTCTGGTCCTCCCGCTCCTCAAGGTCTAGGCTGGCCTTGAAGATCTCCTTGAAGAGCTTGCGGATGGTCTCGTTGGGAAAGGGCCCCGGGTTTTCCCGGGTGAGGTAGGCGAGCATCTCCTCCTCCCGCTTGGGGTCGTAGTGGGGTAGGCCCAGCTCCGTCTGGATGCGGCCGATCTCCTGCACCAGCCTGCCCCGCTCCGAAAGGAGGCGCAAAAGCTCCCGGTTGATCCGGTCCACCTCCCGCCTAAGGGCCTGGATGCGCTCGTCCATGGGCTATTTTATGGGGAAGCGCCCCCTCCCCTGTCAAGCGGCCTCCTCCTTGGGCCTGGCCCTTTCCGCCAGCCGGGCCACCAGGACGCTGATCCAGTAGAGGACGAGGAGGGGCCCGGTGACGATGGAGAGGCTCACCACGTCCACAGTGGGGGTGATGACCGCAGCCAGGGTGAGGAGGAGGACCACGGCGATGCGCCAGTTCCGGGCCAGAAAGCCCGAGGAGAGGAGGCCGAGCCGCGCCAGGAGGTAGCTCACCACCGGCATCTCAAAGACCAGGCCCATGACGCTCATCATCATGAGGACCTGACCCATGTAGCGGCCGATGGAGATCTGAGGGGTCACCACATCGCCCAAGAAGCCCAGGAGGAAGGGGATGGCAAAGGGCAGGAAGCCGTAGTAGGCGAAAAGGGCCCCCAGGGCAAAGCTGAAACCCGCCCCCAGGAGGAAAGGGGCGGCCAGCCGCTTCTCGTGCTCGTAAAGGCCAGGGGCGATGAAGGCCCAGACCTGGTAGACGATGAAGGGAAGGGCGAGAACCAGCCCGCCGAAGGCGGCCACCTTTAAGGAGACCAAAAAGGGCTCGGTGATGTCCAGGACGATGAGGTTCACCTGGATGCCGTTTTGCTTGGCCGCCAGGTCCAGGGGGCGCTTGAGCCAGTCCAAAAGCTGGACCCGGAAGGTCCAGGCCAAGCCCGTCATTACCGCCCACGCCAGAAGGGACCAGATGAGGCGGGCGCGGAGTTCCTCGAGGTGTTCTACTAAAGGGGCTTCCTTCAAGCCTTGGGCTCCTCTTGGGGTTTGGTCTCAGGGGCCTGTTGCGGTTTGGGCTCCTCCTTCACCTCCACGCTCCGCTCCAGCTCCTCGCGGATCTCCTGCGCCCCCCGGCGGAACTCGCGGATGCTCTGCCCCAGGGAACGCCCGAGCTCGGGGAGCTTTTTGGGCCCGAAGATGAGGAGGGCCACCACCAGGATCACCAGGATTTCCGGCATGCCCAGGTTCATGCCCCTTAGTTTACCACCTGGCCTGAAGGGAACGTGAACCCTTCCCTACCCTAGCCGGGGTTCCCCCTCTGCCCGCCGAAGCATGGCTTCGTCAAGGTACTTAGCCCTCCTCCCGCTTCCTCCGGGCGTAGCCCAAGAGGTTCCGCTGCCGGGCGCGGGCGATGGCCAGGGCATCCTCGGGAACGTCCTCCGTGACCACGCTCCCCGCCCCCACCATGGCCCCCGCCCCCACGCGCACCGGGGCCACCAGGACGCTGTTAGAACCGATGAAGGCACCAGGGCCGATCTCCGTGCGGTGCTTCCGCTTGCCGTCGTAGTTGGCGGTGATGACCCCGGCCCCCACGTTGGTCCCCGCCCCCACCTCCGCATCCCCCAAATAGGCGAGGTGGCCCGCCTTCACCCCCTCGTGGAGGACGCTGTTTTTCACCTCCACGAAGTTCCCCACGTGGGCCCCCCGCTTCAGGACCGCCCCCGGGCGGAGCCGGGCGAAGGGCCCC
>NZ_JBBIMD010000099.1:0-4127 GCF_037444525.1 Thermus sp. | reverse complement strand
TTTCCCTGGTGGCGCAGGTGCTTTCGGCGCGGGGCTTGGGGATCGGTCAGGTGCTCAGGGCGGTGGCGTGAGTATGCAGCTGAATATCCGAAAGGGGGGTCCTCCAGGTGAAAGGGCTTGGCCAGGTAGTCATCGCCCCCCAGGTCCAGGCCCCGCACCCGGTCCTCCAGGGCGTCACGGGCGGTGAGGAATAGGATGGGCCCGCTGTACCCCCCTTCCCGCACCGCCTGGGCAAAGGCGAAGCCCGCCTCCTCCCCCTCGGGGAGCATGACATCCAGAACCAGAAGGTCGGGCTCCCCCTCCTCCATGGCGGTCCAGGCTTCCTCAAGACTTTGGGCCCAGACCACCCGGTGGTGGGCCTGCCCCAGAAGGCGCACCAAAGGCCGAGCAATGGCCCCCTCGTCCTCCACCACTAGGATCCGCATCCCTTCCAGGATAGACGAGGGGGCCGGCCATCCCCTACTTCAGCTTCACCTTGGAAGCCAGAAGGGCATCCCCCTGCAGGGTGCCCTTCACCTCCACCCAAGCCCCCGTGCGGTCTTGGCCGAAGAACTCGTCCGCCGAAAGGTGGCGATCGCGGGCCTTATAGCGGGTGTTGGCATCCACCCTGACGGTGTACCCCATGAGGCGGAAGGTGCGGTTCTGGGAATCAAAGCCCTCTATAGGGCCCTTGATCTCCAAGGTAGCGGTGTCCCTTTGCCCCTTGGCCTCCACCTTGACGGCGTAAGGGTACCCCTGTCCGTTCGTCCGGGTGGAATCGTACTTCACCTCCACCCACTCCCCCACCCCCAGGTCGCCCAGGGAGATGGGGTAGTCCCGGCGCTCCACGAGGGTGAACCCATCGGTGAAGAAGGTCTGGCCGCCCACGGTCAAGGTGCCGCCCTGGGGGTCCACCGCCTCCAGCTGCCCCTTGACCTCATGGTCCGCATGGCTCCTTCCAGAATGGGCGTATTTGACCTTGACCCGATCGGCCCGCAGGCGGCTACCCTCCAAGGTCCCCTTGACCTCCACCCAGGCCCCCTCCTGCAGGGTGCCTTCCACCTGGGCACCGCTATAGTCCACGGTGTAACCTCCCAGGGTAAAGGTCTGGGCCTGCAGGTCTAGGCCCGTAAAGGGCCCCTCGAGCTCTGCGGGAACCCCATTGGCCGGGCTGGGATTGGGGCGCTCCACACCCACACGGGTCGCCAGGATGGTGTTCCCCTGCAGGGTGCCCTTCACCTCCACCCAGGCTCCCTCCTCCAGGGTGCCTTCCACCTGGGCACCGCTATAGTCCACGGTGTAAGCCCCCAGGGTAAAGGTCTGGGCTGCGGGGTCCAAAGCGGTGGCCTCTCCCCGGACCTCCACCTCCTGCGGGGCGGTGCCGGAAGCCGGCTTGCGCTCTATACGGGTGGCCCGCACGGTCCCGTCCTCCTCCCGCACCCCCGAAACCTCCACGTAGTCCCCTACCCGGAGGTCGGCCAGGGTAAGGCTGGTGCGCTCCCCATCCGTGTCCTCCTCATAGATGCGGGTCAGGGCGTCCACGCGCACCGTCACCCCCAGCACCACCAAGCTGCCGCCTGCCACATCCACCTGCTCTATGGGCCCCTTGGCCTCGTAGCGCAGGGCCACCTCCGTCAGGACGATGCGCTGCCCCTCATCCCTTCCCTGCCCCTGGATTACGTGCCCTGGCCGCACCTCTTGCCCAGAAGGGGCCACCAGGGTCTTACCCCCAAGGGCTGGGGCCTCCTCCGTACCCCCCACCACCCCGGCCACCGTCACAGGACCGCCCCCTGCGGTGCCCTGGGGGGTCTGGTTGCAGGCTGCAAGGAGCAAAGCCGCCAAAACCGCCGTTCCCCATTTGCCAAAGCCCATGGTTTCACCTCCCAAGGAAAGGCTAGATGGGGGGCGTTAACCCAACGTTAACCATCCGCCACAGACCCCCTCCCCTCCGGGAGAAGCGAGCTCTCGAGGCCTGGAGCCCGGTGGGGGCCACCCCCCGCCCTCGCGCCGCCCAAGCTTGCATACCATCCCAGCGGTGATACGGAGCCCTTCCACCTAGGCGGAATCCCCGGGCGGGGACGGCCCCTCCATTTTCATTAGGTGAAACAAGGTTCTGGGTATTGACAAAAAAGGCCTCCATCCCGTATGTATAGGTGGACACGGGAAAACGCCAACCCCGCTTGGCGAAGGAGGAAGCCATGAAAAGCACCCGGCGGCAGTTTATCAAGAAGGCGGCCATCGGCGTAGCGGCCAGTAGCGTCTTTTCCCCTTTGACGATTGCCCAAGCTCCCCGCTTCCGCTGGCGCATCCAGAGCGCCTAGGACGCGGGCACCGTGGGCTACACCCTGTTCCAGCAGTTCACGGAACGGGTCAAGGAGCTCACCGATGGCCAGATTGAGATCCAGCCCTTCCCCGCGGGGGCGGTGGTGGGGACCTTTGACATGTTTGACGCGGTAAAAACCGGTGTCCTGGACGGCATGCACCCCTTCACCCTCTACTGGGCGGGGCGGATGCCGGTCACCGCCTTCCTCTCCTCCTATCCTCTTGGCCTGGACCGGCCGGACCAGTGGGAGACGTGGTACTACGGGCTGGGGGGGCTGGAGCTGGCCCGAAAGGCCTACGCGGAGCAGGGCCTAGCCTACATCGGCCTCGTCCAGCACGACTACAACCTCATCCATTCCAAGAAGCCCATCAAGAGCTTTGAGGAGTTCAAGGGGGTGAAGCTCAGGGTCCCGGGAGGGATGATCGCGGAGATCTTCGCCGCGGCGGGAGCGGCCACGGTCCTCCTTCCTGGGGGAGAGGTCTACCCTGCCCTGGAACGGGGGGTCATTGACGCAGCCGACTTTGTGGGGCCGGCGGTGAACTACAACCTGGGCTTCCACCAGGTGAGCAAGTACATCATCATGGGCCCGCCGGAAACCCCTTGCATCCATCAGCCCGTGGACCTGGCGGACATCACCCTCAACCTGAACCGCTGGCGGGCCGTGCCCAAACCCCTGCAGGAGCGCTTTGAAGCCGCGGTGCACGAGTGGAGCTGGGTGCACTACGCGGGGATTCAGAAGGCCAACCTCGAGGCCTGGCCCAAGTACCGGGCGGCGGGGGTACAGATCATCCGGCTCAGCACCGTGGATGTGCGCAAGTTCCGCCGGGTGGCCATCCCCATCTGGTTCAAGTGGGCTAAGCAGGACAAGTACGCCAAAGAGGCCTTCCAGAGCCAGCTGGAGTACATGAAGGCGCTGGGGTAAGTTACGGACGCCGACCTGCGCGGCCTAAGCCTCTAGCATGAGTTTCCTCCATCGCCTCCTGGGCTTCATCGACGGTCTAAGCCTCTGGTCTGGCCGCATCGCCAGCTGGCTTACCCTGGCGGCGGTGCTCCTCCTCACCCTCGAGGTGGTGCGCCGCTACTTCTTCAACAGCCCCACCCTCTGGGCCCACGAGGTCACCACCTTGATGTTCGGCCTCCTCTACGTCCTCACCGGGGCCTACGCCCACCGGGAACGGGCCCACGTGGGGGTGGATGTCCTCTACGTTCGCCTGTCCCCCAGGGGCCAGGCCCTTATCAATATCCTGGGGTTCGCCTTCCTAACCCTTTTTGCCGGTAGCCTTACCGTGTACGGCTGGCAGTTCTTCCTGGCCTCCTGGCAGAACCGGGAGTTCTCCCTGGCTAACGCCGCCCTTCCCATCTACCCCTTCAAGTTGGCCATTCCCATCGGATCCCTCCTGCTCTGGCTCCAAGGCCTAGCCCAGTTCATCCGCGATCTGGAACGTCTCCTCCGGGGAGGTCAAGATGCCCATTGAACTCCTCACCTGGCTGATGTTCGGTAGCCTTTTTCTCCTTCTCCTCACCGGCTACCCCCTGGCCTTCCTCACCGGCGGCCTTGCGGTCCTCTTCATCGCTGGGCTTTGGAGCCCCGAGGCCCTTTCTCTCCTACCCCAACGGGTCTGGAACAACATGACCCAGTACCTCCTGGCGGCCATCCCCCTCTTCATCTTCATGGCCTCCATGCTGGAGAAATCGGGCCTTATAGAGGAGATCTTTGACGTGGCTCAAAACTTGCACCTCCCGCATACCGTGCATAAACACCCATCCCCCCCTCCTCCCCCCGGGGGCCAAAGCCTGAGGACATGGAGCTCCCGCAAAAGCCCCT
>NZ_JBBIMD010000098.1:0-4140 GCF_037444525.1 Thermus sp. | reverse complement strand
GAGCAGGGCCTGCAGAACCTGGGTTACCGTTTCCCTCACTGCTTCCCTCAAGATCATCTGGAGGGTATCCTGATCCATGGGGTACCTCCTCTCCCGTTGGTACCCCCATTCATACACATACCCTTACACATAATTCCTTACACGACCAACCTCACACCCTTTTGGCAAATAGCATAGCGCGAACACCCTCACAAGGGCCCAACAAGGGCGGTCTTCCTTGTGGCCATGCCCTCCGGGTTGGCCCCTGCATGGGGCCAATATACCACAAAGCCCCCAGGAAACCCCCTGGGGTTTTGTGGACGCCCCTTGCCTTACACCTGCCCTAGCGCCCGGATGACCGCCTCCGTGAAGGCCTGGGTGGTGGCGTTTCCTCCCAGGTCGGGGGTGCGGGGGCCTTCTTCCAGGGCCAGGTCCACCGCCCGCTCCACCTTGCGGGCCGTCTCCTTTTCCCCCAGGTAGTCCAGCATCATGGCCGCGGAGAGGATGGTGGCCGTAGGGTTGGCGATGCCCTTCCCCGCGATGTCTGGGGCGGAGCCGTGCACGGGCTCAAAGACCGCGGTGGTGTCCCCGATGTTGGCGGAAGGGGCCAGGCCCAGGCCTCCCACAAGCCCCGCGGTGAGGTCGGAGAGGATATCCCCCAGGAGATTGGTGGTGACGATCACGTCAAAGCGCTCCGGGCGCATGACGAGTTGCATGGCGCAGTTGTCCACGATGATGTCCTGGACGTTGACCAGAGGGAAGTCCTTGGCCACCTCCCGCACCGTGTCTAGGAAAAGCCCCTGGGTGAGGGGGAGGACGTTGGCCTTGTGGGCGATGTGGAGGGTTTTGCGGGGCCGACTTTCGGCGATCTTCAAGGCCACCCGACCGATCCGCTCGCTGGCTTTTTTGGAGATGACCGCGTCTGCGATGGCCACGTCCAGGTAGCGGCGCTCCTGCTCCACGTAAAGCCCTTCCGTGTTCTCCCGCACGATGACCAGGTCCACCCCAGGCCGGCTTCCGGGGATGGGGCGGCTTTTGGCCGGGCGAACGTTGGCGTAGAGGTCCAGCCTACGCCTCAGGTAGCGAATGGCCCCGAAAAACCCTGGCACCTTGCGGGTGGGGCTGGTGGCGGCCCCGAAGAGGGTGGCGTGGCAGGAGAGGATCTTTTCCACCGTCTCCTCGGGGACGGAGGTTCCTCTTCGCTCAAAGGTTTCCCAGCCCGCCTCCCCCTCCACGAACTCCAGGGGGAGCCCGGTGGCCTCCAGCACGGCCCGGGCCGCCGGGATCACCTCATGGCCGATGCCGTCGCCTTCTATTAAGCAGATGCGGTACCCCATGAACTGGCCTCCTTGACGGGGCGCATACCCCTCAGCGAACTATACACTACACCAAACCCAAGGCCCAAAGAGCAGCGAGGAGGAGGAGGCTCAGGGCCAGCCCCAGGCGGAAGGGGCTAGGCCTTGGCCCTAAAGGGCCAAGGGCCCCCTCCACCACCACCCCCATGAGGCCTAAGAGAATGAAGAGGTCCCCCGGGCTCACGGCCTTGCGCAGGGGGGGCAGGGCTATGGTGTCCCCTAGAAAGGGGAGGCGGGTGGAATCGTCCAGGAGGGTGTGCACCGCGTCTTTTCGCTCCTTCAGGATCTCCTCCCACCCCTCCACCCCCGCCCTTTCTAAGGCCTGGACGCTTACTGGCATATGGCCCCCATTGGCGAAGATGACCAGGGCGTTCAGGGCAAGGCCCAGGAGAACCAGGTAGAGGCTTTTCAGATGCCGGTTTTGGTAAAGCCCATAGCCCACGAGAAGGAGGACCAGGGCTTTGGCCAAAGGCCCCGCCCACTCCGGGGCGGAAAGGCCCCGGTAGGTGCCGTAGGCCAATCCCCCCTCGGCCAAGGCGGCCAGGAGGAAGGCCCAGGGAGCCCGGAGGTTTAGCTCTCCGAGGTCCTTGGGCTGGGCTCCGAGGACGATGGCGAGGACGATTCCAAAGAGAGCTGCGGCAAGGTAGAGGGTGATACCGATCCCTCCTTTGCGGCCAGGTAGGCCTCGCGGTCGCGCCAGATGGGGTTTTGGTGCCAGAGCGTGGTAAAGAGCCGGGCCAGCTTAGGGTCAAACTGGATTCCTGAGAGTTCCTGCACCTCCTTTAGGGCTTCCTCCGGGGACTTGGCTTCCCGGTAGGGGCGGCCTGCGGTCATGGCCTCGTAGGCGTCCGCCAGGCCCACGATGCGAGCTTCCTCGGGGATATCCTGTCCCGCAAGGCCCTCGGGGTAGCCCCGGCCGTCCCAGCGTTCGTGGTGGTAGAGGATGACGTTGTACACGAGCTGGTCAAAGGCCACCTTCTTGGCGGGGGAAAGGAGCTCGGCCCCTTTCTTGGGGTGGCTTCGGATGAGTTCCAGCTCGTCTTGGGTGAGCACACCCGGTTTGAGAAGGACCGCCTCGGGGATGGCGATCTTGCCGATATCGTGCAGCTTGGCCGCCCGGTAGGTCTCCTGGGTCTTGGCCTCGTCGTTGTAGAGGGCTTTGGCCAGGTCGCGGGCGATGTCGGCCACGCGCTCGGAGTGCATGCGGGTTTGCTTCTCCTTGGCCTCCAGGGCGTTCATGAGGACTTCCAAGGTGGTGTCAAAGGCCTGCTCCAGGCGCACCTTCTCGTCCCAATAGTAGCGGCTGTAGTAGAGGGGCACCAAAAAGAGGAGGACCGTCCACCCCCCCAGTTGCCGATGAGGGGGATTTCGTAGGCCCGGGCGAGGAGGAGGGCGAGGGGGGAGAGGAGAAGATAGCTAAGGGCAAGCCATTTGATGTTTTTGCGCCAGACTTCCTTCCACGGGGTGCCCGAGTCAAGGTGGATGGCCGTGGTGACCAACGAGGTGTTGATAGCGAAAAAAGCCAAAGCAGCTAAAGTTATGCTGACCCCAGCGCTTAGGTTTCATTGGCCAAGGTAGAGGGGGTTTTGGGTGAAAAAATGCCAAACCAGGCCTGCCACCGCCGAGGCTAGGGCATCTTGAGAACGATTAAATAGTTGTTTGTACCACTTGTTACCACCCCCTTGAAAGAGCACAACAAGAATGGGTACTATCCACAAGGGAAAGAGCACAAACATTGCTAAAGCAAAAACGAAAAGTTGACTCATGCTGGCTTGAAAGGGGAGGTGTATTCTAACCCGGACGCTCCAGTAAAGCAGTAGCCCCCAAAAGAGGATTTCCCAGAGGGCGTATCTGAGGGGTTCGTTCCGGAAGCTAAAAATGAGGCAGCCCTCAACAAAAAGAAAGCCCAAGAAAACCCCAATGATGAAATAATGTAGCTTAAAGGGGGATACCTCCGGATTACTCGGGTTAGGGGTCATCCTAACCAAAGCCTAGCACAAAATAGGGGCCCCTATGGGGCAAAAGAAAAAAGGCCAGGTTCCTGGCCTTTTTGCTTTACTCCCAGTGCACAGAAGCCCCAGCCGCAAGCCCAAGAGCGATCAAGCTGCCGAGAAGAACCAACACACGCGATCAGCTTCTTCATCTTCATCCCTCTTTTTCCTGCATCCGGGGGTTCGTCCCCGTTTGCTTGCCTTTTACTTTAGGGAGGTCTGTCAATACTGTCAAGAGGGGAGAAATAAGTATCGGCATGGTGAAAACTGCCATTCCCCACACGATATTTTGGACAAGGGAGAATATATGCTCCCAGCCTAGCACGCCCTGCGCCAGCTGGGATGGGGGGTAAGCCGTGCTTGGTTGTGGGCGGGAATCTTAAAGGGAAATAAGAAAACCCAGGGGGAATAGGGCTTCCCCTCGAGGTCCCCAATACACTTGGTTGAACATCCTCTGCGAATACATGGGCCCAATCTATGCCGAGAATCTGCCGCCCAAATGCACCCTTGAATGCGCCCCCAGAGGCTTTTGCCCTTTCTTCCTGGCTTTCACCCCCCAAGGGGGAGTTTAGCAGAAAACCCCGGAGAAAGCCAAAGCCCCCCAAAAAGGGGGGCTTTTGGTGCCGAGGGGCGGAATCGAACCGCCGACACTGCGATTTTCAGTCGCATGCTCTACCAACTGAGCTACCTCGGCGTGGCGGCCCCGACGGGACTCGAACCCGCGATCTCCCACGTGACAGGCGGGTGTGTTAACCAACTACACCACGGGGCCTTGGGTTTTTGCCGGGTCGGGGGCGTCCGACCGGGCATTTAGG
>NZ_JBBIMD010000097.1:0-4158 GCF_037444525.1 Thermus sp. | reverse complement strand
GCCCCCTTGAGGGTGTAAGCTCGTAGGGAGAGGTGCTGGCATGACCACCATCGTGGGTGTACGCGCGCGCGAGGTGCTGGACTCCCGGGGCTTTCCCACCCTCGAGGCCGAGGTGGAGCTGGAGGGGGGGGTGCGGGGCCGGGCCATGGTTCCCTCTGGGGCCTCCACCGGAACCCACGAGGCCTTGGAGCTACGGGACGGGGGGCGGCGCTACCTGGGCAAGGGGGTAAGCCGGGCGGTGGCCGCGGTAAACGAGCGCATTGCCCCCGAGCTCATCGGCCGGGACGCCCTGGACCAGGAGGGGGTGGACCGGGCCATGCTGGAGCTGGACGGCACCCCCAACAAGGCCAACCTAGGGGCCAACGCCATCCTCTCCGTCTCCCTGGCCACGGCCCGGGCGGCGGCGGAGGCCTTGGGCCTCCCCCTTTACCGCTACTTGGGCGGGGTCCAGGGGGTGGTCCTGCCCGTCCCCCTCATGAACGTCCTGAATGGGGGCAAGCACGCGGACAACCGCTTGGACTTCCAGGAGTTCATGATCGTGCCCGCGGGGGCCGGGCGCTTCTCCGAGGCCCTCCAAATCGGGGCTGAGGTCTTCCACACCCTGAAGGGCGTCCTGAAGGAAAAGGGCTACAGCACCAACGTGGGGGACGAGGGGGGGTTTGCCCCGGAGCTCAAGGCCAACGAGGAAGCCATAGAGCTCCTCCTCCTTGCCATTGAGCGGGCGGGCTACACCCCGGGGAAGGAGGTGAGCCTGGCCCTAGACGCGGCGGCCAGCGAGCTTTTCCGCGAGGGCCGCTACCACCTGGAAGGGGAAGGCAAGGCCCTCTCCGGGGAGGAGATGGTGGAGCTTTGGGCCTCCTGGGCGGAGCACTACCCCATCGTTTCCCTGGAGGACGGCCTGGCGGAGGACGATTGGGAGGGCTGGCGCCTCCTCACCGAGCGGCTTGGGGGGAGGATCCAGCTGGTGGGGGACGACCTCTTCGTCACCAACCCGGCACGGCTCAAGGAGGGGATTGAGCGGGGGGTGGCCAACGCCATCCTGGTCAAGGTGAACCAGATCGGCACCCTCTCCGAGACCCTGGAGGCCATCCGCCTGGCCCAGCGGGCGGGCTACCGGGCGGTGGTGAGCCACCGCTCCGGCGAGACGGAAGACCCCTTCATCGCCGACCTCGCGGTGGCGGTGAACGCGGGCCAGATCAAGACAGGCTCCCTTTCCCGCTCCGACCGGCTTGCCAAGTACAACCAGCTCCTCCGCATTGAGGAGGCGCTGGGGCCTTCGGCGCGCTACCTGGGCTATGGGGCTTTTTAAGCGCACCAAGATCGTGGCCACCTTGGGCCCCGCCACCTCCACGGGGGAGGCCATCCGGGCCCTGGCGGAGGCAGGAGCGGACGTCTTCCGCCTGAACTTCAGCCACGGCACCCCCGAGGACCACCGGGCCCGGGCTGCCCTGGTACGGGCTGTGGCCCAGGCCTTGGGCCGGCCCCTCGCCCTCCTTCAGGACCTCCAGGGGCCCAAGATCCGGGTGGGGCGCTTTAGGGGGGGGCGGGTGGAGCTTAGGCCGGGGCAGCGCTTCCTCCTCACCGCCGAGCCCCGGGAGGGGGACGAGGAGGGCGTTTCCGTGAGCTACAGGGGCCTCCCTGAGGACGTGCGCCCGGGGCAGGTCCTCCTTTTGGACGACGGCCGGCTCCGCTTGGTGGTGGAAGCGGTTCAAGGGCCAGAGATCCACACCCGGGTGGAGGTGGGGGGGGTCCTCTCCGACCACAAGGGGATCAACATCCCTGGGGCCGACCTCTCCATCCCCGCGCTTTCCGAGAAGGACATCCAGGACCTGGCCCTGGGGGCGGAGATCGGGGTGGACTGGGTGGCGGTCTCCTTCGTGCGCAGCCGGGATGACCTCCTCCTCGCCCGCCACTACCTGGCCCGTCATGGCTCCTCCGCCAAGCTCATGGCCAAGATAGAAAAGCCCTCCGCCGTGGCCCGCTTTGAGGAGATCCTGGAGGAGGCGGACGGGATCATGGTGGCCCGGGGGGACCTGGGGGTGGAGATGCCCTTAGAAGAGGTCCCCATCGTGCAAAAGCGCCTCATCCTCCGGGCCATCGCCGCGGGGAAGCCGGTGATCACCGCCACCCAGATGCTGGAGTCCATGGTGGGAAGCCCAAGCCCCACCCGGGCCGAGGCCTCGGACGTGGCCAACGCCATCTTTGACGGCACGGACGCGGTGATGCTCTCCGCGGAGACCGCCTCCGGGGCCTACCCGGTGGAGGCGGTGGCCATGATGGCCCGCATCGCCTGGGCGGTGGAGGCCTCCCCGGAGTTCCTCCAGAAGCTCAACGTCCTAAGGCCCCACCCCACCCCCACCACCCAAGACGCCATCGCCCAGGCGGCGGACGACGTGGCGGAGGCGGTGGGGGCGAAGGCCATCGTGGTCTTCACCGCCACCGGGAGTTCCGCCCGGCGCATCGCCCGCACCCGGCCCCAGGTGCCCATCCTGGCCCTCACCCCGAACCACGAGGTGGTCCACCAGCTGGCCCTGGTTTGGGGAGTCTTCCCCCGCCTAGCTCCGGACCCCAAGGACACGGACGATATGGTGCAGATCGCCCTCAAGGCGGTGAAGGAGGAGGGCCTGGCCCAGATCGGGGACCGGGTGGTCATCGCCGCGGGGGTGCCCTTTGGGGTGCGGGGGACCACCAACCTCCTTCGGGTGGAGCGGGTGGGCTAAGCGCCCTGAGGGAACTTTTGCTTCGCTGTGTGCTAAAAAGGTTCCGCCGAGGAATCCCCGGCGGAACCCCAAGCCCGTTTAGAACCCTCTAACGTTTAGGAAGGGCTCTGGGCGGGGGTGGCCCGAGGTGTTGGTCCAGCTCGCTGTGCTTTCGGCGTTTTGCAAGAGGACGGCCTTCACCTGCCCCGGGGTATAGGTTGGGTAGCGGGAGAGAACCAGGGCCGCGGCTCCGGCCACGTGGGGCGTGGCCATAGAGGTGCCGCTGATGGTGTTGTAGGCCGTGGTGGAGGTATTCCAGGTGGAAAGGATGCTTACCCCTGGAGCGGCCAGGTCCACATCGGGGCCGTAGTTGGACCAGGAGGGCCAGTCGTCTTGGCTGTTGGTGGCGCTCACGGTGACCACCTCGTCGTAGGCCGCGGGGGTATGGTTGGCAGCGTTGTCTCCGTCGTTGCCCGCGGCCACCACCACGGTAATGGCGTAGTCGCACACCGCTTTTTGGATGGCGTTGTGAAAAGCGTCCTGGGAGCGGACACTGGGGCAGTACTGTCCGTCTTGATCATCGGTTCCGGGGCCCCCTAGGCTCATGTTCACCACCTTGGGCTTACCCCCGTTGTTGTGGGTGATAACCCAGTTGAGGCCCTGGATGATCCCGCTGATGCTTCCCGATCCCGAGCCCGAGAGCACCTTTACCGCGTAAAGCTCCGCTGCGGGGGCTACGCCCAAGACCCCCACGGTGTTGTTCACCGCAGCGATGGTGCCCGCCACGTGGGTGCCGTGGCCGTTGTCGTCATCGTAAACCGCCTTGCACCGCCCCCGGCACTTTACCACCGCGTAGCCCCCCTTGAGGTTGGTCAGATCCTTGTGCCCCACCTTAATCCCTGTGTCCAGCACGTATACAGACACGTTCCCTCCCTTGGCCTGGGTGGTGGGGGCTCCGATGCGCTCCACCCCCCAGGGAACGGTTTGGGCGTAGGCCTGGACGGGCCGGTCGGGGGTGAGGCTTTGCAAACGGGGGTCCTGGGCTAGCCGCTGGGCCAGGCCTGGGGGGATGTTTCTTAAAATCACCATGCCCAGGGCCTCCAGCCGGTCCTCCGCGGCCAGCGCAAGCCCGTGGTCCCGGGCCAAGGCCTCGGCTGCCGCCCCGGGCTTGAGGAGGGCGATGTAGGTGCTTCCCTCGCTGGCTAGGGGCTTAAGGGTCTCCGGGGTCTTTACTACATTCTGGCAGGCTGCCAATGAGGAAAAACCCTAAAAGGATAGCCCATTTGCGCATACGACCTCCCTTTGTTTTACGGGTCGTGTAAGGAATTATGTGTAAGGGTATGTGTATGAATGGGGGTACCAACGGGAGAGGAGGTACCCCATGGATCAGGATACCCTCCAGATGATCTTGAGGGAAGCAGTGAGGGAAACGGTAACCCAGGTTCTGCAGGCCCTGCTC
>NZ_JBBIMD010000096.1:0-4506 GCF_037444525.1 Thermus sp. | reverse complement strand
GCCGAGGCGCTTAGCTAGGGCCACCTGGATGGCGGTGGGGGGCTGATCCGGCAGTCTCTTCGGGGAGCGGTCCTTTTTGGGGCCTATGCCCAATTGCAGCTTGAGGGGCTCTTAAGATGACTTCTAAGAAAGAAGCGCCTGGTCCCTTGGATAGGGACCAGGTATAGACGGGCCTGCAGTTCAAGACGCCCCTACAGTAAGGCCCCTAGACCACCCACACCCCCTTGCGCATGAGGGGAACGCGGGTGCCGTCCTCGTAGAGCCCGTCCACGTCCACCTCCTCCGAGCCGATCATCCAGTCAATGTGGATGAGGCTTCGGTTGGCCCCGCGCCTTAGGAGCTCTTCCCCCGTGGGGTGGCCCTCCAGGTTCTCCGCATAGGCTTGGCCGAAGGCCAAGTGGCTTGCGGCGTTCTCGTCAAAGAGGGTGTCAAAGAAGATGAGGCCTGTCTTGGCGATGGGGTTGTCTGCGGGCACCAGGGCCACCTCGCCCAGGCGCCTTGCCCCCTCGTCCGTCTCCAGGGCCTTGAGAAGGAGCTCCGCGTTCGTTTCGGCCCCCACCTCCACCGCCACCCCGTTTTGGAAGCGGGCCCAGATGCCCTCCACCAGTTCCCCCCCTAAGGCCAGGGGGCGGCTTGCGCGCACCACCCCTTCCACCCGCTCCCGGTGGGGGGCGGTGAAGACCTCCTCCGTGGGCAGGTTGGGGTTGCAGACCACCCCGTTTTGCGCCTGGGTAGCCCCGCCCTGCCAGAGGTGGCCCTCCGCTAGGCCCACGGTGAGGTCGGTGCCCGGGCCTTGGAAGTGGAGGGCGTGGAAGCGGCGGGCGTTCAGGTAGGCCACCTTCTCGTGGAGGCGGCGGTTGTGCGCCTGCCAGGCCGCCACGGGGTCCTCCTCCAGGACACGGGTGGCCTGGAAGATGGCCCACCAGAGCCTTTCCACCGCTTCCTTCTCGGGGAGGTTGGGGAAGACCATCCCCGCCCAGCCCGGGTGGGCGAAGGGGACGATGGTCCAGTTGGTGGCGAACTCGGTGATGGCCTTGAGGGCGGGCTCGTAGGCTTGGGCCTGGGCCCTTTGCGCCCGGCCGATGCGCTCCGGGTCCAGGCCTGAAAGGGCCTTAGGGTCGTTCCCGGAAACCGCAAGCCGCGCTGCCCCTTCCCGGAAGGCCCGGCCCATGCCCTCGTAGAGCCAGCCGGGGGCCCGGTCCAGGTCCTCAGGGGCTACCCGGGAAAGCCGCTCCCGGGCCAGGACATTGTCGCTATAGAGGACGGTGAAGAGACTCGCCCCCGCCTCGTAAGCCTTCTTGGCCAGAAGACGGACGAAGTCCACCGCCTCGAGGGGGGCGGTGGCGATGATCTCCTGGTGGGGCTGTAGGTTAAGCCCCACCAGGATGCCCAGCTCCGCAAGCCGCTCTAGGTTCTCCTCAAAAGTGCGCACGCCCTCAAGTCTTTTCCTTTCCCTCCCGGGCGTCAAGGGGGCAGGCGGCAGGGCGGAAGAGGAGGAGGACGAGGCCGGAAAGGAGGAGAAGAGGCGGGCGCAGCTCGGGCAGGAGGAGGGCCAAGAGGAGAAGCCCCCCTGCGAGGCCGTAGCGGAGGTAAGGGCGCATGCTTCCAGTATGGGACATTTCTCCCCCACGGGGAGGTATAGGGTAGGGGAGAGGTGACACCATGCGTCCCATCACCGTGGACGGCAACGAGGCGGTGGCCCGGGTAGCCTACCGTCTTTCCGAGGTCATCGCCATCTACCCCATCACCCCCTCCAGCCCCATGGCGGAGCTTTCCGACGAGTGGGCGGCCCAGGGCCTGCCCAACCTCCTGGGGAGCGTGCCCCGGGTGGTGGAGATGCAGTCCGAAGGCGGGGCGGCGGGCGCCCTGCACGGGGCCTTGCAGGAGGGTGCCCTGGCCACCACCTTCACCGCCAGCCAGGGCCTCCTCCTTATGATCCCCGACATGTACAAGGTGGCGGGCCAGCTCCTCCCCGGGGTCATCCATGTGGCCGCCCGTGCCCTGGCCACCCACGCCCTTTCTATCTTCGGCGACCACCAGGACCTCTACGCGGTCCGATCCACGGGGTTTGGGATTCTGGTTTCCGAATCGGTGCAGGCGGCCCAGGACCTGGCGGCCATCGCCCATGTCTCGGCCCTAAAGGCCAGCCTCCCCTTCCTCCACGCCATGGACGGGTTCCGTACCTCCCACGAGGTGCAGAAGATCACCCCCCTTTCCGACCGAGAACTCAAAGCCCTCTTCTCTTTTGAGGCTCTAAAGGCCTTCCGGGCGCGGGCCCTAACCCCCGAGGCCCCTGTCCTTCGGGGCAGCGCGCAGAACCCCGACCACTTCTTCCAAAACCGCGAGGCCAGCAACCCCTATTACCTCCGGGCTCCCAAGGTGGTGGCGGAGGTCATGGAGGCCTTCGCGGCGATCACGGGCCGGCGCTACCAGCCCTACCAGTACCTGGGCCACCCAGAGGCGGAGCGGGTGGTGGTGGTCATGGGCTCGGGAAGCCTGGCGGTGGAGGAGGCCCTGGAGTACCTCCTCAGGCGGGGGGAGCGGGTGGGGATGGTGCGGGTGCGGCTCTACCGACCCTTCGGCCTCGAGGCCTTCCTCGAGGTTCTGCCCAAGAGCGCAAGCCGCATCGCCGTCCTGGACCGTGGCAAGGAGCCTGGGGCTTTGGGGGAGCCCCTCTTCCAGGACGTGGCCGCGGCCTTGGCCCTAGGGGGGCGGCCGGCCCTTTTGGTGGGGGGGCGGTACGGGCTTTCCTCCAAGGAGTTTACCCCTGCCATGGCCCTTGGGGTCTACGAGGAGCTAGCCCAGGAAAAGCCCCGTCACGGCTTCACCGTGGGGGTAGAGGACGATGTCACCGGTCTTAGCCTTTCCTACCCGGAGGTGGACTTTGAGGACCCCGAGTCCGTGCGGGCGGTCTTCTTCGCCCTGGGTTCCGACGGCACCGTGTCCGCCAACAAGAACACCATCAAGATCATCGGGGAGGAAACCCCCCTCTACGCCCAGGGTTACTTCGTCTACGATTCCAAGAAATCCGGCTCCCGCACGGTGAGCCACCTGCGCTTCGGTCCCCGGCTCCTGGAAAAGCCCTACCTCATCCGAAAGGCCAACTTCGTGGCCATCCATCATTGGAGCTTCCTGGAGCGGGTGCCCATGCTGGAGGTGGCCGAGGAAGGAGCCACCCTCCTCCTTAACGCCCCTTACCCCAAGGAGGAGGTCTGGGACCGGTTGCCCCGGCCCGTGCAGGAGGCCATTTTGAAAAAGAAGCTCAAGGTCTACGTCATCAACGCCTATGAGCTGGCCCGGCAGGTGGGCCTCCCGGGGCGCATCAACACCCTCATGCAGGCGGCCTTCTTCAAGCTCTCGGGGGTCCTCCCCGAGGAGGAGGCCAAGGCCCGCATCAAGCGGGGCATTGAGAAGAGCTACGGCAAGCGGAGCAGGAGCGTCCTGGAGAAGAACTTCCGGGCGGTGGACCTAGGGTTTGAGCGGGTGGAGCCCCTCCCCATCCCTGGGCGGGTGACCTCGAGCCAAGACCTTCTCCCCCCCATGGTGGGGGAGGCGCCTCCCTTCGTGCAGGAGGTCCTGGGGCCCATCGCCCTGGGGCTTGGGGACCGGCTTCCCGTCTCCGCCTTCCCTCCGGACGGCACCTTCCCCACGGGCACCGCCCGTTACGAGAAGCGGGGGATCGCCGAGTACGTGCCCACCTGGGACGAAACGGTCTGCGTCCAGTGCGGGAAGTGCGTGCTGGTCTGCCCCCACAGCGTCATGCGGGCCAAGGTGGTGCCGGAGGAGGCCCTCCAAGGGGCCCCCGAAGGCTTCCGCCACCGGAAGGCCATGTGGCGGGAGCTTTCCGGGGCCTACACCCTGGCCATCTCCCCCGACGACTGCACCGGCTGCAGCCTCTGCGTGGAGGTCTGTCCGGCCAAGGACAAGACCAACCCCAGCCGTAAGGCCTTGAACATGGCCCCAAGGCTTCAGGTGCGGGAGGAGATGAACCGGCACTGGGACTTCTTCTTAAGCCTCCCGGAAACCCCAAGGGAGGCCTTGAAGCTCCACACGGTGAAGGATGTCCAGCTCCTCCTTCCCCTTTTTGAGTTCCCGGGGGCCTGCGCGGGGTGCGGAGAAACCCCGTACTTGAAGCTTCTCTCCCAGCTCTTCGGCGACCGCCTCATCGTGGCCAACGCCACGGGGTGCAGCTCCATCTACGGGGGCAACCTGCCCACTACCCCCTGGGCCAAGAACGCGGAGGGGCGGGGGCCTGCCTGGGCCAACTCCCTCTTTGAGGACAACGCGGAGTTTGGCCTCGGCATGCGCCTGGCCCTGGACAAGAAGGCGGAGTACGCCAGGCGCCTTCTCCCTGAGTTCCGGGAGGTTTTGGGGGCAGAGCTCTTGGAAAGGCTCTTGGCGGAGGTGGGGCCTGAGGCTGTGGAGGAAAGGCGCAAAGATGTGGCCCTCCTAAGGGCGCGCCTCTCCCCCCTGCAAGACCCCAGGGCCCAGGACATCCTGGCGGTG
>NZ_JBBIMD010000095.1:0-5169 GCF_037444525.1 Thermus sp. | reverse complement strand
CAGGAAGGGAGGTGGGCGGAGCGGAGGTTGAAGGGTTTTGCCGAGGTGCAGGAGGTGTTGGAAGGGATGCTTCGGGAAAGGTATGCCCCCCGTACACAGACGCTTACACATAAATCTTGACACGACCCCTACCTCTGCTAAAATCCAAAGCTGTATGTGGCCGTTCGCTGAAAGGAAGCCCCTCGAGGAGGCCGAGCTAGAAAGGCGGCTCCTCCTCCTCAAGGCCCAGGTAGAGGCCAAGCTCCAGCGCCTCGAGGCCAGGCTCCTCCCCCGCCGCCAGGCCCTGGAGAAAGGCTTGGAGGAGTTCCGCAAGACCCTGGCCCACCTGGAGGCCCTGGCCCAGGAGGGGCGATACCCCCCTCCCGTCCTGGCCCCGGCCCTGGAACGGGAACGGCTTCGCATCGCCCAGGTGGAGGCAGAACTCAAGGCCATTTCGGAAAAGCTCTCCGAACGACGCACCCGACTCTATCTGGAGGCCCGGGGCAGAGGCGCTAGACTGGGAGCCAGGGAGGCCCGGCTTAAGGAACTCTGGCCCCTGGAGGTGGACGGTGAACCCGTGGCTAACCTTTAGGAACATGCGCGCCTACTGGATTGGCAAGCGGGAAGGCAAAGGGCTTTCCCGGAAGCACGCTTCCCTGGCCTACCTCACCCCCAACCCCTTCCCCAACGAGCTCAAAGAGCGCTTTGCCCGGACCCTGGAGACCATCAAGCACCGGTACGAGCGGCGGAGGGAGCGCCTGGAAGCCCAGCTGGAAAGGGTGCAGCACAGCCGTCAGACTCTGGAGAGGGTGGTGGGGGGCATGGAACCCACCCCGGAGGCCTTCGCCCACATCGGGGCCTGGGCCGGGCGTTCGGCCCTCCTCCTTCTGGTCTTCTGGGCAGAGATGACCTACAACAAGCTGGCCATGGACGCCTTGGGCCTGACCCAGGCCGAGGCCTGGGTGGTGGCCTTCGTGGCCACGGTGGCCATGTTCTGGATGGGGCACGAGGCGGGCAACCAGTTCCGCAAGCAAAACCTGGTCCTGGCAGTGCCCCTCCTCCTGATCCCCCTATTCCTGGCAGGGGGCTTCGCCTTCCTGCGGGCGGCCTTCACCGCTCAACAAGTGGAAATCCTCCATCTCAGCCTACCCACCCAGTACGCCCTGCCCGTGCTCCTCATCCTGGGCATTGCCCTGGTGGCCTTCACCTTCGTCCTGGGCTACAAAAGCCCCACGGAGCATGAAACCCTCCTACGCCGCTACCACGACCTCCTACGCCGGGAACGCCTCCTGAAGCGCCGCCTTCAGGCCCTCCAGCACCGCACCGAGCGCCAGATGGCCTTCCTCCACGCCCACTACCGGGAGGAGGTGGCCGCCTACTGGCGGGGCTTCGCCCGGGCCTGGCCCCAGTGGGACCCTGCACCGGAGTTCGTGGGCTACACCCCTCCCTTGGAGGCGCCCCCCCTCAGGCCCCTGGCCTTGGAGGACGAGGTGAACCGTGAAGGCCCTGATCCTTTCCGGCCTGCTCCTTAACCTGCCCCTTTTCCAAAGCAAGGCGGAGACCTACCAGATTCTGGTGGCCCTGGGGTGCAGTGCTCCGCGGGGGGTCCAGGCCACCTACCGAAGGATGCTGGACCAGGAGGTCTTTCCCAGCCTCCTCGGCGAAAGGCTCCTCAACGTCCGCGTCAAGCTCATTCTGGCGGCCATCACCGGCCGGGCCTACACTGCCCCCGTGCGCGTCCTGGAGACCCCGGACCCCATGCAGTCCAACCGCTTCGCCGTGGAGAAGAGGCTACAGGAGCTCAAGAAGGAGGCCCTGGCCGCCTTTGACCGGCTCCGAGCCCAAGCGGCGGCGGAGTGCCGCCGGGGTACGGAGATCATCGGGGCCCTAAAGGCTGCAGGGGAGCGGGCCAGGGGACCGGGACGTATCCTGGTCCTGGCCCACGGATTTGAGCAATCGGAGCTCATGAACCTCTACGATTACCGCCTCAGGCTGGAGCGGCCAGAGGTTAGGGCTAGCCTTCTGGAAAAGGTGATGGGAAGGCTGGGGCTACCCAGCCTCAGGGACCAGGAGGTCTGCTTCGCCGGGCTCACTGCAGGCAACGACCAAAACGCCAACTCCCGCCTCACGGGAAGCATCCGCCTCTTTTGGGAAGAGCTCATAACGGCCTCCGGCGGCAAGCTGGTGGGCTACGGCGTGAGCCCTCGCACCTGTCCTTTCCTATGATCTGGCAGCGCACCGGCGACCCCCTAGGCGACTTCATACGCCTGGTCCAGCTTTTGGAGGAGGCCCTGGAGCGGGCTGGGGCCCCTAAGGACGGGACCTTGGGCCAGAAACTCAACTCCGAGCCTGTCCAGGACTTCCTCCAGGGCATGAGGGAACCCCAGGTGGAGGAAGGGCTTTACCGGCTCCTCGAGGCCCGCAACCGGGTCATCCACGGGCGGGCGGAGGTGCCCCTTTGGACCCTGAAGGAAGGCCCTCTCCTCCTCGCTCGCCTCCTCCGGCACCTGGAGCTTAAGGGCTTCTACGGGCGGGAGGAAGCAGAGGCGCGCTACGCCTTCCTGAAGCAGGCCCCACCCCCACCTGCCCCTGAACCCGAGCCCATCGCCCCGGCCTACGCCCGTGCCCCCTTCACCCGACCCCCTGGGAAAGCCCCCACACCCATCCCCAAACGGCGCTTCCGCCTAAGGGCGCTCCTCCTTCCCCAACGCCGCCTCTGGTAGGTTGGCCCCAGCCATAATGGGGCCATGAAGGTCCTCATCCTCACCGTGGGCACCACCCGGGCCCCCCTCGAGGCCGCCCTGGCCCACCACACCCCGGACGGGGTGGTCTTCCTAGCCAGCCAACAAACCCACCCCGTGGCCGCGGAGCTGGTGCGGGACTACGGGGGGAGCTTCCGCCACCACACCCTCCTCCTGGAGGACGAGGAGAGCCTCCTCGAGGCCCACCGCAAGGCCCAGGAGGCCCTGAAGAAGGCCCTGGAATGGGAGGCCCAGGCCATCGTGGCCGACCTCACCGGGGGGACCAAGCCCATGGCCGCGGGGTTGGTCCTGGCCCTCACCGGCCGGGGGGTGGTCTTCAGCTACGTGGGGGGGGAGGCGCGGGACCCGGAGACAGGCCGGGTCCTCCCCGGGAAGGAGGCGGTGCGGCTTCTGGAAGACCCCACGGCCCGCTTCGGCCTAAGGGAGTGGGAGGGCTTCGTGCGGAGCTTCAACGCCCTGAACCTTCCGGGGGCCCTGCAGCACCTCCAGGCCCTCCTCTCCCGGGAGCTTTCCCCCTCGGAAAGGCGCTTCTACACCGCCCTCCACGGGGTCACGGAAGGCCTTTACCTCTGGGACCGCTTCCGGCACCGGGAGGCCCTGGAGAGGCTCAGGGCCCACCTCCCTGTGGCCCTGGCGGTGGCCGAGGCCTGGGGACACGGGTCCAAGGTGCGGGTCCTAAGGACCTTGGAGGAGGCCTTCCCCCACCTCGAGGCCATCGTGGGCGCCCAAGGGCCCACCTTCCCCCTCCTCCAGGACCTCCTGGCCAACGCCGAGCGTCGGGCCCGCCTGGGGCGGTTTGACGACGCCCTGGCCCGCCTCTACCGCGCCCTGGAGCTTGCGGTGGAAGCCGACGTCTTCGCCCGACTAGGCTTCCACCTCAAAGACCCCAAGACCTGGCCCCCGAGCTTTCCCGAAAGCCTACGGGAGCGCATCCTCCGCCCCCGGGGGCTCATGGACCTCCTGGAAACCGCCTTTGACCTGGACCTGAGCTTTGAGGAGAGGGGCACCCTGGCCCAAAGGCTCTTTGGGGAAAAGGGGCGCCTCCAAGCCCTCCTGCAAAAGCGCCACGAGAGCATCCTGGCCCACGGCACCCGCCCCGTGGAGGAGGAGGACTACCGAAAGCTTCTGGACTTCCTCCAGGGCCTGGACGAGCGCCTAAGGCCCCACCCCATCTGGCCCGCCTTCTGATGCACCTCTACCTGGCCCACCAGGGGGGAACCCTACGCCTCAAGAGGGGTCGGCTCATCTTGGAAGGAGAGGCGGGCCCCATCGCCAGCTTCCCCGCCCGGCAGGTGCAGGGGGTGGCCCTTTTCGGCAACGTGCGGCTTTCCACCCCTGCCCTCACCTTCCTCCTGAGGCAGGGGGCCACCCTGCACTTTTTTTCCCTGGAAGGAGCCCTCCACGGCTCCGCCGGCGCCCACCCCGACCCGGCCCCTGAGGTCCTGAGGGCCCAGCTCCAAACCCCTCCCCTACCCCTGGCCCGGGCCTTTCTGCAAGGGAAACTCCTTTCCATGGAAAGCCTCCTTTTACGCTACGACCTCCCCGGGAAGGGCATCCTCGAGGCTCTGAAGGAGCTGGAAACGATCCCCGACCTGGAACGCCTGCGGGGCCTGGAAGGGCTGGCAAGCCGCCTCTACTTCTTCGCCCTGGAAACCCTTCTCGGACCTTACGGCATGAAAGGCCGTACCCGCCGCCCGCCGAAAGACCCCGTGAACGCCGCCCTTTCCTATGGGTACGCCCTCCTCCTTAGCCGGGTCCTGGTGGCGGTACGGGTAGCGGGGCTCCACCCTGAACTCGGCTTCCTCCACGCCGTAGCCCGCAGACAGCCCGCCCTGGCCCTAGACCTCATGGAGGAGTTTCGGGTGCCGGTGGTGGACCAAATGGTCCTTTCCGCCTTCCGCCGGGGCCAGCTTTCCCCCGGGCACGCCGAGGCCCGGGAAGGGGGCATCTACCTAAACGAGGAAGGCCGCAGGCGCCTCATCGCCCTTTTTGAGAACCGCCTGGCCACCGAGGCTACCCACCCCTTGGGCTTCCGCAAGCCTTACGCCGAGCTCATCCAGGTACAGGCAGACCGCCTGAAGGGGGCCCTGCTGGAGAGGGGAACATACACTCCTTTTTACTTGCGTAAGTAAAAGTTTTACCTTCCAGACTTATGCTGCAGAAATGTTTTTTCCAAAAAATCTGAGAGCCCCATTCAGAAGGCCATCTACCGACCCTTGACATACCGGGTCCAACCCTGGTAACATGCCCCCAAAGCCGGGGTTCCGGCAGGGGATCTTGACAACTTAACCTCATCTGGCACGCGAATATGCGCTTTTTACCTCTCATCGCCCCTCCTGCAGTACGTTAAGCATGGGGCCAAATCCCCAAAAAATGGCCTTATACGGCTTGTGTATATTCCAATCTTCATCTTTCTCACAAAACCCCC
>NZ_JBBIMD010000094.1:0-5276 GCF_037444525.1 Thermus sp. | reverse complement strand
GTTTCCCTCACTGCTTCCCTCAAGATCATCTGGAGGGTATCCTGATCCATGGGGTACCTCCTCTCCCGTTGGTACCCCCATTCATACACATACCCTTACACATAATTCCTTACACGACCGGGCTTGGGGATCGGTCAGGTGCTCAGGGCGGTGGCGTGAGTATGCAGCTGAATATCCGAAAGGGGGGTAAAATCAACCTGTTTTACGTGGTGTAAAGCGCATTGATCTTCACATACCCCTCCGTCAGGTCGCACCCCCAGGCCTCGGCCTGGAAGGGGCCTTCCTTCAGGTCCGCCTCCACCACCACCTCCTCCGCCCGCATGGCCTGGCTGGCCCCTTCCCGGTCAAAGGGAAGCGCCCCACCCCGGTAGAGGGGAATGCCCTGGAGGCGGATCTCCACCTTTAGGGGGTCAAAGCGGGCCCCGGAGTTGCCTAAAGCGGCCAGGATCCGGCCCCAGTTGGGGTCGTTCCCGTAGAGGGCACTTTTCCAAAGGGGGCTTGCCGCTACGGCCCGGGCGGCCCGCCTGGCCTCCTCCTCCGTGGCCGCCCCCTGGACGCGCACGGTCATGAGCTTGGTGGCCCCCTCGCCGTCCCGGGCGATCTTGCGGGCCAGCGCCCGGGCCACCTCCTCCAGGGCCGAAAAGAGAGGCTCCAGGGGCACCTCCCCATAGGCCCCATTGGCCAGGACCACGGCCAGGTCGTTGGTGGAGGTGTCCCCGTCCACCGTGACCTGGTTGAAGGTGTGGTCCACGATGCCCTGCCAGTGCGCCCTGAGAACCTCCTGGGGCACGCGGGCGTCCGTGACCAGGAAGGCCAGCATGGTGGCCATGTTGGGGTGGATCATCCCGCTTCCCTTGGCCACGCCCACGATTCGCACCCCCTCCACCTCCCTTTCCGCCACCTTCACCACCAGGTCCGTGGTGAGGATGGCCTCGGCCAAGGGGTCGGCAAAGGGGCCGAGTTCCAGCTTGGGCATGGCCGCTTCCACCTTCTCCACCGGCAGGGGCACCCCGATGACCCCGGTGGAAGCGGTGAGGATCTCCTCCGGGGAAAGGCCAAGCCGGAAGGCGGCGAGCTCCGCCAGACGCTCGTCGTCCCTATAGCCCCTTTCCCCGGTGGCGCAGTTGGCGTTCCCCGCGTTCACCACCACCGCCCGCAAGGGGTGGCCCGCCGCGTAGAGGCGGCGGCCCCGGTGGACAGAAGGGGCGGCGGCCCGGTTTTTTGTGGCCGCGTAGGCCCAGGCGGCGGGAAGCCCCGAGGCGAGAAGGGCCAGGTCGGGCTTGCCCGAGGGCTTGATCCCCGCCCGCACCGCCCCGGCACGGAAGCCCCTGGGGAGCCTTACGGCCATAAGCCCTCCTTGGGAAGGCCGGTCTCCTCGGGAAAGCCCAGCATGAGGTTCAGGTTCTGCACCGCCTGGCCAGCCATGCCCTTCACCAGGTTGTCCAGGGCGGCAAAGACCAGGACCCGCCCCGTGCGCGCTTCATACAAGGGCTTCACGTCCACCCGGTTGGAGCCCAGGGTGCCCTTAGTCTGGGGGAGGTCTTCCGTTATCCGCACAAAAGGCTCCCCCGCGTAGAAGTCCCGGTAGAGGGCTTCCAGCCTCCCCTGGTCCCAAGCCCCCTCCACCTCCGCCTCCGCTGTGACCAGGATGCCCCGGGTCATGGGGACGAGGTGGGGGGTGAAGGAGAGGCGCACCCCTACCCTCCCCCCATGGGTGCGGGGGAAGCGCCCTTGGGCTAGGAGGCGGCCTAGGTTTAGCTCCATCTCGGGGATGTGCCGGTGGGTGCCCCCCACCTTGTAGGGCTTCAGGTTCTCGTTCACCTCGGCAAAGAAGGTCCCCTCCCCTTCCCGTCCTGCCCCCGAGACCCCGCTTAGGCCCACCACAAAAGCCCCCTTCAAAGCCCCTTCCACCGCCAGGGGGGCCAGGGCCAGGGTGGTGGCGGTCACGTAGCACCCGGGGTTGGCCACAAGCCCCGCCTCTCTAAGCTCCTCCCGGTGGAGCTCGGGCAGGCCGTAGGCCGCTTCCGGGTAAAGCCCGGGGCTTTGGTGGGGGATGCCGTACCAGGCCTCGTAGACCTCAGGGGGCAGGCGGAAATCCCCCGAGAGGTCTATGACCCGTTTGCCCGCCCCCAGGATCTCGGGCGCAAGCCCCATGGCCAGGCCATTGGGCAGGGCCAGGAAGACCACCTCCGAGCGGGCGATGACCTCTTCCTGGGGGAGGAAAAGGCGCCCATCCCAAAGCTGGGGCCAGGCGGCGGAAAGGGGCTTCCCCTCATACTTGCGGCTGGAAAAGCCCACCAGCTCCACCCCGGGGTGGCCCTTAAGGAGGCGGAGGAGCTCCGCCCCCCCGTACCCCGAGGCTCCCAGGATCCCCACCTTCACCATGGGACCTCCACCGTGGTCTCAGGGAAGGCCAGGGGGGCCACCCCTTCCCCAGGGCTAAGCCAGAGCTGTTCCCGGTAATGGTCCCCCTGGGGGCCACGGAAAATCCAAAGGCGATACCCGGTCAAATCCACCACCCAAACCTCAGGGATCCCCGCCTGGGCGTAAAGGGGGAGCTTACGCCCCAGGTCGTAGTCCAGGGTGGATTCGGAGATCTCCACCAGGAGGAGGACGTCCCCCGGGCTTGGCAGCCTCTTAGCGTAGGGGCCCGGCCGCAACAGTAAAAGGTCAGGCTCCAGATGGGTGTCCGGAGGGATGCGCAAAGGCCCTTGGGGCTGAACCAGGGCTTCGGGGAAGCGCTCCAAAAAAAGCTGGTTAAGCCGGTTCAACAGGTAGGCGGGCTTCGGTCCAATGGGCGCCATCCGGTATAGCTCCCCCCTGAGGAGCTCCACCCCCCTTTCGGGAAGGGGGAGCTTGAAGAACCCCTCCAGGCTAAAGCGGTAAGGCCGGACCATATCCCTACTTTAACAGCGCGAGGAGGGCGGCCTTGGCGGTGTGGAGGCGGTTTTCCGCCTGGTCAAAGACCCGGCTTCTAGGCCCATACACCGCTTCCTCCGTGGTCTCCTCCCCGTAGTGGGCGGGCAAGCAGTGGAGGAAGATCCCCTCCGGGGCGAGGAGGGCGAGGAGGTCCCCGTTCACCTGGAAGCCCCGGAAGTCTCTAAGGCGCTTTTCCCGCTCGGCCTCCTGGCCCATGCTGGTCCAGACATCGGTGTAGAGGGCGTGGGCCCCAAAGACGGCCTCCTTGGGATCGTGGGTGAAAAAGGCCCCAGCGCGCCTCAAGAGCTCAGGGTCCGGCTCGTAGCCCTTGGGGGTGGCGACCCGCACCCTTAAGCCCACCAGGGGGGCCACCTCCAGGAGGGAGTTTAGGACGTTGTTCCCGTCCCCCACCCAGGCCACCTCGAGGCCCCTTAGTCCCCCAAAGGCCTCCTTCAGGGTGAGGAGGTCCGCTAAGGCCTGAAGGGGATGGGCCCGGTCGGAAAGGGCGTTCACCACGGGGATGCGGGCGTAGCGGGCGAGGGCTTCCACCGTGGCGTGGGCGTAGACCCGGGCGGCGATGCCGTCCACGAAGCGCTCCAGGTTCTTGGCAATGTCCCTTACGGGCTCCCGCTCCCCAATGCCCACCTGCTTCTGGTCCAGGTAAACCGCGTGCCCCCCCAGGTGGGCCATGGCCACCTCGAGGGTGGTGCGGGTGCGTAAGGAGGGCTTCTCAAAGAGGAGGGCCAGGGTCTTGCCCTTCAGGTCCTCCCCCCGGTAGCGGGTGGCCTTGAGCTCCTCTGCCAGGGCCAGGAGGTGCTGGATGGCCTTGGGATCGTAGCCGCCAAAGTCCAAGAGGTCCTTAGGTAAAGCCAGGGCATCTCCCCCCATGAGGCCTATAGCATACCGCCTCCTTGCAAACTTATGCAAGGGCGCCCTTAGGCCCGGCCCCAGGGCACGTAGAGCAGGGGCAGGGGGCTCACGAAGGGCTCGGCATAGTCCACCCCCAGGTAGTTGCCCCAGTGGCGGCGCATGGCCTTCCGGGCCTCCACCCCCTTAGGCCCCACGGTCTCGCTCACCGCCTCCCCGGCAAACTGGCTCCTGTAGGCCAATACCGCCCTCTCCCACTGCTCTATAAAGGCGGAGATCTTCACCAGGAAGCTTGGGGTGAAGGGGTGGTTCCCAGGGTAGAAGAAAAGCCGCTCCACCCGGTGGGGTTCCCCCCCAAGGGGGGCTTTGGGGAGGGCCGCCAGGTGGACCGCGGCCACGGCCAGGCGGCTGGCCGCGGTGTGGTCGGGGTGACGGTCGGCCTCGAGGGGGGCGAAGACGATGCGGGGCCGAAGCCGTCTCAGGGCTTCCGCCAAAGCCAAGCGTTGCTCGGGCACATCCCTTAAGCCCCCATCGGCTAGGCCCAGGTTGCCCCGGAAGTCTAAGCCCAAGATGCGGCTTGCGGCCTCCACCTCCTTGGCCCTTTCCTCCGGGGTGCCCTTGGTGCCCATCTCCCCCCGGGTGAGGTCCAGGATCCCCGTGGAAAGCCCCTCAGCCTTGGCCCGGGCCAGGGTGCCCCCGCAACCCAGCTCCCCGTCGTCGGGGTGGGGGGCCAGGACCAGAAGGTCAAGCACCCCGCACCTCCACCTTCTCCCCCAGGCGCCTTTCCGTCCCCTCCTGGAGCCTCTTAAGGTTTTCCCGGTGGGTCCAGAAGATGAGGGCGGCCAGGGCCAAAACCATGGCCACCTCCCAAAGGGGGCGGCCCAGGGCCAAGGCCAGGACGAAAGCCGCAACCCCCCCGGCCATGCTCCCCGCGGACACGTAGCGGGTGATGAGCATGACGCTCACCCCCATGGGAAAGGTCCAGAGGGCCAAAACGGGGTCCAGGACGAGCAGGGTGCCAAAGCTGGTGGCCACCCCCTTGCCTCCCCTAAACCCCAGGAAGAGGGAGTAGTTGTGCCCCAGCACCGCGGCCAGGGCCACCCCCCCAAGGAGCCAACCTTCTATCCCCACCGCCCGGGCGATGAGCACCGCGATGCCTCCTTTGAACACGTCAAAGAAGGCCACCACGAAAGCGGGGCCCGGGCCTAAGGTGCGGAGGACGTTGGTGGCCCCGATGTTGCCGGAACCCACTTTCCGGATGTCCACCCCGTAGGTGCGGGCCACCAGCACCCCTGCAGGGACGGAACCAAACAGGTACGCCAGAAGGAGGACGAAGAGGACCTCCATACCCCCATCCTAAGCCCTGCGTTCCGGCAGGCCCAAGCCCCTTCAGCTGCTGGCAGAGGTGTAGCTCCTCAAAGCGAAGCGGAAAAAAGCCCGGACAAAGAGGAAGAGGGCGAGGGCAAGCCCCAGGGCCAGGAGGAAGGGCG
>NZ_JBBIMD010000093.1:0-5323 GCF_037444525.1 Thermus sp. | reverse complement strand
AAGGGTTTTGCCGAGGTGCAGGAGGTGTTGGAAGGGATGCTTCGGGAAAGGTATGCCCCCCGTACACAGACGCTTACACATAAATCTTGACACGACCAGCCATGGTCCGGGCGGTGCTCTTTGACGTGGGCAACACCCTCATCCTGGCAAGCCCCCGCTTCTGGCTCCTGCCCTTCCTTGCCGAGCGAGGCCTTAAGCCCAAGGGGGATTTCCGGAAGGCGGCCCTCGAGGCCTTCCGCTTCTACGAGGCGCACCACCTAAGGGCGCGGGACCTAGAGGGGGCCCTTCTCCTGTGGCGGGCGTTCCATCGGAAGCTCCTCCTGGGGCTTGGGCTTGGGGAGGAGGTGGCGGAGGCCATTAGCCAGGAGCTCTTGGAAAACTGGAAGAGCCCCCGCCTCTGGCCCCTTGCCCCCGGGGCGGAGGCCACCTTGAGAACCCTAAGGGAACGGGGCTACCGGCTGGCGGTGGTCTCCAACTGGGACGCCACCCTGCCCGAGATCCTGGAGGTGGTGGGCCTAAGGCCTTTCTTCCACCACCTGGCGGTGAGCGCCCTCTCCGGGGTGGCCAAGCCCGACCCCGCCCTTTTCCAGGAGGCCCTCTCCGCCCTGGGGGTGGCCCCAGAGGAGGCGGTGCACGTGGGGGACTCGGAGGCGGACCTGAAGGGGGCGGAGGCCGCGGGGGTTAAGGCCCTCCTCTTTGACCCCTTGGGGGAAAACCCCAAAGCCCTCCACGCCCTTCCCCAGGTGCTAGACTACCTCCCATGAGCGTCCGCAAGGCCCTCTGGGGGGAGAAGCAGGAGGCCATAGAGGAGAGCCTGAAGGCGGCGGACGAGGACCTTTTCCGCTACATCCGCGACTTCGCCTATGAAGAGGTCCTGGCTCGCCCGGGCCTGGACCTGAAGACCCGGGAGCTTCTAGCCATCACCGCCCTCATCGCCCTGGGGAGCCCCAAGGAGCTCGCCACCCACCTGGAAGGGGCCCTCCGGGTGGGGGCCACGGAGCGGGAGGTGCGGGAGACCATCCTCCAGTCCGCCCTTTTCCTCGGTTTCCCCCGGGCCCTGGCGGCCATGCGCATGCTGGAGAAGGTCCTAAGGTCCCATGGTGCTCCTCACCCGCGGGAAGGATAGGGCCCTTTTGGCAAGGCTCCGCGCAGAGGGGATCCCCGCAGAGGAGGTGGCCCTTTTGGAGCAGGTGGACCTTCCTGGGCTTTTCCTCCTTCCGGAAAGGCTCATGGGGGCGGACTGGGTGGCCGTGACCTCCAAGGAGGGGGCGAGGCGCCTCCTTTTGGCCTGGGAAAGGGCGGGCCGCCCCCCCCTCAAGGTGGCGGCGGTGGGGGAGGGAACGGGGGAGGTCCTCAGGGTGGGGGGGCTTCCCCCCGCCTTCCTCCCCCCCCGGGCCACCGCGAGGGACCTGGCCCAGGCCTTCCCCGGGGCCCAAAGGGTCCTCTTCGTGGCGGGGGACCTGGCGGGGAAGGACCTGGAGGAGGGCCTTAGGGCGCGGGGGGTAGAGGTGGAGCGCCTTGCGGTCTACGCCACCCGGGAAAGGGCCTTGGGCCCGGAAGAGGTCGCCCTCCTGGAAGAAGCGGAGGTGGTGGCCCTCTTTAGCCCCAGCGGGGCCCGGGCCTACGCCCGCTGGACGGCAAGGCGCCCTAAAGCGGCCTGCATGGGCCCAAGCACCGCCCGGGAGGCTCTGGGGCTTGGCTTTCCCGTGGTGGAGGCGGAAACTCCGGGCCTCGAGGGGCTTTGCCGGGCCATCCTCAAGGCCTGGGGGGATAAGGAAAACCTCCCCTTTTCCCCGGGATAGATGTCCCGACCCCTTGGGGTAAACTGGGGGCAGGTATGCCGCTGCCCCTCTATCTGGTGGGCCTCTCCCACAAGACCGCCCCCCTGGAAATGCGGGAGCGGGCGGCCCTGGACCCAAAGGTGGCCCTCCCCGCAGCCCTAAGGCGGCTTGGCGTGGGGGTGGTGCTTTCCACCTGCAACCGCACGGAGGTCTACGGGGTGGGAGGCCTCGAGGCCGCCCGGGCCCTCCTCCTGGAGCGGGGGGTGGGGCCTGACCACCTCTACGAGAAGCGGGGGGTGGAGGCCCTGCACCACCTCTTCCGGGTGGCGGCAGGCCTGGACTCCCTGGTGGTGGGGGAGGCCCAGATCCTGGGCCAGGTGCGGGAGGCCCTCTTCCTCGCCCGAAAGCACGGGGCCACGGAGAGCCTTTTGGAAAAGGCCTTCCAGTCGGCCCTGGCCCTGGGGAAAAGGGCCCGGAGCGAGACGGCCATCGGCCATGGGGCGGTGAGCGTGGCCTACGCCGCCCTTGACCTGGCCCTTGCGGTCTACGGGGACCTTTCCGGCCTCAAGGTGACGGTGTTAGGCGCGGGGGAGATGGCGGAGCTCTTCCTCACCCACCTGAAAGCCCAGGGGGTGGGGGAGGTCCTGGTGGTGAACCGCACCCCGGAGAGGGCCCAGGCCCTGGCGGAGCGGGTGGGGGGCCGGGCCTTCGGCCTGGAGGCCCTGAAGGAGGTGCTGAAGGAGGCGGATCTGGTGGTGGCCTCCGCCGCCGCCCCCCACTACCTGGTCCACCCCGAGGACCTGCCCAGAAGGCGGAAGCCCCTTTTCCTCATAGACATCGCCCTGCCCCGGAACATCCACCCCGGGGTGGCCCGCCTGCCCCACGCCTACCTCTACAACCTGGACGACCTGGAGGGGGTAGTGCAGAAGAACCTCGAGGCCCGGAAAGGGGAGATCCCCAAGGTGGAAGCCCTCATTGAGAAGGCGGTGGGGGACTACCTGGAGTGGTACGCGGGCCACCGGGTGCGCACCGCCATTGAGGAGGTGCGCACCCGCATGCGGCGATGGGTGGAGGCAGAGATGCCGGAGGCCGATCCCCTCACCCTGCACAAGGAGGCGGGCCGGAGGGCCCACCCCCTCATCCTGAACCTGAAGCGGCAGGCCATCCGCCGCCTGGAAGGCCCCCCCTGCCCCCAAGCCTGCCCCCTCCTGGCTCTGAAATGACCCTCCTGAGCCTTTTGGCCTTCCTGGGGCTTGGCCTTTTGGGGCTGGGGTTCTTTTGGCCCCGGGGGGTGTGGCTGGGGGGTGGGGTTTATCTCCTCACCGCCCTCCTAGGGGCCCTGGCCCAAGGCCCCCTCACCAGCCCCGCCCAGGTGGCCCTCCTCCTTGGCGGGCTTCTCGCCCTGCGGGCGGGGACCCTCCTCCTGAGGCCTCGCCTGGCCCTCTTGCGCCGCTACCTTCTCCTTTTGGCCCTCCTCCTGGGCCTCTTCGCCCTAAGGGCCCTCCCCCACCCCGGGGGCCCCCTCCCCGTGGGCCTCACCCTGTTCCACGCAGGGGCCTTCCTGGTGGGCTACCTGACCCTGGCGGTGGGGGTGGGGGCGGGGGTGCTCTCTGCCCTCCAGGACCGCTACCTGCGCACCGCCCCCGAAAAAGCCCTGAACGCTCCTCCCCTTTGGAGCCTGAGGCGGCTGGAGCGGGCCTATGTGCGTGTGGGCTTCGTGGCCGTCACCCTGGGCCTGGGAAGCGGCATGGCCTGGGCCTTCGGCTACTTCGGCACGCCCCTAAGTCTAGACCCCAAGGAGCTTTCCGTCCTCCTGGGCTGGGTCTTCCTCGCCCTCTACCTGGCCCTGGAGGAGGGGTTTGGGGAGGGGGCGCGGGCCGGGCTTCTCCTCCTGGCCTACGCCGCGCTCCTCTTCGCCTTCCTGGGGGCGCCCTTCCTGGGCTCCCGCCACCCCTCGGGGCTGGGTTTTTAAAGTGTCAAGTTAGGGTTGACAGAATATAAACTTTGGGCTTACAATCCTCCTTGAAAGGAGGCGGGATGCTCGGTCCTTGGGGGCACCTAGAAGTGGGGAAGGCCCACCACAAAGCCCTTCTAGAGGAGGCAGGTGGCTAAAAGGCCCCGGAAGGCGAAGCTGGCCCGCCTCCTGGAAACTGCGGCCGCGGGGCTTTGGAGCGCAACGAGGCGGTGCATGGACGGTAGAAGGAGCTACCTAAACCGGGAGGGATGAGGATGGAAGAGAAACAGCGCGTTTTAGAGATGCTGCAGGCGGGGACGGTCAGCCTCGAGGAAGCCGAGGCCCTCCTCAAAGCGCTGGAAGAGAAGCCCAAGGGAGAGGCCCGCCTCCTTAGGGTGCGGATCCAGGCCACGGATGAGGGCAAGCCCGTGCGCATCCAGCTCAACCTGCCCCTGGCCCTGGCCCAGATGGTGGAAGCCTTTTTGCCCCAGGAGGCCAAGGCCAGGCTGAGGGAAAAGGGGGTGGACCTGCCCGCTATCCTGCAGGAGGTGCGGACCGGGGTTCCTGAGGGCAAGCTGGTGGAGGTGATGGCGGAAGAGGAGGGAAAGCCGGTGGAGATCCTGGTGGAGGTGGTTTGAGAGATCTCCGCCATTTTGAGGAAACCATGGCCTACCCTGGTGCCCGTTTTGTAAAAAGGCCCTACCCCCTGCGGCCCCGCTTCCTCGTCCTGGAGGTAGGGGGCCTGAGGCTCCCCCTGCCCTTGGGCCTCCTGGAGTGGGGCCTCCTTGCCCTCCTCTTCCTGGTCAAGACCTGGGCCCTCTTCCGGGGAAGACGGGTTGGGGTGCCCTGGCGGGCGGTCTTCGCCCTCCGGACCCTTCCCCCCACCCTTCTTTTGGAAGTCCACTTGGAAGGCAAGGAGGTGCGGCTTGAGCTCCTTTAGGCCCATGCCCGTGCGCTGCCCCGCCTGCGAAGGGCTCCTTGCGGTGAGGGTCCTCTTCTGCCCAGCCTGCGGCACGGAGGTGTCGGGCCGCTTCGCGCTTAGCGAGTTCGCCCTCCTTCCCAAGGAGCACCTGGAGTTCTTAAGGCTTTTCGTAAGGGCGCGGGGCAACCTCAAGGAGGTGGAGCGGGCCCTGGGGATCTCCTACCCCACGGTGCGGGCCCGGCTGGAGGCCCTCCTTAGGGCCTTGGGCTACGAGGAAGCGGAGGAGGCCCGGACCGGGCGCCTCGAGGTCCTGGAGGCGCTAAGGCGGGGGGAGATCACGGTGGAGGAGGCGGTGGCGCGGCTAAGGGAAGGGTGAGGCTGAAGGCCGTTCCCTTCCCCACCTCGCTTTCCACCCAGACCTCCCCCCCGTGGGCCTCGAGGATGGCCTTCACGATGGCAAGCCCAAGCCCCGATCCCCCCCGGGCCCGGTCCCGGGCCTTGTCCACCCGGTAGAAGCGCTCAAAGAGGTGGGGGAGGTGCTCCTCGGGGATACCCTCCCCGTCGTCCTCCACCCTTACCACCACCCGCCCCTCCACCCCAAAGCCCCTGAGCCACACCGTCTTGGCCCCCGCCTTGATGGCGTTGGTGAGGAGGTTGGCGAAGACC
>NZ_JBBIMD010000092.1:0-5430 GCF_037444525.1 Thermus sp. | reverse complement strand
CGGAGCGGAGGTTGAAGGGTTTTGCCGAGGTGCAGGAGGTGTTGGAAGGGATGCTTCGGGAAAGGTATGCCCCCCGTACACAGACGCTTACACATAAATCTTGACACGACCATCCTTTCCATGGTATAGTCTGCCCATGATGGGCAAGCCATACCTCCCAAAAGGCTTCCTGGGACTGGCCCTTGGGGTTCTGCTCTCCGCGTGCTCCATTCCCATCACCGTTAACCTTCCTGACCAGACCCTAGAGCTTCCTGGGCTTTCGGACACCTTCGGAAAGGTGGTCTACCCCCAGGAGGCCCTCGCCTCCACCCCACCTTCCGTGGACGTGGTAAAGGGGCTTCGGGTGGACGGGCTTCTGGAAGCCTCCCAACCCCTAACCGCCACCCTGGAGTTTTACGCCCGCACGAAGGACCCCAGCGCCGACCCCGGGTGCCAAGCCCCTCCCCTCGGCAGCGCTGGCGTCTACCTCTGCGCCATCGGTCCGGACGACGAGAAGGTGGGGGAGGCGGTCTTCAACGGAAGCCAGCAGGCTTCCTTCACGCTCCAAGGCACCAAGCTTACCGAAGGCATCAAACAGGGCAAGCTCTGGCTTGGCCTGAAGTACCAGGGCCTCCCCTCCACCCCCCTCACCCTCACCTTCAAGGACATGAAGGCCACCATCACCGTGGGCTTCTAAAAGACCTTTTGTGCCCCCGGGTGCCTTTGGCCCCGGGGGCATCCCGTATCATGGGGGTAGATGAAGGAGCTTCGCCTGGAACTTCCCGTCCTGCCCTTACGGAACACCGTCATCCTCCCCCACACCACCACGGGGGTGGACGTGGGGCGCCCCAAGAGCAAGAAGGCGGTGGAGGAGGCCCTCGCCGCCGACCGGCTCATCTTCCTGGTGGCCCAGAGAGACCCGGAGGTGGATGACCCCACCCCTGAGGACCTCTTCCCCGTGGGCACCCTGGCGGTGGTGAAGCAGGCCATGCGCCTCCCAGACGGCACCCTCCAGGTGATGGTGGAGGCCAGGAACCGGGCCCGCATCGGCCCCTACGTGGCCGCCCCCTACCTCCGGGCCCTGGGGGAGGTGATCCCCGAGCCCCCCCTCGAGGACCCCAGCCTGGCCCGGGTCCTGGTGGGGGAGGTGCAGGAGGCCTTTGAGCGCTACGTGCAGAACCACAAGACCCTCCGCCTGGACCGCTACCAGCAGGAGGCGGTGAAGGGCACCCTGGACCCGGCCATCCTCACCGACCTGGTGGCCCACCACGCCACCTGGTCCCTGGAGGAAAAGCAGGACCTCCTGGAAACCCCGGGGGTGGAGGAACGGCTGAAAAAGGTTTTGGCCCTTCTGCTTCGCGACCTGGAGCGCTTTGAGCTGGACAAGAAGATCGCCGCCCGGGTCAAGGAGCAGATGGACCAGAACCAGCGGGAGTACTACCTCCGGGAGCAGATGAAGGCCATCCAGAAGGAGCTCGGGGGTGGGGAGGACTTCCTTTCGGAGATTGAGGAGCTAAGGGAGCGGATTGAGAAGAAGGGGATGCCGGAAGGGGTGAAGGAGAAGGCCTTAAAGGAGCTCAAGCGCCTGGAGAGGATGCAGCCCGGCTCCCCCGAGGCCACGGTGAGCCGCACCTACCTGGACTGGCTCCTCGAGGTCCCCTGGCAGGAGGCCGACCCCGAGGTCCTGGACATCGCCGTGACCCGCCGCGTCCTGGACGAGGACCACTACGGCCTGAAGGACGTGAAGGAGCGCATCCTGGAGTACCTGGCGGTGCGCCAGCTCACCCAGGGGCAGGAGGTGCGGGGCCACGCCCCCATCCTCTGCTTCGTGGGGCCGCCTGGGGTGGGCAAGACCTCCCTGGGCAAGAGCATCGCCCGCAGCATGAACCGCAGGTTCCACCGCATCTCCTTAGGGGGCGTGCGGGACGAGGCGGAGATAAGGGGCCACCGCCGCACCTACATCGGGGCCCTGCCGGGCAAGATCATCCAGGGGATGAAGCAGGTGGGGGTGGTGAACCCTGTCTTCCTCCTGGACGAGATCGACAAGCTCTCCTCCGACTGGCGGGGGGATCCGGCGGCGGCCCTTTTGGAGGTCCTGGACCCCGAGCAGAACCACACCTTCACCGACCACTACCTGGACGTGCCCTACGACCTCTCCCGGGTCTTCTTCATCACCACCGCCAACACCCTCGCCACCATCCCGAGACCCCTTCTGGACCGGATGGAGGTCATCGAGATCCCCGGCTACACCCTGCCTGAGAAGCGGGCCATCGCCCGCCACTTCCGCTGGCCCTACCAGGTGAAGGAGGCGGGGCTCGAGGGCAGGCTGGAGATCACCGACCGGGCCATTGACCGCATCGTCCAGGAGTACACCCGGGAGTCCGGGGTGCGGAACCTGGACCGGGAGCTTTCCAAGGTGGCCCGCAAGGCGGCCAAGGAGTACCTCGAGGCCCCTTGGGAGGGCGTGCGGGCGGTAGATGAGGGGGATCTGGAAGGGTACCTGGGCGTGCCCAAGTACCGCCCCGACCGGGCGGAGAAGGAGCCCCAGGTGGGCCTGGCCCAGGGCCTGGCCTGGACGCCCTTTGGGGGCACCCTCCTCGCCATTGAGGCCATGGCCGTCCCCGGTACGGGCAAGGTGAACCTCACGGGGAACCTGGGGGAGGTCATGAAGGAGTCCGCCCAGGCCGCCCTCACCTACCTCCGGGCCCACCGGGAGGAGTGGGGGCTCCCCGAAGGCTTCCACAAGGACTTTGACCTCCACATCCACGTGCCCGAGGGGGCCACGCCCAAAGACGGCCCCTCCGCGGGGATCACCATGGCCACCGCCCTGGCCAGCGCCCTCACCGGCCGCCCGGTGCGCACGGACATCGCCATGACCGGGGAGATCACCCTAAGGGGCAAGATCCTCCCTATCGGGGGGGTGAAGGAGAAGCTCCTCGCGGCCCACCAGGCGGGGATCCGCAAGGTCATCCTACCCAAGGAGAACGCGGCCCAGCTCAAGGAGGTGCCGGAGGAAATCCTGAAGGACCTGGAGATCGTCCTGGTGGAGGAGGTAGGGGAGGTCTTGAGGCTCCTCCTCCTGCCCCCGCCCCCACCCCTTCCCCACCCCGACCGGCCCCAGCCGGGGGCAGGGGCCTAGGCCCTCCTACCCCCTGAGGGAGCCGGGGCCAGGACCGCCAGGTCCAAAGCGGGTTCTTCTCCCCCTTCCTGGGCCCGCCAAAAAGCCCAGCCCAGCTCCACCAGGGCGAGCTCCGCCCGGCTTTCCAACCGGTAGGGTCCGGGGGGCAACCGGAGCCGCACCAGCCCCCTCCCTAGGGGCAAAACCCCGAGGCCAGGCTTCTGACCAGGCCCCACCCCGGGCAGGAAGTAAACCTCCCCCAGGGGAGCGTGGAGGACCAAGGGCCAAGCCAACCCCCCAAGGCCCACCCCTAAGGGGCTGCGGAGGGCCAGTTGGATTTCCAGCTCTAAAAGGGCAGGCTCCTCCAGGGTCCAGGCCAGCCCCGTGGGCGTCCCGTGCCGCTGGACCCAGGCCGCCCGCTGTTCCTCCAGAACCACCCCAGGGCCATAGGGGAAAAGCTCCGGCTGCGCCCGCCCCTTGCGGGCCACCCGCTGGGAAGGCCAGAGGTCCAGCTGGAGGGTTTCGCCCGGAAGGAAAAGGGGCCGAAGGAAAGGGGACAAAGGAGGAGGCTCTGGGGAGGCCTCCCCGGCCTGAAGGCGGTGGTAGAAGGCGGCCCAGGCACGGCCCTGAGCCTCCAGCCACTCCGCGGCCAAACGGTGCAGGCGCCGCCTAACCCCAGGCTCCAGGGCCCCGTAGAAAACCCTGCGCACCGCCTCATCGGCGAACACCCATTCCCCTTCCCGGTAAACCAACCAGTGCAGGGCTTCCAACCGCTCCACCTGTTCCAGCACCCCTAGGGCCCTCACCAGCCCTTCCTCCAAAACCCCAGGGTGGACGGAAAGCTTCTCTAAGGCCAACCGCTCCTCGGGGCAAAGGCGGGCAGCCTCCAGAAACACCGCGGCGCGCACGCGCTGGGGCAGGCCCTCGGGGTTACCCAAGGCCAAGAGTTCGCGGAGAAAAAGGGGCCAGCCTCCGCTGTTGAGATAGTAGGCGGCCGCCTCCTCAAAGGGAAAGCTCTTGAGGATGGTTTGACGGGCCTCAAACCAAGAGAGGGGCTCCAGGGCGAGCACCCAGGTCCGGGAAGGGGGGTAGTGGACCCGGGCCGCCAGGACAAAAGGGGGATCTTCCCCAAGAGCGCTTCGGGAAAGGACATAGACCCCATGGGGGTTTTGGGCCATCTGGGGCGCTCTTTCCAGGGAGGGGAAGGGCTCGCCCAGGTAGAAGACCCCCCTGCCCTGCCCGAAGCCCAGCCGGAAAGGGAGCTCCAGGCGCTCCGCCAGGGCCCGGGCCACCCCTTGGGGATCCGCGCCCAGAGGGGCGATGAGGAGGACCAGGTGGGGCGGGCTTAGGCCCTGGAGGCGTTCCGGAAGGAGCATGAGGTCGGGCCTCGAGCCCAGGCGGGCCCTAAGGCCCGCCAACCACCCGTCCCACTCGGGGCTTAGGCCCTCGAGGCCCTCCAGGGGCAGACCCTCCGCCTCGTCCACCAGCACCACCACCGGGGGCAGGACCAGGGGATCGCGGCCCTTGAAGAACTCCCCCCCAGGACCCGGTTCAGGGCGTGGAGCTCCACCCTCAGGTTCTGCAGGGCGGCCCCGTGGCCCCAAAGGAGGTCCGCCAGAAGGGCCCGCCGGGTGGGGCCTTCCAGGGCCAGATAGTAGAGGAGGGCCAGGCCCTTCCGCCTGACCCGCACCACCTCCCCCCCCGCTCCAATCGGGCGGGCCCCTGGAGGATCAGCTTAAAGCGGTTCTCCAAAACCCGGCCTCTAATCCCATGGCTCGGCATCAGTGCCAACCTCCCATCCATATGCAAGGCCCAAAGGGGTTAACCGCCGGCGTTAAGGAAGTGTTAACTTGGCCTCATCTTAGCCCTCTGCCTTAACGCATGGGGGCAAATCTAACCCCAGGATAAAAACTTCCCCTTAACTAACCCTTAACGCACCCCCCTTTACCTTGGCCGGCGAAAGGAGGTGGGAAGCGTGGCACGGGTAAGCCTAGGGCTCCTTTGGGTTGTCCCTGCTGTTCTGATCCCCATCCTTACGGGTGCTCTAGGCCCCCAGGCCACGGTGCGGGTAGACGTTCTGATTCCCGAACGCGCGGTCCTCTGGCTCGAGGCCCCCGGCCCTGGAGCGGGGGGAAGCCTCCGGGGGCTCCTCTGGGCAGGAAGGGGTGGGGGAAGCCCGGCCCAGCCCCCCTACTGCCCCAGGAACTGTGCTCGGACAAACACATGTGAGACTGCCCCAACTAAAATGTGGGGACCACTCCAACATGAAGGAGGTCCCCACGAATGCAGCTTACCACCATCGGCCAGGAGATGTGGAAGGGAGCCCGGCTGGC
>NZ_JBBIMD010000091.1:0-5552 GCF_037444525.1 Thermus sp. | reverse complement strand
CCAGGGTGATCCCCTCCCAGCCCGAGGGCTCCCCAATGATCACATAGTCCGGTGTGAGCCTTGAGGCCACGAACCGCGCCCCCTTGGAGCTTGGGGCCTCCTCCTCCGTGGCCCCCACCAGGTGGACGGTGAGGCGCCTTCTTGCCTCTCCCGAAAGGGCGGCGGCGGCGAAGACCATGGCCATAAAGGGCCCCTTGGCGTCCACCGCCCCCCGGCCGAAGAGTTTGCCGTCTACGAGTCTGACCGGCACCTCCCCGGGCACGGTGTCAATGTGCCCCAGGAGGACCACCTGGACGGGGCCTTCCCCCACCCGGCCCCGGGCGTTGTCCGCCTCGTCCACGAAGGCCTCGAGGCCAAGCCGCCGCATCCCCTCCACCAGGTACTCCGCCACCAGGCGCTCCCTTCCGGAAGGAGAGGGGATCTCCAGGGCCCCTTTCAGGAACTCAACGGGGTCCAAGGCGCTCATGCCACCAGCACCGCCCGCACCGCCTCCACCACCCGCGCCAGATCCTCCTTGGCAATCACCAGAGGCGGCAGGAAACGGATCACCGTGGGCCCCGCCTGCAGGGTGAGGATGCGGTGCTCCTTCTCCAGGCGCTCAATGTAGGGCGCGGCCTTTTCCTTAAGCTCGAGGCCCACCATGAGCCCAAGCCCCCGCACCTCCCGGATCTTGGGGGAGGGGATCTTACGGAGCTCTTCCATAAACCAGGGCCCAAGCTCCGCCGCCCGCTCCCAAAGCTGGGTGCGCTCCAGATAGCGGAGGGCGGCCACCCCCGCGGCCATGGCCAGGGGGTTCCCCCCGAAGGTGGTGCCGTGCCCGCCCTTGGGCATGGCCTCGGCCACCTCCTTCCGCATCACCGCGGCCCCCAGGGGCACCCCGCCCCCTAAGGCCTTGGCCAGGGTGAGGATGTCGGGCACGATGCCGTAGTGCTCAAAGGCGAAGCGCCGTCCTGTGCGGCCCATACCGGTCTGGATTTCGTCCAGGATGAGGAGGGCTCCCCTTTCCCGGGTGATCTCCCGGGCAGCCCTTAGGAACTCAGGGATGGCGGGGCGCACCCCCCCTTCTCCCTGGACAGGCTCCAGGATCACCGCGGCCGTCTCCCCATCCACCGCCTTTTCCAGGGCCTCCACATCGTTGTAGGGGATGAACTCCACGGGCCCCACCAGGGGCAGGAAAGGCTCCCGGTACTTGGGCTCCCAGGTGACGGAAAGGCTCCCCATGGTCCTGCCGGAGAAGCCCCGCATGGCGGCCACGAACTTCTTCCTTCCCGTATAGGCCCGGGCGAACTTGAGGGCGGCCTCGTTGGCCTCCGTGCCTGAGTTCACCGGGAAGACCCGGTTGAGCTCTGGGGGGAGAACGGAGACCAGGGTGCGGTAAAACTCGCCCCGAGCGGGGGTGGGCAGGGTCTGGGGCATGGAGAGGAGGAGCTCCGCCTGGCGCTTCACCGCCTCCACCACCCCGGGGTTGCTGTGGCCCAGGTTGGCCACCCCGTACCCCCCCACGCAGTCTATGTACTCGTTCCCCTCCGCGTCCCACACCCGCGCCCCTTCCCCCCGCACCAGGAGGAGGTCGTGCTTGGTGTAGACCCCGGTGTCCAGTTCCCTTTCCGCCTCTAGAAGCGCCCGCCAGTCCTCCAAGGTGGTGTGCATGGACCCTCCCTATAAAGAAAAGCCCCGGGGCTTGCCCGGGAAGCTTGGGCTTCCCAGGCCGGCTTAGGTTTTGCCCCGGGCGCTCATCTCCTTTCAGCCTAGGGACCCTGCCCGGGCCTGTCAAGCGAGGGACACGCGCCGCCTCAGCCACAGGTTGAAAAGGGCTAGGAGAAAGAAGCCGGGCAGGCCCAAGACCCCCACCAGAAGGTCGTGGGTCCTCAAAAAGGGGAGGAGGGAAAGCCCCGCCACCCCGTTCAGGGTTCCGTGGAGGAGGGCTGGGGCCAGGACGCTTCCTCCCTTTTCCCGAACGTAGAGGAGGGTGGGGGTGAGGAGGAGGGTGAAGAGGATCATGGCCCCCACGCCCAGGATGGGGGCACTCGGGTAGTTGTGCCCCATGAGGATGAGAGGGGCGTGCCAAAGCCCCCAAACGAAGCCGATCTCCAGGGAGGCGGGCCAGAACCCTTTGGCTTTAAGCTTTTCCCAAAGGTATCCCCGCCACATGAGCTCTTCCCCCAGGGCGAAGAGGAGGTTCACCGTGGCCCCCGCCAAGAGCCCCTCTAGGATGCCCCCCAGGAAAAGGGCCCAAAGCAGGGTGCCTTCGGGGATGGCCAGGGCTTCCGGGGGCAGGGTGGCCTTCAGGGCTTCCACCCCCACCCAAGGGGCGAGGGGAAGGGTTAGGGGGATGGAGAGGAGGGTGAGCCTCACGGGGAAAAGCCAGGCGAGGAACCAGAAGCGGTTGGGCTTAAGGGCGAGGGGCAGGGCAAGCCCTTCCTTTCTACTGAAATAGAGGGCCACCAGGCCCGGCACCCACATGTAGGCCCCTGCGAAGAGGGTGTAGGCCGGGGTGCCTACCCGTCCCCCCAAAAGCCAGAAGAGGAGGGCCAGGCTCCAGGAAAGCCCTAGCGTCCAGTACAAGGCCTTCATTGCGCCTCCCTGGCCATCCTACTTCTCCTGGTCCGGACCGCCCTGGGGGTCCTCCTTCCACCGGCCCGCCTTCCTTGCCGCCTCCTTCAGGAGGTATTCTATCTGGGCGTTCACGCTCCTAAGCCCGTCCTGGGCCCACTTTTCCAGGACCCGGTAGAGCCTTGGGTCCAGCCGGAGCAAGAAGGCTTTTTTTCCCCGCCCCCTTTCGCCCATCAGGTGTAGAGCGTACCGGCGTTGATCACCGGCTGGGCCTGGGCCTCGGAGACCAGGGCCACCATGAGGTTGTTCACCATGGCCGCCTTCCTTTCCTCGTCCAGGGCGATGCCCTGGGCCTCGAGGCCCAAGAGGGCTTCCTTCACCATCCCCACCGCGGCTTCCACGATGAACCGCCGGGCGGCCACCACCGCCTGGGCCTGCTGGCGGCGGAGCATGGCCTGGGCGATCTCTGGGGCATAGGCCAGGTGGGTGAGCCGGGCCTCTAAGACCTCCACCCCCGCCACCTTAAGCCGTTCTTCCACCTCCGCTTTGAGCTCCTCCGCCAGCTCCTCGGGGTTGCCCCTTAAGGACTTTTCCTCCCCGTCGTAGGGGTAGCGGCTGGCGAGGGCCCTCAAAGCGGTTTCCGACTGGATGGCCACGAAGCTGGCGTAGTCCTCCACCTGGAAGAGGGCCTTGGCCGAGTCCACCACCCGCCAGGCCACCACCGCGGCGATCTCAATGGGGTTGCCCTGGGCATCGTTCACCTTAAGCCGGTCGGAGTTGAAGTTGTGCACCCTTAGGGAGACCCGCCTTTTCACCGTGAAGGGGTTCACGTAGTGGAACCCTGCTTCCCGCACGCTCCCCACGTACCGCCCGAGGAAGGTCAGGACCCGGGCCTCGTTGGGCTGGACGGTGATGAGCCCCGCCCCGGAGAGGCCGCTTAGGAGAAGCCCCCCCAGGAGGTGGGCCAGGTACACCGCCTCCTTTTCCAAAGGCCCTTCCCTTATGGCCCATCCCGTCCAGATAAGCCCCAAGAGGAGAAGCCCCAGGCCAAGAAAACCGCTGGTCCGCCACGCCCGAACCTCTTGGATCTCCATAGACCACCTCCTTCAGTTCCGGAACACCACCTCTTCCCGGCGGAAGACCCCCACCGCCAGGAGGAAGGCCAGGGCCGCGTACACCAAGGTGGAGCCCCAGGTAAAGGCCAGGTTTAAAGGCTCCACCTGCCCCCGGAAGAGCCCGTCCATGAGGAGGGCCACGTTGAGGACCGGGACAAGGTGGTGCCAGGCCTCGGGGGTGAAAAAGCCCCTGAACTGCAGGAAAAGGAGGGGGAAGAGGACGAGGAGCTGCAGGGGGGCCATGTAGCTTTGGGCTTCCTTGAAGCTTCGGGCGTAAAGCCCGAGGGCCACCATCACCGCCCCCATGAAGAGGGCCAGGAGGAAGGCGGTGGCGAAGAGGGCCAGGAACTCTCCCCCTGTGAGGGCCACCCGCCCCCCGAGGTTGACCTCGGCCTCCAGGCGCCCGCTCATCAGGCCCCCTACGGCCAGGCCCAAAAGCCCCGCGGCCCCGGAAAGGAGGGCCATGGCCACGGTGGCCAGGGTCTTGCCCAAGGCCAGGTGGGGGAGGGGCACGGGGGCGGTGAGGAGGGCCTCGAGGGTCCCCTTCTCCTTCTCCCCGGCGGTGGCGTCCACCGCCACCACCTGCCCCCCTGAGAGGATGAAGATCACCAGGAAAAAGGGGAGGAGGAAGCCCAACATCCCTGCGGCCCGTTCCCGCTCGGGGGAGGCGTCCACCACCTCCACCTGGAAAGGGCTCAGGACCTCCAGGGGCACCTCCCGGGCTCTTAAGGCCTCGGCCACCGCCCTTTCCTTCAGGAGGGCTAGGGCCTTTTCCACCTTGCCCACCGCCACCTGCGCCTCGTTGAGCCCCCCCGCCAGGCGGCCGTAGACCCGGAAGACCCCCTCTTCCCACACCACCCCTACGGGATAGGCGCCCTTTTCCACCGCCCCCTTGGGGTCCTCCGAAGGCACCGGGGTGAGCCCCTGGACCCTTAGGGCCTCGAGGACCTCCGGGGTGACCCCCCGCACCGCCACCTCCTGCGCTTCCTGGGCGCTCCTTTCCAGGATGCGCGAGAGAAGGAGCGTGGGGCCAAAGGCGAAGACGGGCATGAGAAGCACCGGCAGCACCAGCGTGGAAAAGACGAGCTTCCGGTCCCGAAGGACCTGCAAGAGTTCCTTGCGGAAGATGCGGATTACGGTTTCCATTCCCTCACCACCCGTACAAAGGCCTTCTCCAGGCTTCCTTCACCCAGCGCCAGGGCTTGGGCCTTTTCCCCTTGCCAAAGGAGGCGCCCCTGGTGCAAAAAGCCCACCCGGTCCGCCACCTCCTCCGCCTCCGCCATCGCGTGGGTGGAGTAGATCACCGTCTGCCCCAGGTCCCGATAGGCCTTTACAAAGTCCAGAAGGGCCCTCCGGGCGAAAACGTCCAGTCCCGCCGTGGCCTCGTCCAGGATGAGCACCGGTGGGCGGTGGAGGATGGCCCGGGCGATGACCACCTTCTGCCGCATTCCCGTGGACATCTCCAGCACTTTTTTGCCCAGGGTTTCCTCGAGCCCAAGAAGCCCCACCGCCCAGTCCAGGGCCTCCCGGAAGGCCTGGCCCTTAAGCCCGTAAAACCCGGCGAAAAACTCCAGCACCTCCCGCCCCGTGAGCCGTTCATAGACCCGCATGCCCCCGTTCACCAGCCCAAGTCTCCGGCGCACCTCCAGGGGGTCCCGGAGGATGTGAAACCCCGCCACCCAAGCCTCCCCTCCGCTGGGCCGCACCAGGGTGGCCAGCATGCGCAAGGTGGTGGTCTTGCCTGCCCCGTTGGGGCCCAAAAGGGCGTAGACCTCCCGGTCGTGTCAAGATTTATGTGTAAGCGTCTGTGTACGGGGGGCATACCTTTCCCGAAGCATCCCTTCCAACACCTCCTGCACCTCGGCAAAACCCTTCAACCTCCGC
>NZ_JBBIMD010000090.1:0-5763 GCF_037444525.1 Thermus sp. | reverse complement strand
CCCCGCTCGTCTGCTCGCCTAAAAGCGTCCCCCCAGCAAACAACTGCACCCGGGCCACCCCAACATTGTCCGTGGCCCGCACCACCACCGTCACCGTCCCCTTCACCACCAGCGAAGACAACGGATCAATGCTCACCACAGGCGCCGTCCGGTCCGCCACCGCCTGGTCCACCTGAACCGTCACCGACGCCGTACCACGGTTCCCAGCCCCGTCCGTCGCCTCCGCCGTCAGGCTCACCGAACCGCCCACCCCGCTGGTGTCCCACTGGAACCCTGGTACCCCAGCGTCCGCGTCCGCCAACACCTGCCCATTCGCTTTGTAGGTCACCGATAAGCCACTGGAAACCGCGTCCTCCGCCTCGGCAATCAGCGTCACCACGCCGCCCACCGTGGCCCCATCCACTGGGTTCACCCACCGCACCATCGGCGGCGTGTTGTCCACCGTCACCCCCACCAAAGCCTCAGACGCGTTCCCACTCCGGTCCACCGCCACTGCACGCAGCGTATGACTGCCGTCCGGAAGCCTTGTGGTGTCCACACTGAACGTGTACCGGTCACCCACCCCGCTCGTCTGCTCGCCTAAAAGCGTCCCCCCAGCAAACAACTGCACCCGGGCCACCCCAACATTGTCCGTGGCCCGCACCACCACCGTCACCGTCCCCTTCACCACCAGCGAAGACAACGGATCTATAGCCACCGAAGGATGGTCTTTATCGTAGGTAAACCTGATGGGTTGGCTTTCCTTTTCCAGAGATCCCACATAAGCTTTTGCCTTAAGGGTATATTCACCCGATGGTAAGGACGAAGGGAGTTCCCCTTTCCAAAAACCGCTTTGGGGTTGAAGGTGTATAGGAGGGGTGTTGTCTTGGTAATACACCTCTACCTTGTCTATCCTAGATGCACCCGTCACAGAGGCCTGGACTGCCACACTCCTTTTGTTTGTGATTTCTCCTGAAGATGGGGTTTCGATGGCCAAGGAGATAGATACGGAAGCCTGGGATGAAGTGCCATCATTCGCGCCAAAATTACAGGAAACCGTGCTTAGGGCTATGAGGGCTAGAACGTATAAACGTTTGTAAATGGCCAACATCTTCTTCCTCCAGCTAGCGCAAAGGAGATTTGACCTGATACTCCTGTATCCAGATTTTGGGGGTTCCATCGGTAAGGCGGGCATACCAGGTAACCCGGACGCGCCAGTTCAGCGGAGCACCCTGGCTCCAATGAGCAGTTGCTACGGCGCCATCCAAAGAGAAGGTAAAGCTTTCTGAGCGGGCCGGCTCATACTGAATTTGGCCATCCACCTCCTTACGGCCCGGCGGAAAAGGAATCCCCACGTCGCCGCTCCCTAAGGAAGCTCCGGGGGAAACTTCCTGCCCGCTATCGTCCACCACCATGTATTCGTACCGCTCCAAAACCCCTTCCGGCGCCCCGGGGGCCACCTCCACAAACGCGCTGTTCTGCACAACGATAATCTTCCCCTGGTCGTCCACCTCATACCCCAGCTGGGTGGGCTCGAGGCGCACCTGGTAGGGCGTAGGGTTGAAAAAGAAGGAAAGCTGACCGCAAGCCGCCAAGGCCAGCGCCAATAGGAAAAGCCCTGCTCTATACATTCGCCACCTCCTCACTCCATCATCTCCTCGCGCCACTTGGGGTTCAGTATAAAGAAACTGAGCCGGGTCAGTCCAGCCAGGAAGTCCACGTTCTCCACCACCACCTCCTTAGGCACCTCCAGGACCACCGGGGCGAAGTTTAGGATGCCCTTGATCCCCGCCCGCACCAGGAGGTCCGCGGCCTCCTGGGCCGCCTCCCGGGGCACGGTGAGGAGGGCGATCTCTATGCGTCCCGGCACCCTTTGGGGGAGAAGATCCAAGGGCTCTATCACCCCGCCCCGCACGGGACGGCCGACCTTCTCCGGGTCCACGTCAAAGAAGCCCCGGAGCTCAAAGCTCTCCCCAAAACCCGGGTAGTCGGCAAGGGCGCTCCCCAGGCGGCCCATGCCCACGATGCAGAGGCCCCACCTCCGGTTCAGGCCCAGGATGTGGCGAAGCTCCCGCTTGAGGACAGGCACGGTGTACCCCACCCCTCGGGTGCCGTAGGAGCCGAAGTAGGAGAGGTCTTTGCGCACCTGGAAGGCGGTGACCTGGGCCAGCTCCGCCAGCTGCTCCGAGCTGGTACGGTGGATGCCTTGGGCTTCCAGCTCTTCCAGGATCCGCAGGTAGGTCACCAGTCGGCTGATGGCGGCGCTGGGGACCTTCATCGCACCTCCACGGGTTCCAAGCCCAAGGCCCTAAGCCGGTTGCGGTAGCTCTCCTTTTCCCCCTCGGGCACAGGGCCCACCCGCACCCGGTAGAGGCCGTCTTGAACCAGGGTGACGGGCAGGCCTTCCCCTTTCAGCTTCTCCACCAGGGCCAAGGCGTTTTCCGACTTCTGAAAGGCCCCCACCTGGAGGTAGACGCCTTCCTGGGGCGGCAGGGCCCCCTGGCCCCGGTAAACCCGGGCCCCGTAGGCCTGGAGGGCCTGGGCCACCCGGGCCGCCTCCTCCTCCGAGGCGTAGGGGCCCACCGCCACCCGGGTGAGGGCACCGGCGGCCTCGAGGCGCACGGGGTACCCCTTGGCGGAAAGCTCCTGGGCCAGGCGGGCGGCGTTCTTGGGATCGGCAAAGGCGCCCACCACCACCCGGTAGGCCCCCCCAGGGGTGGCCCGGGGCGGGGCGGGCCGGTTCTCCTGGGCTGGTTTCCTCGGCTCCTGCGAGGGGGAAGGCGTGGGGGTCTCCCGGGGAGCCTGGGGAAGGGGCAGGACCGTCACCACGGGCTCCAGCGCGGGTGGCGTCTCGGCCGGGGAGGGAGAGGCCGGGGTAGGGGAAACCTTGGGCATGGACGGGGGGGCAGCCACCTCCACCTTGGGGCGGGCAAAGGGGTTCACCCCCGTGAGGTAAAGCACCACCCCCGCGGCCACCAGGGCGATAAGGAGGAAGATGAGGAAGTCCAGCCAGTTCTCCCTAAGCCAGCGCATCCTACCTCCCAAGAAGGGCCCTAGCCTCCAGGGAGCCCAAGAGGGCCGCCTGCCTCAGGGCCCGTTCCGCCTCCCCTTGACGGTCCAGGGCCTTCAGGGCCAGGCCCAGGTTGTACCAGGCCGCGGCCAGGCGAGGGGCCTTGAGGAGAACCTCCCGCAGGACCACCTCCGCCTCCCCATAGCGGCGGAGGGCGATAAGGGCCGCCCCTAGGCTGACCCCCACCTCGGGGCTTGGGGAAGCCTGGTAGGCCTGGCCCAAGGGGGCCAAGGCCTCCTCCGCCCGGCCCAGCTCCAGAAGAAGGGCCCCCCTAAGGCCCAAAGCCTCGGGGGCAGAGAGGCCTTCCAGAAGGGATAGGGCCTCCTCCTTCCTCCCCAGGCGATGGGCGGCCTGGGCCTGCAGGAGGCGCCCCGGGGGGCCGGCCTCGCCCGCGTAGCGGTAGGCGTTTTTGTAGTCCCCCAAGGCCCAGTAGGCCCCCGCCAGGGCCAGGGCCACCTCGGGCTCGGGGGCGGCGCGGTAGGCGGAGAGGAGGTACGGGAGGGCACCCTTGGGGTCCTTGGCCTCGAGGCGGGAGCGGCCCAAGAGGTAGGCGGCGGTCCAAAGCCCGGGGTCCAGGGCGTAGGCCTCCTTGAGGAGGGGTTCGGGGTTCGGGGAAAGGAGGGCCTTGCGGAGAAGAAGCTTCGCCCTCCCCGGCCCCTCCACCTGGGCCAGGCCCCGGTCCAGCTCCCTCAGGGCCCGCCCCTTTAAGCCCTCCTCCGTGAGGATCCGGGCCAGGAGGTCCCAGGCCTCGGCCACCTGAGGCTTTTGGTTGAGGAGGGCATAGAGCAAGGGCACCGCCTCCGCCCGGGCCCCCGCGGCGTAAAGGGCCTGGGCCAGGGCCAGGCGGTAGGCCGGGCTCCGCTCCGGGGTGAGGCCTTTCCGCAAGGCCTCCGCCGCCCCCTTGGCATCCCCGGCCTGGGCCAGGGCTTGGGCCAGGGCCAGGTGGGCCTCTTCCGTGGGCCTAAGCTCCACCGCCCGGCCCAAGGCCTCCGCCGCCTCTTTGGGCTTGCCCAGAAGGAGGAGGACCTGGCCCAGGTTGTAAAAGCCCTCGTAGCGCTCCGGGAAGAGGCGGGTCATCTGGTCAAGGGCGAAACGGGCCTCCTCCAAGCGGCCCGCCTTGGCCAGGGCCACCCCTAGGCCCAGGTGGGCCTCGAGGCGGCCGTAGTCCTGGGCCAGATAGGCCTCGTAGGCCAGCGCCGCCTCCTCATAGGAGCCCGCCCTCAATAAGGCCTCCGCCTTCTCCAGGAGGCTGGCTTCCGCCCTGGCCGGGAAGAAAAGCCCGCCTAATACCAGGAAGAGGGACCAAAAGAGCCTTCGCGCCATACAAAACCCTCCCAACCCCAACCTTGGCCTTAGCATAGCACGGAACGCTTTTTGGTATGCTGGACCCGTGAACCTGGACGCCCCCCGGGTCCTGGTCCTGAACGCCACCTACGAGGTGCTGGGCTTGGCCAGCATCAAGCGGAGCGTCCTCCTGGTCCTGGGCGGGGGGGCGGAGATGGTGGCGGAAAGCGGGCGCTACCTCCACACCCCCTCCACCCGCATCCCCGTGCCCAGCGTGATCCGCTTGAAGCGTCTGGTGCGTCGGGGGCCAAGCCGCGTGCCCCTAAACCGCAGGAACGTCCTGCGGAGGGACCGGTACACCTGCCAGTACTGCGGCCGCCAGGGAGGGGACCTCACGGTGGACCACGTCCTCCCCAAAAGCCGGGGCGGGAGGAGCACCTGGGAGAACCTGGTGGCCGCCTGCCGGGCCTGCAACCTGAAAAAGGGGGACCGCACCCCCGAGGAGGCGGGCATGCGGCTCCTAAGGTCGCCCCGGGCACCCAAGACGCCCCTTTTCCTGGCCGACCTCAAGGAGATCCCCGAGGCCTGGAAGCCCTTTCTCCAGATGGTCTAAGTACCCTGCCGAAGCTTTCGCTTCGGCGGGAGCCCCAGAAAAAGGGCCCTTTCCTCACAAGCCCCGCGAGGACTTTTCAATGCCGAGGTGCTCACGCCCTACTCCTTTCCCAGGGTGAGGAGAACCGCAAAAAGGACGAGGCCAGCCCCCAGGTAGGCCAGGGGAGCCAGGGCCTCCCCGAAGAGGAGGTAGGCCGCCAGGTTGGCCACCACGGGCTCGAGGGTGGCCACCACGCTGGCCCGGGTGGCGGGCAGGCGCCTGAGCCCCGCGTAGTAGGCCAGGTAGGCCCCATAGGTGGAAAACGCACCTAGGAAGAGGAGCGCGAGGAGAGCCCTTGGGGAAAGGGCAGGCCAGTCCACGAAGGGCAGAAGCCCCAAGGCCCCCACGGGCAGGGCGTAGAGGAAGAGGGTGGGCGTGGCGTAGCGAGGCAGGTACACCTTGCCGAAGATGTAGTAGAGGGCGTAGGTGAAACCGGAGAGGAGGCCAAAAAGGAGGGCCAAGGCCCCGAAGCGCACCCCCTGGCCACCCCCCAGGCCCATGAGCCCCACCCCAAGAAGGGTGAGGAGGACCGCCCAAGCCCCCCGCCGCCCCAAGGGCTCCTTTAGGAAAAGCCAGGCCATGAGGGCCACCCAGGCGGGGGCGGTGTAGAGGAGGACGGAGGCCAAGGCGGGGTCGTGTAAGGAATTATGTGTAAGGGTATGTGTATGAATGGGGGTACCAACGGGAGAGGAGGTACCCCATGGATCAGGATACCCTCCAGATGATCTTGAGGGAAGCAGTGAGGGAAACGGTAACCCAGGTTCTGCAGGCCCTGCTC
>NZ_JBBIMD010000089.1:0-5876 GCF_037444525.1 Thermus sp. | reverse complement strand
CCGCACCGGGCTTTGGGGGGTCTTGCGCCCTTGGGGTTCCTGGCTAAGCTCAAGGAGGAGGGGGTCCCCACAGAGTCTCAAATGTGCTGGCCAACTACAACCCCTTGCCTTTTTTACGGGTGGGGTTGGTATAATTCCCCGGAGGTTTTAGGGGGTTTTGGAGGTGAAGGTTGCGGGCTACTAAAGGGTTGATTCTGCTGATTTTCGCCGCCTCCCCTTCTCTTGCCCTGGATTTGCGGCTGGCCCTGCCCCTCCCCCTGCCCGAGCGCGCGGTGGAGGTGTCCCCTCCTGTACGTAAGGGCTGGGTCATCTATGAGGTCAAGCCAGGGGACACCCTAAGCGGCCTTGCTGAGCATTATGGGGTGAATCCCAAGCACATCATGTGGTCCAGTGGCCTCCGGTCGGACCGCCTTTACCCGGGCCAGCGCCTCCTCATCCCCATCGTGGGGGTGGAGGAGAGGCCCCCCAGGGTTCCCCCTGGGGTGGAGGTCTACCGGGTGCGCCCGGGGGATACCCTGGACACCCTGACCAAGCGCTTTGGCCTCACCCCTGTGGAACTGGTCTCGGCCAACCCCTCCTTGGAGAGCCTGGACCGGCTGGTGGCGGGGATGGAGCTTTATATCCCCAGGAAGGCCAAGGGCCTCCTCCTCACCCTGGGGGAGGGGCAGACCTTGGTGGACCTGGCGGCCCGCTTCGGCCTTTCTCCGGTGGCGGTGGCCCGGGCCAACGGGGTGAAGGACCCCACGGAGCTTAGGCCCGGGGACCTGGTCCTCCTTCCTGGCATCCAGGCCAAGACCACTTACCAGAACCTCCTGGCTAAGCAGGAGGCGGAGCGGAGAGCTCGCCTCGAGGCCGAGCGGAAGCGCCAGGAGGAGCTTCGGCGCCTGGCCCAAGAAAGGGCCCGCCAGCAGGCTTTGGCCCAGCGGCAGGCCCCGCGCCAGCAGGCCTCTCCCCGGCCCCAGGTCCGGCGGGTGAGCTACCAGGAGGGGGCCATGCGCTGGCCCCTTTCTGGTTTCCGCATCACCACCTACTTCGGCCAGCGGGGGGCTTTCCAGCGCTACCACACCGGGATAGACCTGGCCGCCCCCTACGGCACCCCTATCGTGGCCGCCAAGGCTGGGCAGGTGGAGGTGGCGGGCTGGAGCAGCGTGGGCTACGGCTTCCACGTGGTCCTGGACCACGGGGGTGGGGTGGAGACTCTCTACGCCCACATGAACCGCATCGCCGTGCGCTCCGGGCAGTGGGTGAAGGCGGGGCAGGTCATCGGCTACGTGGGCTCCACCGGCTGGTCCACAGGGCCCCACCTGCACTTTGAGGTCCGGGTGGGTGGGATGGCCCGGAACCCCTTGGCCTACCTCCCCTAGTCCCTTTGCCCCCTCTTTGTGGCCCCCCGGCTTGACCCGGGGGGCCTTAAGCTAGAGGATGGAGGGCGGCATGGAGAAGGGGACCTTCCAGATCAAGACCGGTTTTGCGGAGATGTTCAAGGGCGGGGTCATCATGGACGTGACCACTCCCGAGCAGGCGGAGATCGCCGAGGAGGCGGGGGCGGTGGCGGTGATGGCCCTGGAGAGGGTGCCCGCGGACATCCGCGCCCAGGGGGGCGTGGCCCGCATGTCCGACCCCAAGATCATCAAGGAGATCATGGCCGCGGTCTCCATCCCCGTGATGGCCAAGGTGCGCATCGGCCACTTCGTGGAGGCCATGATCCTCGAGGCCATCGGGGTGGACTTCATCGATGAGTCCGAGGTCCTCACCCCCGCGGACGAGGAGCACCACATTGACAAGTGGAAGTTCAAGGTGCCCTTCGTGAATGGGGCCCGGGACCTGGGGGAGGCCTTAAGGCGCATCGCTGAGGGGGCGGCCATGATTCGCACCAAGGGGGAGGCGGGCACGGGGAATGTGGTGGAGGCCGTACGCCACGCCCGCACCATGTGGAAGCAGATCCGCTACGTCCAGTCCCTCAGGGAGGACGAGCTCATGGCCTACGCCAAGTCCATCGGGGCACCCTACGAGCTCGTGAAGTGGGTGCACCAGCACGGCCGTCTTCCCGTGGTGAACTTTGCCGCTGGGGGCATCGCCACCCCTGCGGATGCGGCCCTCATGATGCACCTGGGGATGGACGGGGTCTTCGTGGGGAGCGGCATCTTCAAGTCCGGAGACCCCAGGAAGCGGGCCCGGGCCATCGTGCGGGCGGTGACCCACTACAACGACCCCGAGGTCCTGGCCGAGGTCTCCGAGGACCTGGGGGAGCCCATGGTGGGGATCAACCTGGACCAGCTTCGGGAAGAGGAGCGGCTTGCCAAGCGGGGCTGGTAAGGCGGTCTGCGGGGTTTACGAGGTCCACCCGGAGGCGGTGGAAAAGGCCCGGGCCGCCCTGCCGGGGGGGGAGGTTTTGGGGCTTGCCACCCACCTCCTCAAGGCCCTGGCCGACCCCACCCGCTTCCGCCTCCTCCTGGCCCTTCGGGCGGCGGGGGAGCTTTGCGTGTGCGACCTGGCCCTCCTCCTTGGGGTCTCCGTCTCCGCGGTGAGCCACCAGCTTCGCCTCCTGCGGGCGGCCCGGCTGGTGGCCTATAGGCGGGCGGGCAAGCAGGTCTACTACCGCCTTTCGGACGGTCACGTGGAGGCCTTGTTGGAGGTTGCTCTGGCCCACGCCCAGGAAGAGAATACTTGACCAAATGTTTAAATGAAGATACCCTGGGGGCATGAAGGCCTCCAGGGTGCGTGCGTACTGGGTGGAGGGCATGGACTGCGCCGATTGTGCCCGTAAGGTGGCCGAGGCGGCAAGGGCCCTTCCCGGGGTGGAAAGCGCGCAGGTGAGCTTCGCAAGCGGCCGGCTTTACGTGGTCTTCCGGGCCCCTGAGGCCGAGGGCCGCCTGGGGCGCGTCCTCGAGCCCTTGGGCTACCGTCTTCGGCCCGAGGGGCAGGAGGAGGGGCCCCCGGGCCCCTTCCGCGCCGCCCTTTTCAGCGGAGCCCTCCTCCTCTTGGCCCTTGGGTGGAACCTCCTGGCCCCTGCCCCTTGGGCCTACGCCCTTGCGGCCTTGGTGGGTGTCCTGCCCCTGGCTCGCCGCGCCTTGGCCCGCCGGGACCCCTTCAGCATCCAGGCCCTGGTGACCCTGGCCGTCCTGGGGGCTCTCGTCATCGGGGCGGAGGCCGAGGGGGCGGTGGTGGTCTTCCTCTTCCTCCTAGGGGAGGTTTTGGAGGCCTATAGCGTCCGTCAGGCCCGGAAGGGGATCCGGGCCCTCACCCATCTCCTCCCCAAGAGGGCTTTGAGGCTGGTGGGGGACCGGGTGGAGGAGGTCCCCCTTTCCGCCCTTAGGGTGGGGGACCGGGTGCGGGTTCCTGAGGGGGAGCGCGTCCCCGCGGATGGGGTGGTCCTGGAAGGGAGGGTGGAGGTGGAGGAGGCGGCCTTCACCGGGGAGCCCCTACCCCAAGGGAAGGCCCCCGGGGACCGGGTCTATGGGGGGAGCCTGGTGCTCTTGGGAAGCCTCACCTTTCGGGTGGAGGTCCTTTCAGGGGCGGGGCTTCTTGGGGAGATGGAGCGCCTAGCGGAGAAGGCCCTTGCCCGAAAGGGCCGCCTTGAGCGCCTGGTGGACGCCTTCAGCCGCCGCTACACCCCCTTGGTCTTCCTCTTCGCCCTTTTTTGGGGCGGGGTCTTGCCCCTCTTCCGGGGGGAGTTTCCCCAGCACCTCTACCAGGCCCTGGCCCTGCTCCTCATCGCCTGCCCTTGCGCCTTGGTGCTCTCCGTGCCTACGGCCATTGCTGCTGGGGTGGCCCGGGGGGCGCGGTTCGGGGTGCTCTTCAAAGACGGGGGGGCTTTGGAGCGGCTCGCCGGGGTGCGGCACCTGGCCCTGGACAAGACGGGGACCCTCACCCTGGGAAGCCCCTGCCTGGTGGAGGTCCTGGCCTTCGGGGTCTCCCGGGAGGAGGCCTTGGCCCTGGCCTTGGGCCTCGAGGCGGGAAGCGCCCACCCCCTGGCCCGGGCGGTGCGGGAGGCGGCTTCGGATCTAAAGCCCCTCCCGGTGGAGGCCCTTAGGGTGGTCCCCGGGGAAGGGGTACACGGTCGGTTTGGGGGGGAGGAGGTGGCCCTCCTTACCCCCAGATCCTGGCCCCACCCCCTTCCGGAGGCCGAGGCCCTGGCCCAGCGGGGCCACGCCCTGGCCCTCCTCCTAAAGGGGGGGAGGCCTCTCGCCCTCCTCGCCTTCCAGGACGCCCCAAGGCCCGAGGCCAAGACTCTTTTGGAACAGCTTCGCGCCCTTGGACTTAGGCTACACCTCCTGAGCGGGGACCCCATGGTCCGCCCCCAGGCGGAGGTCCTAGGCTTCCGCCCCGAGGAGGTAAGGGCTGGGCTTTCCCCCAAGGAGAAGCTTCAGGCGGTGGAGGCCCTAGCCCGGGAAGGGGTGGCCATGGTGGGGGACGGGGTGAACGACGCCCCCGCCTTGGCCCAGGCCACGGTGGGGCTCGCCGTGGCCGAGGGGACGGGGGTGGCCCAGCGGGCGGCGGACGCGGTCCTCCTGGGCCTTCCCGCCCTGGAAACCGCCCTCCGCCTGGCCCGGGCCACCCGGAGGGTCCTTTACGCCAACCTGGCCCTGGCCTTGGGGCTTAAAGGGCTTTTCCTCCTCACCACCCTCCTTGGCCTCACCGGGCTTTGGCCCGCGGTGCTCTCCGATACCGGGGCCACGGTGCTCGTCACCCTAAATGCCCTTCGCCTCCTCGCTTTCCAGCCCTTATGATGGGGGGCGTGATCGGCGTCTTGGCCTTACAGGGGGATTTCCGCGAGCACAAGGAGGCCCTAAGGCGGCTTGGGGTGGAGGCCCGGGAGGTGCGTAGGCCCGAGCACCTAAAGGGACTTAAGGGCCTCATCGTCCCCGGGGGGGAGTCCACCACCATCGGGAAGCTTGCTCGGGAATATGGCCTGGAGGAGGCGGTGCGGAAGGGAGTGGAAGAGGGCCTCGCCGTCTTCGGCACCTGCGCGGGGGCCATATGGCTTGCCCGGGAGATCCTGGGCTATCCCGATCAACCCCGGCTTGGGGTGCTGGACGTGGCCGTGGAGCGGAACGCCTTCGGCCGGCAGGTGGAGAGCTTCCGGGAAGATATCCAGATTAGGGGCTTCCCTGAGCCCTTCTCCGGGGTCTTCATCCGCGCTCCTCTCTTTCGGCGGGTGGGGGAGGGGGTGGAGGTCTTGGCGGAGCTTGGGGGCCTGCCCGTCTTGGTGCGCCAGGGGAAGGTTCTGGCCGCGAGCTTCCACCCCGAGCTTACGGGGAACCTCCGCCTCCACCAGTACTTTCTGGAGCTTTCTGGGCTATAGGGCCAGGGGGGCGAGGCCGCGAAAGCGCTGAAAGTCCTTGTCAAAGGTCACCCGGTGGTGCCCCCCAGCCCAGGCGGAGGCCGCAAGGTGCGTGTCCGCCCAAAGCCCAGGGGGAGCCCTAAAGGGCCCAGGCCTCCTCTACTTGGAGGGGCTTGCTGTTCATGGCGGCGCCGGTGGAGGGGGTCCGGCAGGTCCACCGGGGTTCGCATGCCGCCATATTAGGGTACAGCGATCCTAGGAAACCCCCCTCGGGTGGGGGATAGGGAACTGGGCCTACACCCCTTTGTGGGCGCTCAGGTACGTCAGGCTGAGCCCCAGGAGGGCCGCGGCTAAGGAGGCGGAGAGCACCCCAAGCTTGGCCTGGTCGAGAAGGGAGGGGCTTGGGAAAGCCAAAGCGGCGATGAAGAGGGCCATGGTGAAGCCGATGCCCGCCAGGAACCCACGGGTCGTGTAAGGAATTATGTGTAAGGGTATGTGTATGAATGGGGGTACCAACGGGAGAGGAGGTACCCCATGGATCAGGATACCCTCCAGATGATCTTGAGGGAAGCAGTGAGGGAAACGGTAACCC
>NZ_JBBIMD010000088.1:0-6095 GCF_037444525.1 Thermus sp. | reverse complement strand
TCCTTTAGGCGGGCTTCCTTGCCGGGGATGTCAAAGATACCCCCGGAGGTTCTCCAGTCGTTGGCTGAGGAGCTTCAGATCCATACCCTTATCAGTATAGAGGCGGGGAGGCTTGGGCACAAGCACCTTAAAATGCCTAGGCTCAAGTTATATGATAAGAAAGTTATGGAACTGGAGAAACTGGCCAGAAGCCTCAAGGAGGCTTACCCCGACGGGTGGGCGGGCGAGCGGGAAAGCCTGGTAACCCTGCTGGTGCAAAAGGGCTACCCCCGCCGCCAGGCGGTGGAGCTGGCCGGGGCCCTCGAGGCCAAGGGCTACGCCCACTTCCTGCCTGGGGAGCGGCCCCGCTGGGTCTTCACCCGCCGCCCCCTGGACCTCAAGGCCCTGATGCGGGCCCTGGACCACGAGTACCAGGCCTTTGTGGGGGAAGGGGACGAGGAGGAGGAAGCCCTGGCCTTCCTCACGGCCCGCCTGGAAGGGGACCGGGAGGTGGCCAGGGAGGTGTTGGAGGCCTTAAGGAGTGCGGGGTACGTGGAAACGGCTTATAGCCCCGAGCTTCTCCGCGACCGCCTCTTCTTCCGCTTCCCGGAGGCCCTTGGCCTTTGGGCCTAAGTACCCCGCCGAAGCTTTCGCTTCGGCGGGGGCCCCAAAAGAAGGGTTCGGCGAGCTTTTTCCTTGTTGCATGGGGAGTTTTCACCGCGAGGGCACTTAGCTTCAGTCGGCGGCCAGGCGAGGGGTTGGCGTTTCCAGCTGGACCTGGGCCCCTAGGGCCTGGAGCTTGCCCACAAGGTCCTCGTACCCCCTCTCCAGGAAGTACACCCCCTCCATCTCCGTGAGGCCCTCTGCGCTCAAGGCGGCCACCAGGAGCCCCCCCCCGGCGCGGATGTCCAGGGCCTTCACCTGGGCCCCGTGGAGCTTTTTGCCGTTCACCATGAGGAGCCGGTCCCGGAGGTAGAGCTCCGCCCCCATGCGGGCCAGCTCCCCCACGTGGGTGAAGCGGTCGGGGTAGACCCGGTCCGTGACCGTGCTCTGGCCGGGTACCGTGGCCAAGTAGGCGGTGAGGATGGGCTGGAGATCTGTGGGGAAGCCGGGGTACTCCCGGGCCTCCACGTGCAGGGGTTGGGGGGTAGGGGTGGCCGTGAGGCGCACCCAGTCCTTTCCGGTGGCGATGCGGTGCCCGGACTGGGCCAGCTTGTCCAAGACCGCGTCCAGGTGGTCGGGGCGGACCCCGGTGAGGGTCACCTCCCCCCGGGTGGCCGCGGCGGCCAGGAGGTAGGTGCCGGCCTCGATGCGGTCGGGGATGATGCGGTAGGTCCCCCCCCTGAGCCGCTTGGCCCCCTTTACGTGCAGGATGGGGCTTCCCAGGCCCCGGATCTCCACCCCGAGGAGGGCGAGGAAGCGGCCCAAGTCCTCCACCTCCGGCTCCACCGCCGCCTGGACCAGGGTGCCCTCCCCTTCCAGGGCCAGGGCCAGAAGGGCCTGCTCCGTCCCCCCCACCGTGGGCAGGTCAAAGACCACCCGGCCCCCCAGGGGCCCCTTGCGGCGGGCATAGAAGGTGTGCCCCTCCTCCGCCACCTCCGCCCCCAGGGCCCTTAGGGCCTTCACGTGCTGGTCCACCGGCCGAGCCCCGAAGGCGCACCCCCCGGGCCAGGAGACCCGCCCCTCCCCGGCCCGGGCCAGAAGGGCTCCCCAGACGATGAAGCTGGCCCGCATCTGCCCCACGAGCTCGTAGGGCGCCTCGAGGCTTTTCAGCTCGGGGGTATGGAGGTGGAGGGCCCGCCCCTCCCACTGGTAGCGGGTACCCAGGTGAGCGAGAAGCTCCAGCATCACCTCCACGTCCCTGAGCCTTGGGACCTCCAGGAGGGTGACGGGTTCCTCCGTGAGGAGGGAGGCCGCCAGGATGGGCAAGGCGGCGTTCTTGGCAGGGTAGATCCGCACCTCTCCCCTAAGCGGGGCTCCTCCTGCTACCCGCAGCACCTTACCTTCCATGCCCCCCTCCCCGGCGTATCCTACCCACCGTACTCAAGGTGAGCATAAGGAGCAAAATGCGCATTGTCAACCGAAGGGGGCTTTGCTACACTAACCCCCAAGAGGGGATATGCCCAAGAAGGAGAAAAAGCGGCTTCAGGTGGTCATCTCCGAGGAGCAGGACGCCCTTTTAACCCGGGCGGCCTACGAGCTTTCCAGCCCGGAAAGGCTGGTTTCCAGGTCGGAGGTGGTGCGCCTGGCCATAGAGAAAATCGCCCGCGAGCTAGAAGAGGGCAAGGCCGAACTGGCCGAACTCCTAAAGAAGCTGGAGCCTGAAGAGTAGAATGCCCCCTGTGCGGCTCGCCGGGCGGTACCGCCTCGAGGCCCCCCTGGGTTCCGGGGGGATGGCTGAAGTCTACCGGGCGGTGGACGAGCGCTTAGGGCGCAAGGTGGCGGTGAAGCTCCTCCACCCAAAGGCCCTTCCCCCCGACCGGGAACGCTTCTTCCTGGAGATTAGGGCCCTCTCCCGCCTCTTCCACCCGGGGATCGTCCAGGTGCTGGACCTGGGAGAGGAGGAGGGCCGGCCTTTCTTCGTCATGGAGCTGGTGGAGGGGGGGCCCTTTGACCGGCTTGGCCCCTTTGAGGAGGGGCCGGAAGGGGAAAGGATCCTCCAGGCCGCGGAGCGGGTCATGGAGGCCCTGGCCCACCTCCACGCCCAGGGAATCCTCCACCGGGACCTCACCCCCAAGAACATCCTCCTCACCCCTGAGGGCCACCCCAAGGTCATGGACTTTGGCCTGGCCTACCTCCTGCGGGAAAGCCGCCACCTCACCCGTACCGGCTACACCCTGGGCACGCCCCACTACATGGCCCCTGAGCAGGCCAAGGGCTTACCCCTTTCCCCCAAGGCGGACCTTTACAGCCTGGGGGCGGTCCTCTACCGCACCCTCACCGGCCACCCCCCCTTTGAGGGGGAAAACGACCAGGCGGTCCTGTTCCAGCACGTCTACGAGGAGCCGAGGCGCCCCGAGGCCCTGAACCCCGCGGTTCCAAAGCCCGTGGCCGAGGCGGTCTTAGCCCTTCTCGCCAAGCACCCGGAGGAGCGGCCCGAGCACCCTGGGCTTTTCCGCTCGGCCCTTCAGGCCTTCCAGGCCCTGCGCCTGGCCACCCCAAGGGGAGGGGCCAGCCGCTCCGGCCACTACCCCTTCGCCCCCGATCCCAGGCGCCTGGCCCTCAAGGGGGCCTTGGACCTGGGGGGGGAGGTGGCCTGGCCGGGGGAGATGGTCTACGCGGAGGGGCGGGTGTACGTGGGGGTGGGCCGGGGCCTGGCCGAGGTGGACCTCCTGCGCCAGGAGGTGCGCCACCTCCCCCTCAAGGAGGAGGTCACCGCTCCCCCCGTGGTGCGGGACGGGGTTTACGTGGGGGCCTGGGACGGGCGGTTTTACCGCTTCCGGGGGGCGGCCTCCGACTGGAGCGCAGCCACAGGGGCAGAGATCACCGCGGGGGGGCTTGTCCTGGGGCCGCGGGTCTACGTGGCCAGCCGGGACGGGACCCTCTCCGCTTACCAGGACGGGGCGCTCCTCTTCCGCTTCCGCGCCGGGGGGCACCTCTCCGCCACCCCCACCTTCTACCGGGGCCTCCTCTTCGTGGGGAGCGAGGACGGCTGGCTCTACGCCCTGGACCCGGAGACGGGCGCTTTGCGCTACCGGGTGAAGACGGGGCCCATCCACGCTCCCGTGGCCGCCCATGGGGGCCTCCTTTTCATCCCCACCTGGACGGGGGAGGTCTACGCCTTTGACCCCCTTTCCCGGGAGACCCTTTGGAACGTGGAGGGGATGGGGGAGATCTGGGGGGGGCTGGCGGTGGACGGGGCGCGGGTGTACGTGGCGGGTTGGGACGGGGTCTTGAGGGCCCTGGACGTGAAGACGGGGGAGGAGGTCTATAGCCTCGAGGTGGGCAAGGTGACCGCGGGGCTTTCCGCCGCGGGGGGGCACGTCTACGTGGCCACGGAGGAGGGGCGCTTCCTGGCGGTGGACGCCAAGGGCCAGGTGGTCTTTGAGGCCACGGGGCTGGGGCCGGTCCAGGTGCCCCCCTTGCCCCTTCCCCAAGAGATCCTGGTGGTAAACCTCTCCGGGCGGCTTTACCGCTTCGGGGTAGGATGAGGCCATGGAAGCCATCCGCACGGACCGGGCCCCAGAGGCCATCGGCCCCTACAGCCAGGCGGTGCGGGCTGGGGGGTTCCTTTTCGTCTCCGGCCAGATCCCCCTGACCCCGGAAGGCCTTTTGGTGGGGGGGGATATCCGCCAGCAGACGGAGCGGGTCATGGAGAACCTCAAGGCCATCCTGGAGGCTGCGGGCTCGGGGCTACACCGGGTGGTCCAGACCACCTGCTTCCTGGCGGACATGGAGGACTTTCCCGCCTTCAACGAGGTCTACGCCCGCTACTTCGCCCCGCCCTACCCCGCCCGAGCCACGGTGGCGGTCAAGGCCCTTCCCCGGGGGGTTAGGGTGGAGGTGGCCTGCATCGCCATGGCGGAGTGAACGCGTAGAATGGGGGCATGGCGGAACAGGCCCCCTTGGCGCTGGAGGAACTCTTAGAGCGCTTCCAAAAGGGAGACGTGCGTGCCCTGGCCCGGGCCCTCACCCTGGTGGAATCGGGCCATCCCCTGGGGCAGGCCCTCCTGAAGGCCTTGAGAGGCCAGGGCCGGGCCAAGGTGGTGGGGGTTACGGGAAGCCCGGGGGCGGGGAAGAGCACGCTCACGGACCGGCTCATCCTGGAGGCCCGAAAAAGGGGGGAACGGGTGGGGGTGCTGGCCGTGGACCCCTCCAGCCCCTTCACCGGGGGGGCCATCCTGGGGGACCGGATCCGCATGATGCGCCACCACCAGGACCCGGGGGTCTACATCCGTTCCCTGGCCTCCCGGGGGGCGCTTGGGGGCCTTGCAGGGGCCACGGTGGCCGCCTTGAGCCTCCTCGAGGCCTTTGGCTTCCAGCGCATCTTCGTGGAGACGGTGGGGGTGGGGCAGAGCGAGGTGGACATCGCCCGGGTGGCGGACACCACCCTCCTCGTCCTCACCCCTGCGGCGGGCGATGCGGTCCAAGCCTTCAAGGCGGGGGTGATGGAGATCGCCGACCTCTTTGCGGTGAACAAGTTTGACCTGCCCGGGGGGGAACGGATCATCCAGGAGCTCAAAAGCGCCCTGGAGCTGGCCCCGCCCCGCCCCGGCGGGTGGCGCCCCCCCATCTACCCCACGGTGGCCGCCACAGGGGAGGGGGTGGAGGCGCTCTTTGAGGGCCTCGAGGCCCACCACCAGCACCTCTTGGCCCACGGCCTTTTGGAGGGCCACCGGCTGGAGCGGGCCCGGTTTGAGGTGGAAAGCGTCATCCAGGAGTGGGGCCGAAGGAGAACCCAAGACGCCAAGGAGGTGGTGGCCCAGGTGGCCCAGGGGCTTCTTTCCCCTGAGGAGGCGGCCCTACGCCTGCTTAAAGCGGAAAAGCGCCCGCTTTAGCATCTCCCGCTCGTTGGCGTAGGAGAGGCGGCGGAGCGCCTCCTCCACCGGCAGGAAGAAGGCGGCCTCCACCTCGGAAAGCTGGGGCCTGGGTTCCCCGCCCCGGTAGGCCATGAGGAAGTAGTGCACCTCCTTGGCCACCGTGATCGGGGCCCCCTCGTCCCGAATGGTGAAGTAGTAGCGCACCTTCCCCAAGGGGGCGAGGACCGCGGCCTCCACCCCCGTCTCCTCCCTTACCTCCCGCACCGCGGTCTCGGGGTAGCGTTCCCCCGGCTCCACCTGGCCCTTGGGTAGGGTGACCACCCGGCCTCCCCGCAGGGTCACCACCAAGACCTCTGGGGGAGTGCCCCGGAGCACCACCCCTCCAGCGGAGACCACCCGCTTGGTGGCTGGCCGTTTTCCCTTGGGGGCCGGGTTCTTGCGCACGGTTTCCTCCAACAAAAAAGGGCGCCCGCAGGCGCCCCCAAGGACCCGAAAAGGGGAGAGGCAGCTTGGTACTCCTTAGAAAGGAGGTGATCCAGCCGCACCTTCCGGTACAGCTACCTTGTTACGACTTCGCCCCAGTCACGGGCCCCACCCTGGGCGCCTCCCTGTAGGGGTGGGCGACTTCGGGTGGAG
>NZ_JBBIMD010000087.1:0-6787 GCF_037444525.1 Thermus sp. | reverse complement strand
GCCAGCCGGGCTCCCTTCCACATCTCCTGGCCGATGGTGGTAAGCTGCATTCGTGGGGACCTCCTTCATGTTGGAGTGGTCCCCACATTTTAGTTGGGGCAGTCTCACATGTGTTTGTCCGAGCACACTAGAGGGGCTTGATCTCCAGGATGGTGTAGACCTGGGCGCCCCGCTTGCCCTTGATCTCCACCACGTCCCCCACCCTCTTCCCCAAAAGGGCCTGGCCCAGGGGGGACTCATCGGAGATCTTGCCGCTGAAAATGTCGGCCTCGTGGCTGCCCACGATGGAGAGGGAAAGCCTCTCCCCGGCCTCCGTCTCCAGCTCCACCTGACAGCCCAAGGCCACGGTGTCAAAGGAGCCGTTCCCCTCCACCACCACCGCCCGGCTCAGGAGGTCCTCCAGCTGGGCGATGCGGGCCTCGTTCTGCCACATGGCCCGCCGGGCCTCATCGTAGCCGGCGTTTTCCCGCAGGTCCCCTTCCTCCAGGGCCTGCTCAAAGTCGGCGGAGATCTCCTGCCGCTTGGTGGTCTTCAGGTAGTTGAGCTCGTCCTGAAGGCGCTTAAGACCTTCGGGCGTGAGGTAGACGGGCTTCTTCATCCTTTCCTCCAGGGTAAAAACGGGGACCAGCCCAAGGGGCCTGGGCTGGCCGCACTAACCAGTATACCAGCGGGGGCGGAAAGCCTCTAGGAGGGGAAGGAGCTCCATAGGGGGCGGCCCCACGGAAAGGAGGCCCACCCCGCTGCCTGCCAGGAGGAGGGTGCCTTTGAGGTCATCTGGACGGAAAAACCCCTCCCCCACCTCGAGGCCTAAGGCCCGGGCCTTCTCCGCCACCTTTTCCCGGGTGATGCCCTCGAGGCCCCCCTGGAGCACCCAAAGCCGCCCCTCCCTGTAGAGGAGGGGGCTGGTGCGGCTCCCGTCCACCACGTGCCCCCAAGCATCCAGGAGGAGGCCCTCAAAGGCCCCCGCCCGCGTGGCCTCGAGGAGGGCCAGGCGGTAGGGGAGGTAGTTCCCCGTCTTGTAGCGGGCCAGGTCGGGGTGGACGCGGTAGGGGGTGAGGCGGACCCTTACCCCCTCCCGGTAGGCCTCCGGGGGCGGGGGGGTGTAGGGCCGGGCCTCGGAAAGCCAAACCCCCTCCCCCACGGTGAAGCGCAGGCGCAGGTCAGGGCCTAGGGGGAGGAGGGCCTTAAGGTCCTCCAGAAAGGCCCCATCCCCAGGGTGCGGAAGGCCCAGGGCCTCCGCATGCCGGCGGAGCCTATGGAGGTGCTCCTCCAGCCAAAGGGGCTCGCCCCCCTCGGCGCGCAGGGTGGTGAAGACGCTCACCCCGTGGTAGAGGAAGCTTTCGGGCAAGGGGCCCTCCCAAGGCTTTCCGCAAAGGAGCCTCATCCCACCTCCAAAAAACGGGCCAGAAGCTCCATCCCCCAAGGGGAGAGGATGCTTTCCGGGTGGAACTGGACCCCGAAGGCCACCCCCCCGTCCCAGATGGCCATGGGAAGGCCGTCCTCCGTCCAGGCGAGGAGGCGCGCCCCTGGGGGCAGGTTCCGGAGGGCCAGGGAGTGGTAGCGGGCAAAGGGCAGGGGGTTGGGGAGGCCCCGGAAGAGGGCTTCCCCTCCGTGAAAGATGGGGTGGGCCTCCCCGTGGACGGGAGGGGCACGGAAGAGCTCCGCCCCCAAGGCCACCCCCAGGGCCTGGTGGCCCAGGCAGACGCCGAGGAAAGGCACCCCCTCCTTGAGGGCGAGCCGGGTCCAGTCCAGGATCCGCCCCGCGGTGAAGGGGTCCTTGGGGCCGGGGCCTAGGAGAAGGTGGGTGTGGCCCTTAAGCCCCGGAGCCTCCTCCCCGCCCACCACCTCCACCTCCGCCCCCAAGGCCTTTAAGTAGTCCACCAGGTTGTAGCTGAAGGAATCCCGGTTCTCCACGAAGAGGACCCGGGCCTTAAGGCGCCTTGGGGGGGGAGGGGGCCGCCAGGCAGAAGAGGGCTTGGGGGGAGCCGGGGGGTGGCCCGGCCTCTCCCCCCTTAGGGCCCGGAGGAGGGCCTCCGCCTTATGGAGGGTTTCCCGGTACTCCGCCTCGGGCCTCGAGGCGATGACCACCCCCGCCCCCGCGGAGAAGAAGAGGGTCTGCCCCACCCGGTAAAAGGAGCGGATGAGGATGTTGAAGTCCGCCCCTCGGCCCGAGACGTACCCTAGGCTTCCGGTGTAGGCCCCCCGGGGGACGGGCTCCAGGTCCCGGATGGCCTCCATCACCGTGGACTTGGGGGCCCCGGTGATGGTCCCCCCTGGGAAGAGGGCGGCGAAGGCCTCTCCCAAGGAGGTCCGGCTATACCCCTCCACCTCCGAGACCAGGTGCATCACGTGGGCGTAGCGCTCCACGGTGAAAAGCTCCCGCACCCGCACCGTGCCCGGCAGGGCCACCCGGGCCAGGTCGTTGCGCAGGAGGTCCACCAGCATGGCGTGCTCCGCCCGCTCCTTGGGGGAAGAAAGGAGCGCTTCCTCCAAAAGGAGGTCCTCCCCCTCACCCCTCCCCCTAGGCCGGGTGCCGGCGATGGGCCGGGTGAGGAGGCGGGCCCCCACCTTCTGGAAAAGCCTTTCCGGGCTTCCCGAGACCACCGCCCACCCCTCCCCTTCCAGAAGGCCCATGAAGGGGGAAGGGTTTAGAGCCCGGAGGCGGGCGTAAAGGGCCAAGGGGTCCAGGGGGGCCTCCACGCGGAAGCGGTGGGAGAGGTTCACCTGGTAGACCACCCCCGCGCGGATCCTTTCCTGAACCTCCTCCACCCCCTTGAGGAAGGCCTCCCGGGGGTAATCGCTCTCCAGGGCCAAGGGGGGAAAGGGGGGCGGGGCGTAGGGTTTGGGGCGCAAGGGAAAGGAGGGGGTTTGCACCAGGCGGCCCTCGAGGAGGGCATACCCCTCAGGGTAGTAGAGGAAGGCCGCCTCGGGGAGGCCGGGCACCGGCGGGTGGGTGGGAAGGCCCAGGTGGCAGGCGAACTCGTAGGCGAAAAACCCGATCCAGGCAGGGAAAAACCCCTTCCCAAGACCCCTTTCCAAGTAGCGGAAGACCTCCCGGGCCTCCCCCACCCGCCGGCCGTCCAGGTAGAGCCCCCCCTCAACGACCTCCAAGGTGTGGCGGGGCCTCACCCCCAGGAGGCTCAGGCGGCCAAAGGGGGTCTTCGGGCCTAGGGACTCCAGGAGGGCAGGGCGGAGCCCCAGGGCACGGGCGGCGTGGTAGAGGGCCAGCACAACGGGTAAGTATACTTAGGGAGAAGGCCAGGGTCCGGCACCGCCTCACCGTGGAGGCATACCACAAGGCCTACCAGGCAGGGGCCCTACCGGAGCGGGTGGAGCTTTTGGCAGGGGAAGTCTATGCCGTGCCGCCCATGGGGAAGAAACGCCGGCTTTATATCATGCACCTGGACAGGGTTTTCCAGGAGGCCTTTGGGGATGAAGAGGTGGTTATGGTCCGGTGCCCCCTGGTGCTACCCCCGGACTCCGAACCCGTACCCGACCTGGTCCTCCTGCGCCCCTTACCGGGAAAGGGACCCGCTGCCCGAGGACGTCCTCCTCCTGGTGGAGGTCTCCGAGACCACCCTGGTCCAGGACCGCACCCTGAAGCTCCCCCTTTACCAGCAGGCGGGCCTCCCTGAGGTCTGGATCGTGAACCTCCTGGAGGAGGTCCTGGAGGTCTACGCCTTCCCCCATTACCTCCCGAAGCGCCATGCCAAGGGGGAAAAGTGGCCCCCAAGGCCCTCCCCACCCGGGCCCTAAAGTGGTGGGTCTAGACGCTGAAGTAGCGGGCCTCGGGGTGGTGGACGATGAGGGCGCTGGTGGAGAACTCCGGGTCCAGCTGGAAGTTCTCCGTGAGGCGCACGCCCACCTGGCGGAAGTCCAAAAGCCGGTCCAGCTTGGCTTGGTCCTCGAGGTCCGGACAGGCGGGGTAGCCGAAGGAGTAGCGGGCCCCCTGGTAGCCAAGCTGGAACAGTTTTCGCACATCCGTGGCGTCCTTGTCTGCTATGCCCCACATCTGCCGGATGCGCTTGTGCCAGTACTCCGCCAAGGCCTCCGTCATCTCCACGCTGAAGCCGTGGACCAGGAGGTAGTCCTGGTAGGCCCCACCGTCGTAGAGGGCCTTGGCCTTCCTCGCGGGGCCCTCCCCCATGGTGACGATCTGGACCGCCAGCACGTCCCGCGCCCCCTGGGCGTAGGCGGGAAGCCAGCCTTCCTCGTCCCCCGAGGGGGGGGCGAAGCGGGGGCGGAAGTAGTCCACCAGGGAAAGCCCCCCGCCCTTCTGCCGGGGAAAGTGGAAGCGCTCCAGGACCTCCCCCGTCTCGGGGTTGAACACCAAAAGCTCCTCCCCCTCCCGGGCCGCGGGGAAGAAGCCGTAGCGCACCCTAGGGGTAAGCCAACCCTCCTCCTTGGCCTCCCTTAGGAGGCGACGGAAGTGGGGCTCCGCCTCCCGCTCCACCAGGGCCTGCCACTCCTTTTGGGAAAGCCCTTTGCGGCTATACCCCCACTGGCCCCGGTAAAGGGCCAGCTTGTTCACGTAGTGGGCGATGGTGAAGAGGTCCAGGCCCTCCTCCTGCCGCACCCCGAAGAAGGGGGGGCGGGGAATGGAGGGGGCCTCCCCCACGGGCTTGGCCCGCACCTCCACCCTTGGGGCCTCCTTGGCGGGCTTCGTGGGGGCGCGGCGGGTGAGGTCAGGGGGGGCGTGGCCCGTGAGCTCCTCCATGAGCCTAAGCCCCTCAAAGGCGTCCTCCGCGTAGTAGACGTTGGGGTAGACCTTCCTGAGGTCCTCCTCCACAAAGGCGCGGGTGAGGGCCGCCCCGCCCAGGATCACGGGCAGGGTGTACCCCCTTTCCGCCATGTACTCCAGGTTCTCCTTCATCACCTGGGTGCTCTTCACCAGGAGGCCCGACATGCCCAGGGCGTGGGGCTTGTGCTCCTCCACCGCCTTTAACATCTCCTCAATGGGCACCTTGATGCCCAGGTTCACCACCCGGTAGCCGTTGTTGGTGAGGATGATGTCCACCAGGTTCTTGCCGATGTCGTGCACATCCCCCTTCACCGTGGCCAGGACCATGGTGCCCTTCCCCTCCCCTCGCTTTTCCATGTGGGGCTCCAGATGGGCCACGGCCCGCTTCATCACCTCCGCCGCCTGGAGGACGAAGGGGAGCTGCATCTTCCCCGCCCCGAAAAGCTCCCCCACCTCCTTCATCCCCGCAAGGAGGGGGCCGTTGATGAGGTCCAAAGGCGTGTGGCCTGCCCGTAGGGCCTCGTCCAGGTCGGCCTCGAGGCCCACCTTCCGCCCCTCCACGATGCGCCGCTTAAGCCGTTCCAGAAGGGGCAGGGCCTGGAAGGCGTCCTCTTTCCGGGCGGGGTCTTCCTGGTGGGCCTCGAAGTAGGCCATGAAGGCGAGGAGGGGGTCATACCCCTCCCGCCTCCGGTCGTAGATGAGGTCCAGGGCCAGGGCGTAGGCCTCCTCGGGGATCTCGTGGATGGGGAGGATCTTCCCCGCGTCCACGATGGCCGCGGTAAGGCCTCGCTTCCTCGCCTCGTCCAGAAAGACGGAGTTCAGGACCCGGCGGGCCCTGGGCTTTAGCCCGAAGGAGACGTTGGAAACCCCAAGGACAAACCCCACCCCGGGCAGGCGCTGGGCGAGCTCCTCCATGGCCTCCAGGGTCTCCCGGGCCAGGGGGCGGCTCTCCTCGTCCCCTTGGGTGATGGGGAAGGTGAGGAGGTCAAAGAGGAGGTCCTCGGGGCGGAGGCCGTGGTGCTCCGTGAGGCGCTCGTACATGCGGAGGGCCACCTCCACCTTGCGGGCGCGGGTCTTGGCCATCCCCTCCTCGTCAATGGCCAAGGCCACCAAGGCCGCCCCGTGGGCCTTGGCCAGGGAGGCCACCCGGTCAAAGCGCTCCAGGCCATCCTCCAGGTTGGCGGAGTTCAGGAGGAGCCGCCCCGGGAGGTGGCGGAGGGCGAGGTCCATGGCCTCGGGGGAGGTGGAGTCCACCATGAGGGGCACGGTGACCGCGGTGGCCAGGCGGGGGAGGAGCCAGCGGAGGTCCTTAAGCTCGTCCCGGCCTGTCCAGGCCACGGAGAGGTCCAGGGCGTGGGCCCCTTCCGCCACCTGCTCCCGGGCCAGGGCCAGGATGCCCTCCAGGTCCCCCGCGAAGAGCATCTCCCGGAAGCGCTTGCTCCCCGTGGCGTTGAGCCTCTCCCCGATGAGGAAAAGGCTCGCCTCCTGCCTCAGGGGCACCGCCTGGTAGAGGGAGGCCACCTGGGGAGGGAAGGCGGAAGGCCTGTTGGGGACAGGTAGGCCCCGCACCGCCTCCGCTAGGGCGCGGATGTGGGCTGGCCCCGTGCCGCAACACCCCCCCACGGCGTTCACCCCGTAGTCCAGGACGAACTTCCTCTGCCAACGGGCGAGCTCCTCCGGGGTGAGGTCGTAGACCACCCTTCCCCCCTCGTTCCGGGGCAGGCCCGCGTTGGGCAAGCAGGAGACGAAGCGGGTGCTGTGCTCGGCGAAGTAACGGATCTTGCTGTCCATGAGGTCGGGGCCGGTGGCGCAGTTCATCCCCACCACGTCTATGGGGAGGCTTTCCAGGGCGGCCAAGGCCGCGGCCTCGTCCGTGCCCACCAGCATGGTGCCCGTGGCCTCCATGGTCACCTGCACCTGGAGGGGCACCTCCCGCCCCACCTCGGCCATGGCCTCCCGCACCGCCAAGACCGCGCAGCGGACTTGCAGGATGTCCTGGGCCGTTTCCAGCAGGATGAGGTCCACCCCGCCAAGGAGAAGGCCCCG
>NZ_JBBIMD010000086.1:0-7014 GCF_037444525.1 Thermus sp. | reverse complement strand
AACCGAAAGGGGGGGAAGAAAGTAGAATGTCTTAGGGAGGTGGGGTATGCGCAAACTGCTGTTGGCGCTTGGTGTGTTCTTCGGTTTGGCCTCGGCCCAGGTTTCCTTGGAAGGCCTTAAACCCTCCCTGGCCCTCCTGGGGGGAAGCCAGGGGTTTGGGGTGGAGTTTTCCTGGCGCTGCCTCCTCTTCCAACCCCCGGTGGGGGAGGTGCGCCCGGCCTTGGACCTGGCCTTTACCGCTGGCGGGGAGGCCAACGGGGCCTTCCTCTTCCGCTACTACTACCCCGTGGCGGAAGAGCTCAACGTGGGAGCGGGCCTGGGCTTGGCCTTTCCCAAGTTCCAGGAGGCCAAGCTCTACCTCCGCCTGGACGGGGAGTACGGCCTTAAGGCCCTGGTGGGCGCGCCCCTTTTCCTGGGTGGGGATTTTGGACTCCTGGGGGGTGGCCTGGCGGGCCACCTGAAGCTGGGCTACCGCTTCTAAGGAAGCGGGAACACCCTCCCCGCGGGTCCTCTCCTGCGGGGGGTGTTTATTCCTTACTCCTGGGCTTCCTCCTCCCCCTCTGGGGTGTCCACCTCCACCTTCATCACCTCCCTAAGGAGGCTTGTGGCGTAGCTCCCCTTGGGGAGGAAGAAAGAAAGCCAAAGCCCCTCTTTGGCCTCCTCCACCCGCCAGTCCTGGAGGGGCACCCTTATGGGCCTCCTGGCCCCCCGGCGGGCCCTAAACTCTTCCCGCCCGAGATGGTAGCGGGCGAGGACCTCGTCCTCAAGGGCCCGGGCCTCCCCTTGGGCCTCGGGGTACTTCTTGCCGAAAAGGGGCCCGGTGGCGCTGATCTCAAGCCTTAGGGCCCGCTCGGCCTCCTTGGGGTCTTCCACCAGGAACTCCCCCCCGGTGGCATGTTTCTTGGCCCAGTCCCCGGGGATCACCGTGGCGTAAAGCCCCCGTTCCATCCTTAAGGCCACCCAGTCGTTGAAGAGGAGGCTTTGGAGGCTACCCACCAGGAAGCGCTTAAGCCAAGGGCTTCCCCGCCCCTTGCCCTTCTTTACGAGCTCGTACCCCTTTAAGGGGTTCAGCCCCCCAAGGCCAAAGCGCTGGGGGCCGTAGTAGTTGGGAAGGCCCTGGGCCGAGAGGACCCTAAGGATGGCCTCGGCCCTTTCCCTTCCCCCTTCCGCGCCTCGGATGAGGATCCGGAAGCGGTTGCCCTTGAGGTGGCCGGTCCGTAGCTTGTTGGTGTGGAGGCCCGCCCCCAGAAGGCGCACCCCTCTTAGGTTTTCCAAAAGGCAGAGGGCGTTCTCGTACCTTCTCGGGATGGAGAACCACTGCCGGGTTCGGGCGTGCTTGTCCTTAAGCCCCGCCACCCCGATCTCCTTCTCCGGCACCCCCACCTCGTCCCGCAGGAAGAGGAAGACCTCGCGGGTGGTGAGCCCCTCTTTTTCCAGGAAGAGGTAAAGGTGTTCTCCATCCCCGCTGGGGAGGTAGGCGGGGACCTCCTCCACCTGGAAGTCTTCTGGGGTGGTCCGGATGGTCCCCCCCACCCCCGGGAGGCCCGCCGTGAGGAAGGGGTAGCGCCCTGGCCGGTAGACGAGATCCATCCCCCTATTGTCGCCTAAGGCAGGGCCTTAAGCCAGTCCTCCAGGACCCCAAAGCCGTAGCGGAAGAAGGCCTCCGAGCCGAGCTCCACCCCCGCCTGGGCCAGAATCTCCTTGGGGCCTAGGCTTTCCCCGGCCTCCAGGACCTCGAGGTACTTGGGCACGAAGCTTTCCCCTTCCTCCCGGTAGCGCCCGTAAAGGGCCAGGACCACCAGGTAGCCCAGGGCGTAGCTATAGGTGTAGAAGCGGTAGTGGACGAAGTGGGGAATGCCCGCCCAGGCCGAGCGGTCTAGCTCCGTCCAGGCCACGCTTTCCCCGTAAAGCCGTTCTTGCTCCTCCTGCCACAGGCGGTGGAAGTCCTCGGGGGCGAGAGCGGCTTCCCGGCGGGCCTCGAGGCTCCCTCGCTCGAAGAAGGTGTACATCACCTGGCGGAAGAGGGTGTTAATGGCGTCCTCCACCCGCTCGGCGAGGAGAAGGGTCCGTTCCTCCCCGGACATCCTTTCCAAAAGGAGGTCGTCCAGGAGGATCTCCGCGAAGACGCTGGCCGTTTCAGCCAAGGGGGTGGAGGCCCCGAAGTTGAGAAGGCGCTGCTTCCTCGCCAGGTAGAAGTGCACCCCGTGCCCGAGCTCGTGGGCCAGGGTGTGGGCGCTGTCCAGGTCGTCCGTGTGGTTGAGGAGGACGTAGGGGTGGGTGGAGGGAAGCCCTCCGCTGCAGAAGGCCCCGCCCCGCTTGCCGGGCCTGGGGTAGACGTCAATCCAGCGCCCCTGGAAGAACTTTGCGGCGATGGCCGCCATCTCGGGGCTGAAGCGGCGGAAGGCCTCGAGGACCATGGCCTTCGCCTCCTCAAAGGGCACCTTGGGCTTTGGGCCAAGGGGCGCAAGGAGGTCCTCGCTGGGGGTCTTCTCTTGCCCTAGGCGCCCCGCCTTCCAGAGGTAGTAGCGCTCCACCAAGGGGTAGTGGGCCTGTGTAGCCTCCAGGAGGGCCTCGATGTCCTTCACCTCCACCTCGTCCCGCAGGGCCACGGGCTCCAAGGGGTGGCGGTAGCCCCTAAGGCGCAGGTCCTGAAGGTAGTCCAGGTACACCGCGTTGAAGACCGCGCCCAGGGTGGGGGCCTCCTCCAAGAGCTTGCCGTAAAGGGCCCGGTGGGCCTCCCGGCGGAGGGCGGGGTCGGGGTCCCGCCTAAGGGCCCGCACCTCCATCTCCGTGCGCTCCCTGCCCCCCACCAGGAAGCGGAAGCGGCCCGTGTATTCGGTGTAGAACTGGCTCCAGGCGGAGCGGCCCACGAGGCCTTTCAGGTTCAAAAGCTCCTCCTCCCGCTCGGAGAGGGTGTGGGGGGCGTAGGCCCGCTGCCTTTCCAGGAAGTGGCGGAGATCGGAAAGCCCGGGGTACTCCAAAAGGCGCCCGAAAGCCTCCTCGGGAAGCCTCCTCAAGGCCACCTCCAAGGGCACCAGGCGGTTTCGCACCTCGGTGTACCGGGTCCGCACCCGGTCCAAGAGGGCCTTGGCCGTGGGGTCCTGGGTGCGGGTGGCGAAGTAAAGGCTTGCGTAGTTCAGGGGTCTATAGGCCTTCTCCAGGGCCTCCTCGTAGCGGCGCAGGAGGGCTTCCGCCTGGTTTGGGTCTTCCAGCGCCTTGGGGTCCAGCTGGCCCGAGAGGGCCAAGGCGGCCTCGAGATCCTCCCAAAGCCTCGGGTCCTCGGGGCCCCTATAGAGGTCGGAAAGGTCCCATTCCACGGGCCTAAGTATACTGAGGGGCGGCGCTTTTTACTGGGGCCGCAAGGGTTAGGGCCCTTTAGGGAGAGCTACGATGAACGCTTCTTTGGTCATCTACCGCCAAAAACCCGCCCTGGCCTGGGAAAAGGAAGGGCGGTTGGAACTCCTCCTCCCAGGCGGGGAGCGGATGAAGGTGCGCCCTAAGGACATCCTCCTCCTCCACCCGGGGCCCGCAAGCCTGGACCTCGAGGTCCCCGAGGGCGAGGAGGAGGCGGCCTGGGAGCTATTAAAGGGGGAGCGGGTTTCCCTAAGGGAGCTCGCCGAGCTCGTCTATGGGGCCTACACCCCCGAGGCGGCCTATGGGGCTTACCTCCTCGCCCAGAAGGGGGAGCGCTTCGTGCTGGAGGGGGAAGGGGTAAGGGCCCGCACGGAGGAGGAGCTCCTTGCCCTGAAGCGGGCCCGCGAGGAGAAGGAGGCCCGGGAGCGGGCTTTCCGGGAAGGGGTGGAGCGGCTTAGGAAGGGCGTCCCCACGCCGGAGGACCGCCCCCTTCTCCAGGAGGTGGAGGCCATGGCCTTTGGGGAGCGGAGGGAAAGCTCCGTGCTTCGCGCCCTAGGCCTTTCCGAGACCCCCGAGGCCGCCCACGGCCTCCTCCTCCACCTGGGGGTGTGGCGGCGGGAAAACCCTCACCCGAGGAGGCTTCGTCTCCCCCTTACCCCCCCAGACCTGCCGGTCCCCCCCTTACCCGAGGAGGAGCGGGAGGACCTCACCCACCTCCCCGCCTTCGCCATAGACGACGAGGGGAGCCAGGACCCGGACGACGCGGTCTGGGCGGAGAGGGTGGGGGAGGGGTTCCGCCTCCTGGTCCACGTGGCGGACGTGGCCGCCCTGGTGGCCCCGAATAGCCCTTTGGACGAGGAGGCCCTCCGCCGGGGGGCCAACCTCTACCTCCCCGAGGGCACGGTGCCCATGCTTCCAGAGGAGGTAACCCAGATCCTGGGCCTGGGCCTGAAGGAGGTTTCCCCTGCCCTCACCTTTGAGCTTTTGGTTTCCGAGGAGGGGGAACTCCTGGAGGAGAAGGTTTACCCTAGCTGGGTGCGGGTCCAGCGCCTCACCTACCAAAAGGCCATGGAGGTGGAGGGCCTCGAGGCCCTAAAGGCCCTGGCGGAGGCCTTTAGGAGGCGCCGCCTGGCCCAGGGGGCGGTGGACCTTGCCCTGCCCGAGGTCAAGGTGCGGGTGGAGGGGGAGACCATCCAGATCCTCCCCTTGCCCCCCTACCCGAGCCGGGTCTGGGTGCGGGAGGCCATGCTCCTTGCAGGCTATGCCGCGGCCCACCTGGCCCTGAGGGAAGGGCTTCCCTTCCCCTTTGCCACCCAGGAAGCCCCCACGAAGAGGGTGGAGGGGGAGGGCCTGAGCGCCCTTTGGGAGCAGCGAAAGGCCATGAAAAGGGCCCAGCTTAAGGCGGTGCCCGCCCCCCACAAGGGCTTGGGCCTTCCCCTCTACGCCCAGGTGACGAGCCCCTTAAGGCGCTACCTGGACCTGGTGGCCCACCAGCAGCTTCGGGTGTGGCTTAAGGGGGAAAAGTCCCTAGCCCAAGGGGAGGTGCTGGAGCGGGTGGGCGCGGCGGAGGCCGTAGCCGACCTGGTGCGGGAGGCAGAAAGGAAGAGCAGGCTCCACTGGACCCTCCTCTACCTCCAGGAGAAGGGGTACGAGGGCCCTGGGGTCCTGGTGGAGCGGAGGGGCGGGCAGGGGGTCTTCCTCCTCCCCGAGCTCGGCCTCACCGCCCAGGTGGCCCTGCCCGCTCCCTTGCCCCTGGACGCGGAGGCCCGCCTCCGCTTCCTGAAGGCGGACCTCCCTAGCCTCGAGGGCCGCTTCGCCCTCCTTTAGTCCATGTGCTGGATCAGGGCCTGGCCGAACTCGCTCGTCCGGAGCAGGGTGGCGGGCTTCCCTTCCGCCTGCAGGAGGCGGTGGAAATCGTAGGTGACCAGCCCCTTAGCGATGGTGCGCTCCATGGCCTGGACGATGCGGTCCGCAGCCTCATTCCAGCCCATATAGCGGAGCATCATCTCCCCGGAGAGGATGACGCTGGAGGGGTTCACCTTGTCCTGGCCCGCGTACTTGGGGGCGGTGCCGTGGGTGGCCTCAAAGACCGCGTGCCCCGTGAGGTAGTTGATGTTGGCCCCGGGGGCGATGCCGATCCCCCCCACCTGGGCCGCCAAGGCATCGGAGATGTAGTCCCCGTTGAGGTTCAAGGTGGCGATGACCGAGTACTCGTCCGGGCGCAGAAGGATTTGCTGCAGGAAGTTGTCGGCGATCATGTCCTTGATGACGATGTCCCGGCCGGTGCGGGGGTTTTTCAGCACGTGCCAAGGTCCGCCGTCCAGGGGCACTGCCCCGTAGCGCTCCCTGGCCAGGGCATAGCCCCACTCCCGGAAGGCCCCTTCCGTGAACTTCATGATGTTGCCCTTGTGCACCAGGGTGACGCTGGGCAGGTCTTCCTTGATGGCGTACTCTATGGCCGCGGCCACCAGCCGTTCCGTTCCCTCCTTGGAAACGGGCTTTAGGCCGAGGCCCGAGGTTTCGGGGAAGCGGATCTTGGCGTAGGCCTTGGGGAACTCCCGCTTGAGGAAGTCCAGAACCTTCTTCACCTCCTCGCTCTCCGCGGGCCACTCAATCCCCGCGTAGATGTCCTCGGTGTTTTCCCGGAAGATGACCATGTTCACCAGTTCCGGGTGCTTCACCGGGCTCGGCACCCCCTTGTACCAGCGCACAGGACGCACGCAGGCGTAGAGGTCCAGCTCCTGCCTTAGGGCCACGTTGATGCTGCGGATGCCCCCGCCCACCGGGGTGGTCAGGGGGCCCTTGATGGCCACCAGATACTCCCGGATGAACTCCAGGGTTTCCGCGGGGAGCCAGATGGGCTCCCCGTAGACCTGGTTGGCCTTCTCCCCCGCGTAAAGCTCCACCCATACGATGCGGCGCTTCCCCCCGTAGGCCTTCTCCACCGCCGCGTCCAGGACAGGCCTGGCCGCTCTCCAGATGTCGGGCCCGGTGCCGTCTCCCTCAATAAAGCCGATGATGGGTTGGTCGGGCACCACGAGCTTCCCGTCCTGGATCCGGATCCGTTCGCCTTCCGCCGGGATCTGGATATGCTTGTAGGCCATAACCTTACCTCCGGCCCTAGCATACCCCTCCTCCTCGGGGGTCGTGTGTCCTTTGGGGGCGGCGCTAAGTGCCCCACCGAAGCTTCCCTAGGTGGGGACCCCAGAAAAAGGGCCCCGCACGCTTTTCCTTCGAGTCCTTTCAATGCCCGGGCGCTTAGGTAAGGGGGAAAGAAGCACCCTGAGGACTACCTGGAGTACTGCCAAGAGGGTTCCTGCGGGGTGCTCCTCCTGGCCAGGGGGTTTACCTTGGATGGACCCCCCTCCTTAAAGGACCTCAATGGAGGGAAAAGCTCCTGAGCCGGGCTTACCTGAACGAGGAGGGCGCGGCCTGGGTCTCACCGGCGGGGTGAGCCGGGGGGCGGTGCGGGTTTTCCTCCAAACCTTTGCTGAGACTACCCTCCCGGACTTCATGGAGTTCATCTTTGAGCCTGTGCTCGGACAAACACATGTGAGACTGCCCCAACTAAAATGTGGGGACCACTCCAACATGAAGGAGGTCCCCACGAATGCAGCTTACCACCATCGGCCAGGAGATGTGGAAGGGAGCCCGGCTGGC
>NZ_JBBIMD010000085.1:0-7192 GCF_037444525.1 Thermus sp. | reverse complement strand
GGCCTACTTCCTGGCCCAGGCGGGCCTCCTCCTTCACCGAGAGCTCAAAGCCCCTTACGTGGAAGGGGGGAACGACAACGGAAGCGGGGTGGCGGTGGCCACCGCCCTTTTCCTGAAGACCACCCCGCCGCCCGGCTTCCGCCTGGGCCTGGCCCTCACGGGGTGCGAGGAGGTGGGGGCCCTGGGGGCTAGGGCCCTCCTTCCTCACCTGCCCCCGGGTACCCTGGTCCTCAACCTGGACAATGTAGGCCGGGGGGAGCTCTTCTACGCGGAAGGGGAGGGGATGCTCCGCTTTTACCCCTACCGGGGGCCCCTTCTGGAGGCGGCCCGCACCCTGGAGGCGGCCCGGCCCCTCCGCTACCGCCTGGCCTACTTTGACGCCCTGCCCCTGGCCCAACGGGGCTTCCCCTGCCTCACCCTGATCCGCCTGGAAGGGGACGTTCCCCCCGACTGGCACTGGCCCACGGACACCTTCGCCCGGCTGGACCCAAAGGCCCTGGAGGCCACCCTGGCCTACGCCCGGGCGCTTTTGGAGCGGGTGTTTGCTAGTGGTGCAGGACCCTATGCAAAAAGGTCCGGGTCCTCTCCTCCCGGGGCTGGGTGAAGATGGCCTCGGGGGGGCCTTCCTCCACGATCTCCCCCCGGTCCATGAAGACCACCCGGTCCGCCACCTCCCGGGCGAAGCCCATCTCGTGGGTCACCACCACCATGGTCATCCCCCCGCGGGCCAGGTCCCGCATCACGTCCAGGACCTCCCCCACCATCTCCGGGTCCAGGGCGGAGGTGGGCTCGTCAAAGAGCATGAGCTTGGGCTCCATGGCCAGGGCCCGGGCGATGGCCACCCGCTGCTGCTGGCCACCCGAGAGCTGGTTCGGGTACTTCTTGGCCTGGTCGGCGATGCCCACCCGTTCCAGGAGCTCCATGGCCTTCCTTTCCGCCTCCTTTCGGGCCATGCGGCGCACCCGGATGGGGCCTAGGGTGACGTTGTCCAAGACGGTCATGTGGGGGAAGAGGTTGAACTGCTGGAAGACCATGCCCACCTCCCGGCGGATCCTGGGGAGGAGGCGGTCGTTCTTTACGTTCATACCGTCCACCACCACCTCGCCCTCCTGGAAGTCCTCCAGGCGGTTGATGCAGCGGATGAGGGTGCTCTTTCCCGAGCCCGAGGGGCCGATGACCACCAGTTTTTCTCCCGGGTCCACCTCCAGATGGATGCCCTTCAGCACGTGGAGATGGCCGAAGTGCTTGTGCAGGTTTCGGATGCGCACCAGGGGTTCCACAGAACTCATTTTCGCACCCGCTGGACCAAGTAGGCGAGGAGGAGAAGCCCAAGGCCGATGGCATCCGTGAAGAGGCCCGGCACCACCAGGGTGAGGGCCGCGGCCAGGAGGAGGGCCCGCTCGGGGAGGGTGGTCCGCTTGTGGAGGAAGCCCACCAGGCTCGCACTGAAGGCGGTCATGCCTAGGAGGGCGGTGAGGAAGATCCAAACCCCTTCCCCAAGGCTTTCTACTCCGATGAGGAGGAGCTTGGGGTTGAAAAAGAACATGTAGGCGAGGAGGGCGGTGCGAAGCTCATACAGGAAGCCCTGGACCGCGGTCTTCCAGAAGTCCGAGCGGGCGATGGCGCTGGCGGCGTAGGCGGCCAGGGCCACCGGGGGGGTGGAGTCGGCCATGATGCCGAAGTAGAAGACGAACATGTGGGCGGCCACCGGGGGCACGGCGTAGCCCGCCTTTTCCGCAAGGCTAAGCACCACCGGCACCACCAGGCTCGCCATAACGATGTAGTTGGCGGTGGTGGGGAGGCCCATCCCTAGGAGGAGGCTTGTGAGTTGGGCCAGAATCAGGACCAGGATGAGGTTCCCCCCGGAAAGCCTTTCCACGATGTCCACCAGCCCGAAGCCGATGCCGGTCATGGTCACGATGCCCACGATGACCCCCGCGCTGGCGGTGGCCAGGGCGATGCCCACCATGCCGCGGGCCCCGGCCTCGAGGCCCTCCAGGGTAAGCCGGAGGCCCGTCCCAAGCCCCGGCCCCAGCCCCCGCCCCTCCCGCCAGGCCCGGTAGCCCTCCTGGAGGAAGAGGAGGAGGAGCATGAGGAAGAGGGTGTTCAGGGCCGCCCGCTCCGGGGTGAGCTTCAGGCCCACCAGGGCGTAGATGAGGTAGAGGAGGGGAAGGAGGTAGTGGGCCCCCCCGCGGAGGATGGGGCCCAAAGGGGGAAGCTCCGAGCGGGGCACCCCCTTGAGGCCCAGGAGGAGGGCCTCGAGGTGCACGGTGATGAAGAGGGTGGCGTAGGCCAGGACCGCGGGGATGGCGGCCATGAGGATGAGGGTGCTGTAGGGGATCTGCAAAAACTCCGCCATGATGAAGGCCGCGGCCCCCATCACCGGGGGCATGAGCTGGCCGTTGGAGGAGCTCGCCACCTCCACCGCCCCTGCTTTCTCCGCCGGGTAGCCCACCCGCCTCATGAGGGGGATGGTGAAGGTGCCGGTGGTGACCACGTTGGACACCGAGCTCCCCGAGACCACCCCGGTCATGGCGCTCGCCACCACCGCAGCCTTGGCGGGCCCGCCCCGAAAGTGGCCAAGGAGGGCGTAGGCCACCTGGATGAAGAACCGGCCCGCCCCTGCCTTTTCCAACAGGGCCCCAAAGAGGACGAAGAGGAAGACGAAGGTGGCGGAGACCCCCAAGGGCACCCCCCAGATCCCCTCCGCGGTGGTGTAGAGCTGGCCCATGAGCTGGCCCCAGGTGCTCCCCGCGTGGAGCTGGAGCCAGGGGGGAAGGGTGAAGGGGAGGAGGCCTTTAGGGCCGGTGAGGGCGTAGAGGATGAAGGCCGAGGCGATGATGGGGAGGGCGGGCCCCACCACCCGCCAGGCGGCCAGGAAGAGGACGAGGAGGGTAAGGGTCCCCATGAAGACGTCCCGCTGGCTAGGGATCCCGCCCCGAAGCTGAGTGATGCCGTAGTAGTCCAGGACCACGTAAAGGGCCCCCACCGCCCCCAGGAGGGCCAGGGCCCAGTCCAGGAGGGGAATCCTATCCTTGGGCCCCCGCCTGCCCGGGTAGGCCAGGAAGGCCAGGGCCAGGGCGAAGGCCAAGTGGACTGCCCTCAGGCGCAAGGGGTCCAGGGTCCCAAGCTCCGTGGCCCAGAGCTGGAACAGGCTCCAGAGGACCCCAAGGCCAAAGAGGGCGCCTCGAGCCCAGGGCCCCTTGGGCTTCCTGCCCCCAAGCTCGCTCTCCTCCACCGCCAAGAGGTCGGCTGTGGCTTCCTTCATTCAGGCCTCCTTAAGAAAACCCCCCCGGGCCGGGGGGGCTTGGAGGAAGGGGGTGCCCTACTTCAGGACCCCCGCCTCCTTGTAGAACCGTTCCGCCCCGGGGTGGAGGGGGATGGGGAGCCCTTTCACCGCCTTCTGGAGGGAGAAGAAGCGTTCCAGGTTGGGGTGGATCTTCTTGAAGGCCTCCTGGTTGCCGAAGACCGCCTTCATGAACTTGTAAACCGTGTCGGCGGAGAGCTTCTCGCTGGCGATGAGCATGGCCTGGACGGCCACCGTGGGGGTGGTCACGTCCACGCCCTTGTAGGTGCCCCCGGGGATGTTGAAGCCCACGTAGAAGGGGTACTTCTTGGCGATGGTCTGCACCCGGTTAAGGTCCACGGCCACCAGGGCGATGGGGGTGGTGAGGGCCAGCTGCTGGATGGCCCCTGCCCCCAGGCCCACGGTGTAGAAGAGGGCATCCGCCCGCTTGTCCTGCATGAGCTGGATGCCCTGGGTGGCGCTCACCCGGATGGCCTGGCCCAGGTCGTCAAAGGTGAGGCCGTAGGCCTCGAGGATCTGCCGGGCGTTCTGCTCCGTGCCAGAGCCCACGTCCCCCACCACCACCCGCTTGCCCTTGAGGTCGGCCACGGTGCGGATCCCGGCGTCCTTCCGAGCCACGATGTGGACCACCTCGGGGTAGAGGGCGGCCAGGGCCCGGATGCCCTTCACCGCCTTGCCCTCAAAGGCCGGGATGCAGCAGCCCTGGTAAGCGTAATAGGCGATGTCGTTCTGGGCCAGGGCCATCTCAAACTCCCCCGCGGCGATGGCGTTGATGTTGGCCACGCTCCCGCCGGTGGAGCGGGCGTTGGCCCGGAGGCCTACGTTGGCGTCGTTGACCAGCTTGGCCATGCCCGTGGCCACGGGGAAGTAAACCCCGGTGGTGGAGCCGGACCCGATGGTGATGAACTCCTGGGCAAAACCCAGGCCAAGCAGCGCGAGGAACGGCAAAACCTTACGCATCCTTCACCTCCTTAAACCGAGGGGCAGTATACCCGTCCCCAGGCCCTAGGGCAAGCTTGACACCCCTTGGTCCCCATGCTAGCCTGTAGTTCGCGTGGGCGGCTAGCTCAGCGGAAGAGCGCTCGCCTCACACGCGAGAGGTCGTAGGTTCAAGTCCTACGCCGCCCACCAGCTCCAGGACGCAAAGCTTCCCCCCACGGTAGCGTGGGGGGAAACCCTTTAGCCGGTTTATCAGCCGGTCTATCCGTTCAGGCTTGGGCGCGGGGGGCGGGGTAGAGAAGTTCTTCCAGGTCCAGCACCCACCCCCGGCGCTCCTCCTCCAGAAGGTGGCGGTACACATTCAGGGTGATGGTGGGGCTGGCGTGGCCCAGCCGCTCACTCACCACCTCCAGGGGCACGCCCCGGGAGAGGGCCAGGGTGGCCCAGGTGTGCCTGAGGTCGTGCACCCTCACCCGGCCCAGGCCCGCCCTTTCCGCCAGGCGGCGCAGGTAGTGGTTGAACGCGTCCGGATCCACGGGCTTTACCCCGCCCACCAGGAAGAGCCCGTCCACCTCCTCCGGGGTGAGCCTTGCCAGAAGCTCCTCCCTCCGGGCCTTCAGGCGAAGGAGGAGGCCACGGGGCAAGGGCACCTTGCGCTTGGCCGTGGGGGTCTTGGGCTCGGAGAAGGCTCCCCTTCCGGCCACCTTTACCCAAGCCCGTCCCACGGTAAGCTCCCCGGCCTCCAGGTCTATGTCCCGCCATTGCAGGGCCAGGGCCTCGCCCCGGCGGAGCCCGGTTTCCAGCATGAGCCGGAGGAGCAGGGCCATGTCCTTGGACCGGGAGGCTTCGGCGGCCTCCAGAAGCCGGGCCACCTCGTGGGGCTCCAGGGCCCTGGCCGCCTTCTCCCCCTTGGGCAGGCGCACCTTCACGGCTTCGGCGGGGTTTCTGGCCACCAGTTCCAGCCGTAGGGCCTCCCGGAAGAGGGCCTTGAGCCGCATGAGCACCCGGCCCACGGTGCGGGGGGCGTAGCCTGCTTCCACCACCCGGTCCACGGCGGCCCGCACATGGACCGGCTTCACCTCCTGGAGCCGCATGCGGCCCAGGGGGTCGTGGGCCTTGGGGTCCTTGAGGGAGGGGAGGGCGTGGGCCAGCTCGTCCAAGGCCAGGCGGATGGAGTTCGGCCTAAGCCCCTCCCGCTCCAGGCGCTTCAGGTACTCCAGGGCGAAGTCCCGCGTGGTGAGCCTGGAAGGGTCGGTGAGGAGCCCCTTGGCCTGGGCGGCCACCATATCCGCCAGGGCCCTTTCGGCCTCCTTGCGGGTTTCGCAATGCTTCTCCCGCTTGACCTTCCGGCCCGTGGCGGGGTCTACCCAGGTGAGCTGGGCCACCCACTTCCCCTTGCCCTCGTGGTAGAAGACGCTTCCGCCCCCTTTGCCGCGCCTTCGCATCACCACCTCCTACGCTTCCTCCCCTTGCGCCAAAGCCACCGGGCCCGGCGTAGGGCCCACCGCTTGCCCACCCGGCCCCGGGCCAGCATCTTGGCGAAGCGAAGCCAGGACCAGAGCTTTCTAAGGTTCACGGTACTCCTTCCCCCCCAAGAACGCCTCCACGGCGGCCCTCGGGATGCGCCAAACCCGGCCCACCTTCACCGCGTGGAGCTTTTTGGCGTAGATGAGCTTTTCCACCGTCTTGCGGCTAACCCGGAGGAGCTTGGCCACTTCCTCCACGGTCAAGACTTCTCCTTGCATGCCCGTAAGATACCACAGAAGCCCGGAGGAGGGTAGTGAGGGGTGTTCATTCGCGAAATCTTTCTTTCGCGCAGGAGGGTGGAAAACTCAGAAAACTCAGAATGGGTAAGGCCCCCCTGAGGGCATAGGAGAGGGCTCCAGCACTCGCGTCTTCCTCGGCATTTGCTACCTCCTTAAATCCCCACCCCCCCCCGGGGTTTGCCTGAGTATGAGCCTGCCTGTGGCAGAGGCGTTAACCCTTGAGGTTTCACCCTCCGGGGTTAGCGCAATAGGCGGTTAGCATTTAAACCGCCCGGGGGGTTATCCCCCAGTCCAGGTAGGGCTCCCCTTCCACCTCCACGGGGACGGGAAGGGGGTGTAGCCTAAGGGGTTTTGCCGCACCCCCGGCGTAGCGAAACAACCCGCCAGGCGTTTCGCTATGTTGCGAAACAACCCCCAAAGTGTTCCGCTATGTCCCGTTTCGGCCAAAACCCGGGTTTGCGCCGTTATGGGCCGAAACGCCAAACTCGTGGCCCCTTCCAAATCCCCGAGAGTCCTCTTGCGCGTGGGCATTCTCTCACCTCCTCACCCCTCACCCCCCGGGGGGTTGCCACGCCCAGAGGGTCTTAGGCCCGTCCGTCCAAACCCACCCGAGGGGGCCAAGGTCCACCGCTTCCCGGAGAAACTTCCCCCCAAGGTAGGGCCACATGCGGGCCGTGATGCCCGCGAAACGGCACCACGGCCACATGGCGGCTACCCACCTGGCCACGGCGTGGAAGGGGGAAGGGTCCTCCGGCCCAACCTCGAGGCCCGGGACTTCCGGGGGTCCCGCTCCCTCCAGGTCAACCTCAAGCGCCAAACGCTCCTTCGCGGTCATGCCTCCTCCCACGGCGTGGCCCCCCAGTCCCGGTAGATGCCTCCTTCCACCTCCACGGGCACCGCGCCCCCAAGCACCTCCTCCATCCCCCGGCGCATGAGGGCGGTGAGGGTTTCCAGGTACTCCTTGGCCCCCTCCTCGGGGGCCTCCAGCACCACCTCGTCATGCACCGCCAGGACGGGGAAGGCTCCCCAGAGTAGGCCCCGGTTCTCCCAGAGGAGGGCCAGGGCCATCTTGAGCCCGTCCGCCCCGGTTCCCTGTACCGGGGTGTTGAGCTTTTCCGTGTAGCGGTCCGTGGTCCTCCTCCGGCCCAAGAGGGTCCTCACCACCACCTCCCCCTCAGGC
>NZ_JBBIMD010000084.1:0-7274 GCF_037444525.1 Thermus sp. | reverse complement strand
TTTTCGGAGCGGATAGAGGGCCTGGAGGCGGTGGGCCCCCCGGACCTCGAGGCCCCTTGGGTCCTGCCGGGCTTCATAGACCTCCACGTCCACGGGGGCGGGGGACGGGAGGCCATGGAGGGGGAAGAGGGGATCCGGGCCCTTCTCGCCTTCCACCTGCGCCACGGGACCACGGCCCTCCTGGCCACCACGGTGACCGCCCCCTTGGAGGACCTCCTAAAGGTGCTGGAGGCGGCCCAAAAGGTGATGGCCCGCCCAGGGCCGGGGGAGGCCCGCCTTCTTGGGGTGCACCTGGAGGGCCCCTTCATCTCCCCCCAGCGTCTTGGGGCCCAGCCGCCCTACGCCAGGCCCCCTAGCCGGGAGGAGCTTAAGGCCCTCTTGGCCTTCCGAGGGGTGCGCGTCGTAACCCTCGCCCCGGAACTCCCCGGAATGGACTGGGCCATCCCCTACCTGGTGGAGAGAGGGGTGCGGGTCCAGATCGGGCACACGGAGGCGGGTTACGGGGAAACCCTGAAGGCCCTGGAACGGGGGGCTTCGGGCTTTACCCACCTCTTCAACGCCATGCCCCCCCTGCACCACCGCGCCCCCGGCCCCCTGGGGGCCGCCTTTGAGCGGGGCCTTTGGGCGGAGGTCATCCCCGATGGCCTCCACGTCCACCCCGCCCTCCTCCGCCTGGCCCACCGCCTGGTCCCTGGCCTCTATGCGGTCACGGACGCGGTGGCCGCCGCCGGCATGCCCGACGGTACCTACCCCTTGGGGGCCCACCGGGTGGAGAAGCGGGGGGAAGGGGTGTGGCTGGGGGAGGGCTTGGCGGGGAGCACCCTTACCATGGACCGGGCCTTCGGGCGCCTTTTGGAGTTCGGCTTTTCCCTGGAGGAGGCCCTGGCAATGACGAGCCTCCGCCCCGCGGCCTACCTGGGGCTTGCGCACAGCCTGGAGGTGGGCCGCCCTGCGGACTTCCTCCTATGGAAGGGAGGGCTTTTGGAGGTCTACCTAGGGGGGCGTAGGGTCCGGAGGTGAGCGGGGGTCCACCCGCCACTCCCAAACGCCTGGTACGGCCCCTTCAGCCTTCCAGGCGGTACACCCGGGAGGGCCGCCCCGGGCCCCCGTGGACGGGTTCCGCCCGCACGCGCCCCTCGAGGCGGAGGGCCTCCAGGTAGCGCCAGGCGGTGACCCGGGAAAGGCCAAGGGCTGTCGCCACCTCCTCCACGGTCTTTTCCCCCTCGCGCAGGCAAAACAGGATGCGCTCTGAGGTCTGGGGGTCCAGGCCCTTCTGGATCCGCCTACGGGCGAGAAAGCGGTCCAGGTCCTCCTGGGAAACCCGCTCCTTGGCCCTCAGGCTCCGAAAGGCCCGGTACCGGGCCAAGGCCTCCCGAAGCCGGGCCCGGCCAAAGGGCTTCACGATGTAGTCCATGGCCCCGCCCAGGAGGGCCCGTTCCACCGTGGGCACGTCCTTGGCCGCGGTGATCACCACGGTGTACAGACCCCCTAAGGCCGGGAGCAGGTCCAGGCCGTGGCCGTCCGGCAGGTAAAGGTCCAAAAGGACCAGATCGGGGCCCAGGTCCAGGGCCTCCAGGGCGGCCTCGAGGCTCTCCGCCACCCCCACCACCTTCAGGCCCTCCGCCTCCAAAAAAGCCCGATGGAGGGAGGCCACCCGGGGGTCGTCCTCTACGATGAGCGCCCGCTCAGAGGCTCCGGAAAGAAGGCCCGGAATACGGTCCATCCTTCCTCCCTATGGTAGCCCAGCTCGCCCCCCAGGGAGCGCGCCTGGGCCCGGGCCAAAGCCAGGCCGTACCCCCGCCCAGCCCCCCGGCCGCTGACCCCGGGAAGGAAGAGGGCTTCCTCCCCTGGGGGAAGCCCCGGACCGTTGTCCCAAACCTCCACCACCAGGCCCTCCTCCAAACGGAAGATCAGCCTCACCTCTCCCCCCGGCTTGGGGGCAGCCTCCAAGGCGTTCTCCAGGAGGTTGCCCACCACGGAGGCCAGCACCTCCCCCATGGGGGCGTAGCGGGCCGGCAGGACCCCCTCCAGCCGGAGGGCCACCCCCCGTTCCCGGGCGCGGCGCACCTTGCCGAGGAGAAGGGCCGCCAGAATGGGAAGCTCCACCTGGCCCAGGAGGGAGGAAAGCTCCGCCTCCGCAGCCAGCTCACCCTGGACAAGCCGCAGGGCCTCCTCGGTCCGCCCAAGCTCCAAAAGCCCCCCTACCGCGTGGAGGAGGTTCTGGAACTCGTGGGCTTGTGCCCGGAGGAGCTCCAGGTGCCTACGGCTTTGGGTGAAGCCCTCGGCCAGGCGGATGATCTCGGCCTGCTCCTGGAAAACCACCACCCGGTAGCGCCCCACGGCCCCCAGCCGCACCCGGGCGGGCCGGCCGGTGGGAAGGGGCAGGAGATCCTCTCCCATCCTCCAAGCCCCCTTGGCCTCCAGCGCCGGCCACACCCGGTGCAGGGGAAGGGGGGTCAGGGCCCCTGGGGGTAGGCCCAGGAGGCTCAGGGCCCTGGGGTTGAGGAAGACCACCTCCCCCTCCGCCAGAACCGCCACCCCCTCCTCCAGGACCTGGAAGGCCGCCTCCAAGGCTCCAAGCCGCTGGACCGCCTCGGCCAAGGGCAGGCCGAGGCGGCGGCGGACCCAGCCCAGCACTCGGGCCCTGGCCCAAAGGAGAGTGCCCATGCCGGCCAAAAGGGGAAGGAGGAGGCTGGGCCGGTAAAGGGGGTAGGTTCCCTCAAGCTCCCAGGCTCCCCGGGGCCCGGGCCGGGCCGCCCAGACCTCGAGGCCCCCCAGGCCCAGGGCCACCCTCTCCCCCACCTCCCCCAGAAGGGGAGCGGGCTCCCGGGGCCGGGGGGTGAGGTGCACCCCCAACCCCTCCAAGGCCCTGGGGTCCTCCACGCGGGCGGCGGCCTCAAGAAGGGCCCTGGCCTCTCCCAAAAGGAGGCCTGCCAGGTGCCGGTTGGCCTCCCATCCCCAAAAGGCCCAAAGGACCAGGAGGAGCAGGAAAAGCGGGAGCAAAAGGGCACGGGCCATGGCCGCATTATCCCTTGCGGCCCCGGCCCCGCCCCTAGGAAGGGTAGACCAGGGCTTCCCCGGGATCAAAGGCCAGGCGAGGGCGGGGGTCCCCCACGGGCCCCAGGCTGGTGAAGCGGAGGAGGACCTCCCCCACCCGGACCCAGTGCTCGTACTGGCTTCCCAGGTAAAGGCTGTGGGCCAGATCCCCCTCCAGGAAGTTGGCCTCCCCCGGGAGGGCGGGGTGGAGGACCTCAGGGCGCAGGACCAGCCGGGCCAGCCGCCCCGGGGTCAGGGAACCCATGGCCCGGGCCCGGAGGGTGAACCCTACCAGCTCCACCCGGGCCATCTCCCCTTCTAGGCCTACCACCAGGACCTCCACCACGTTGGGGTTGCCCAGAAAGTCGGCCACGAAGAGGGTCCTGGGGTTGCGGTAAAGCTCCTCCGGGGTGCCCACCTGCTCGATCCGGCCCTCGTTGAGGAGGGCGATGCGGTCGGCGATGGCCATGGCCTCCCCCTGGTCGTGGGTGACGAAAAGGGCAGCCTTCCCCGTGGCCTTCAGGGTTTCCCTGAGCCAGACCCGGGCCTGGTCCCGGAGCTTGGCGTCTAGGTTGGAAAGGGGCTCGTCCAGAAGGAGGAGCTTGGGGTCGTAGGCCAAGGCCCGGGCCAAGGAGACCCGTTGCTGCTGCCCCCCTGAAAGGGCCCCGGGGTACCGGCGCTCCAAGCCGGTGAGCCCCAGACGGTCCAGAAGGGCCAGGACCCGCTCCCTGACCTCCTTTTCGGGAATTCGGCGTAGCCTTAGACCGTAGGCCACGTTCTCAAACACCGTGCGGTGAGGCCAAAGGGCGTAGGACTGGAAAACGAGGCCCAGGTTGCGCCGCTCTGGGGGAAGGAAGACCCCGCGCGCACCGTCAAAGAAGACCTCCTCGCCCAGGAGGATCCGTCCCCCTGTGGGCCGGACCAGGCCCGCCACAGACCGGAGCAGCGTGGTCTTGCCCGATCCTGAAGGCCCAAGGAGGGCCACGATCTCCCCCGGGACCACGCTCAGGTCCACCCCCTGAAGGACCAGGTTTTCCCCAAGCCGCACCTCCAGGCCTTCCACCCTCAAGGAAACCCCAGCCGAATCCCCTACGTTCCCCCTTCCCATGGGCTCCCTTTCTTCGCGCCGCGAAAAGCCCTTGCCGAACACTCTTCACCTCACAAGCCTTGGGGGCGTACCCCAAGCCGGTTGGCCAGCAGAAAGACCGCGCTCACGATGAGGACCTGCAAGGTGGCCAAGGCGGCGATGACGTCCACCGCCCCTGTACCCCACAAGGCCACGATCTGGGCACCCAAGACCTCTGTCCCCGCGGTGAGGAGGTACACCCCCGTGGAGTATTCCCGCACGAACTGGATGAACAGGAGAAACCAAGCGGTCAGGATTCCCCCCCTAAGAAGGGGCAGGGTGCCGTCCAGGAAAGCGCGGAGGGCGGAAGCCCCGGCGATGCGGGCCGCCTCCTCCACCTCCCGCCCCACCTGCACCAGGGCCGCGGTGAGGAGCCGGACCCCGTAGGGCATCCAGACCACGGTGTAGGCCAGGATCAGGCTGAGGAGGGTGGTTCGGATGGGGGCCAGAGGCTTGAAGAAAAGGAAGATCCAGAGGAAAGCCAGCCCCATGACCAACCCGGGCACCGCCCGGGGCAACCCCGCCAGGTAGTCCAGCGCCCGGCCCCAACCCCGCCCCCGCTGGATGCCCAGGGCCACGAGGAGGTAAAAGGCCAAGGCGGTTACTCCTCCCAAGGTGGCCACGACCAGGGTGTTGGTCACCGCCCGGCTAAGGTTGGGCAACTTGAAGACCTCCGCGTAGTGGCCCAGGGTGAAGACCTCCCTCAGGTCCACCCCTGGGCCCCAGCTGGCCACCAGGCTCCGGAAGACCACGCCCAGAACCGGAAGGATCACCGCCACCAAAAGGTAGAGGGCCAGGATCAGGGCCCACACGTAGCGCAGGCGCCCCAGGGGAAGCTTTTCCGTGCGGTACCCCCGGGCACCTATGGCCACGTACCGCCCTTCCATGCGACCCACCAGGTAGCGCTGGAGGAGGACGAGGGCCAGGGCCACCAAAACGATGGCCACGCTCACCGCCGCCATGAGGTGATAGGCGGAGGTGCCCGTGATGGCCGTAAGGCGGTAAAGGTAGGTGGTGACCACCATGATCCCCTTGGCATCCCCCAGGACCAAGGGGAGGCCAAAGAGCTCAAACCCCAAGAGGAGCATGAGCGCCCCGCTGTAGACCAAAGCGGGGCGCACCAGGGGCAGGGTCACGGAGAGGGCCACCCGGTAGGGCCTAGCCCCCGCCACCCGGGCGGCCTCTTCCAAGGAGGCGTCCACGTTCTGGATGGTGCTGGCCACGTAAAGGTAAACGTAAGGTACGTGGGTAAGGCCGGCGATCACCGCGATGGCAGGCAGGGTGTAGATGGTCCAAGGCACCCGCCCCAAGACCCCCTCCACCCACCCGGAAACCAACCCCGAGGGGCCGAAGGCCACGATAAACCCTATGCCCAGGATAATGGGGGAAATGAAGATGGGGGCAAGGAGGAGGAGCTCAAAAAGGCGCGCCAGGGGCAGGTCGGTCTTGGTCACCAAGAAGGCGAAGAGGCTACCCAGGGGTACGGCCACCAAAACCATCCCCAGGCCGATGAAGAGGGAGTTCCTCAAGGCCTCAAAGAAATAGGGGTCGTGCAGGATGTACCGGTAGGCCTCGAGGGCAAAGGACTTCACCGGGGCGAAAAAAGGGGCGGTAAGAAGGCTCTGGTACAGGAGAATCCCAATAGGAGCGAGGACCATGGCCCCTACCAGGGCCGTAAGGAGGGCCACCGGCCAGGCCACAACGCTTTGGGAAAGCCTACCCACCCGGGTGACCATCCTTCTACTGCCCCCGCACCGCCTGGCGCCAGAAGGTGAGGAAGCGCATCCGTTCCGACGGGTCCAGGTTTTTCAGGATCTCGCGGGACACCGGGATGGCGTAGACCTTATCCTTGCCGCCCACCGCCCGGTACAGGGCCTGGGGCGTGGCCTCCCCCACCACCGTCTCCCGACGGGCGAAGATCAGGGCGGTGTAGGCCATGAGGTTCTGCCCCCGCAAGGAGAGGAGGTAGTCCAGGAAGAGCTTGGCGGCATTGGGATGGGCAGCCCGTTTGCTGATGAGCGCCACCCTTTGGATGGCCACCGTGCCGTCGGTGAGGTAGACGATGCCCAGGTCCTTCACCGTGCGCTGGCGCAGGAGGGCGTAGGAACCGAAGAAGCCGTACGCCAGGTAGTGCTCACCGGAAATGACCTTCTCAAAGGCCGCCCCTGTGGAGGAGTAAAGGGCAACCTGGGCCCGCCCAAAGGCTCGGGCCAGGTCTTGGAAGGCGGGGTGGCGGTCGGAGTCGGCCTTGAGGATGGTAAACCCCACCGCGCTCCGCTCGGGGTCCCAGGTGGCCACCCGGCCCCGCATCCTGGGCTCCTGAAGGAGGCGGGCCAGGCCCTCCCGGGTGGTGGGGACCTCCTCAGGCTTGAGGAAACGCCGGTTGTACACCACGACGGCGGGCTCCAGGGTGACGCCATAGGCCAGGTTCTCCAAACGCGAGTTGGCCGGCCAGTTCCTGGCTTCCGGGGAATCGTAAGGCAGGGCGTACCCGTCCACAGCCAGCTTCACCTGGAGCTCCATGGCGCTAGACCAAAGGAGGTCCGCGCTCCTAGCCCCCGCAGCCGTCTCGCTGACGAAGCGGTCGTAAATGGCCTGGGTACCAAGATCATTGTATTCTATCTGGATAAAGGGGTAGAGGCGCCGAAAATCGTCCAGGAGGGCTTGGGCGCTGGACTGGTCCGTAGAGGAGTAGATGATCAGCCTCCCTTCCTTCTTGGCCCCCTCCACCACGGCGGGGTCGGAAGCCGGCTTAGTCTGCTGGGCCAAGGCCAAGACGCCTGCGAGCAGAACCAAAGGACCCCAAAGTTTCCTCCACATTCCCATCCACCTCCCACGTGGGTTTAACAGGGGACACTATAGGCGGGACCTTCTTCTCAGGCAAGGCCGGTTACGTTTTTTTCCCGCTGGTTCCTGGGGGCACAAGGACTGGGAAAGAGGCCCTTCCCACTGCCAAAATACCCCCAAAGGGTAGCAAGCCGCGCGAGGTAAGCTCGTGCCATGAGGAGAACGTCCAGGGAACAGGCGCGCCTTCCCTCCCAAGGGGTGTCCCTGTTTAGGCTCCTTGGCGCCTTCTTCTATGTGGGCCTCACCGCCTTCGGCGGGGGGGGAT
>NZ_JBBIMD010000083.1:0-7465 GCF_037444525.1 Thermus sp. | reverse complement strand
GGGAGCGCCACCCCCACAGCTACCAGGTGGCCTACTACCGGCCCACGGGGCTGGACGCCGCGGTCTTCCAACCCGACAAGGACCTCAAGGTGGAGAACGACACCCCAGGGGCCCTCTGGGTGCAGGCCTCCATCCAGGGGCACACCCTGCGTTTCCACCTCTTCGGCACCAAGGACCGGACCGTGGCCTGGAAGGGACCCATCTTGCTGGAAAGGACCCCACCCCTTCCCCCCAAGGAGATCCTAGACCCCACGCTTCCCCCAGGAACCCGGAAGCAGGTGGACTTCGCCGCGGAAGGGGCGGTGGTGGAGGTTAGGCGCTACGTGCGCTACCGGGACGGGCGGGGGGTGGAGGAGCGCTTCCTGAGCCGCTACCGCCCCTGGGGGGCGGTGTACCTGGTGGGGCCTAGCCCAATAGCTCCAGGAGCACCGCCCGCTCCACCGGCAGGAGGCGGTGGGGTTCCGTGACCCGGGCCGCCTCGCCCCGCTTCAGGTGGAGGTAGCGCCCTTCAGGGAGGTCTATGACCAGTTCCCCTTCCAAAAGGAGGTAAAGCCGGAAAAGGCCGGGGCGCTCCTCGGGGGCCTCCAAGGGGTAGGCCCTTAGGGGAAGCCCCGGGACCTCGAGGGGGCCTTTTTTGGCCAGGCGGAGGAGGTGGAGCTTGAAGCTTTCCATCAGTCCCCCACCACCGCCTCCTTCTTGGCCCGGCCCTTCCTCATGCGGAGCTTGAAGAGGGCCTTCTTGGCCAGCTTAGCCTTGGCCTCGTCCAGGGCCTCGCCTTGGGCTAGGGCCTCGAGGGCCTTCTGCTCCTCCTTGGGAAGCTCGGGAAGGAAGGGCATAAGCTCCTCCCAGTCCCGGGGCTTGCCCTGGGGAAGGGCCTTCTTGGCCCGCCCCTTGGCCTTGGGGGCCTCCTTGGGCAGGAGGGCGGGGTCGTGGAGGGGGCAGGCGGGGTTTAGGCAAGCCCCCTCGCCCTTCTTCACCAAGGGCCAGCCGCACCCCGGGCAAGGGGTGGAGAGGAGGGGGTAGAAGGAGAGGAAGTCGCAGGCCTTGTTCTCGCAACGGTAGTAGGTCCGCTTCCTTTGGCTTCGCTTCTCCAGGATCCGCCCCCCGCACTTGGGGCAGGCCCAGGGGGTGAGCTTGGCGTCGTCCCGGGTGTAGTCGCACCCGGGGTAGCCGGTGCAGGCGATGAAGGGCCCGAAGCGGCCCCGCTTGCGCACCAGGGGCCGGCCGCACTTGGGGCAGGCCTCCTCCAGGGGCTCGTCCGCTTCCAGGGGCTCGGTGTAGGTGCACTCGGGGTAGCCGGTGCAGCCCAGAAACTGCCCGTAGCGGCTCACCTTGAGCTCCAGGGGGCGGCCGCACCTGGGGCAGGTCTTCTTGGGCACCTGGGCGAGCTCCTTCAGGAAGGGCTCGTAGAACTCCCACACCACCTTGGGCCAGGGAGCCTTCCCCTCCTCCACCTGGTCCAGGCGGTCTTCCATGCGGGCGGTGAACTCGTAGGCCACCACCTGGGGGAAGTGGCGCCTCAGGTAGTCCGTGACCTCCTGGCCCAGGGGGGTGGGAAGGAGGGTGCGGCCCCTCCGTTCCACATAGCCCCGCTTCTCCAGGGTCTCCAGGGTGGGGGCGTAGGTAGAGGGCCGGCCAATGCCCAGCTCCTCCAGGGTCTTCACCAAAGTGGCGTCGGTGTAGCGGGGTGGAGGCTCGGTGGCCTTCTCTTCCGGCCTCACCTCCAAAAGCCGGGCCTCGGCCCCTTGGGAAAGGGCAGGCACCGGGGGCTCTTCCTCGTCCTCCTCCCTTCCCCAAGCCTTGAGATAGCCCTCAAACTTCAAGACCGAGCCCGAGGCCCGGAAGCGGAAGGAGCCCCCCTCCAGGAAGACCACCGTGTGCTCGTAAAGGGCGTCCCGCATTTGGCTCGCCAAAAAGCGGCGCCAGATGAGGTCATAGAGGCGGTGCTCCTCCTCCGAGAGGTAGGGGCGAACAGACTCAGGGGTGCGCCTTGGGTCCGTGGGACGGATGGCCTCGTGGGCGTCCTGCACCCCCTCCCTTCGGTTCCGGTACACCCTGGGGCTTTCTGGGAGGTACTCGAGGCCGAAGGCCTTCCCGATCACCTCCCGGGCCAGGGCCAAGGCTTCAGGAGAGACCCGCACGGAGTCCGTGCGCATGTAGGTGATGAGGCCCACGGTGCCCTCGGGGAGGTCCACCCCCTCGTAGAGGCGCTGGGCGATGCGCATGGTGCGGCTTGCGGTGTAGCCGAGCCGGGAGGAGGCGGCCTGCTGCAGGGCGGAGGTGGTGAAGGGAGGTGGGGGGGCCTTGCGCCGTTCCTTGACCTCCACCCGCCCCACCCGGTAGGGGAAGCGGAGGGCCTCCTGGGCAAGCCTTCTCGCCTCCCCTTCCTCCTTCAGGTGGAGCCGCCCTTCCTTCTCCCCCTGCCCCGCCCAGAGGCGCTTCCCCTCCACCTCGTAAAGGGAAGCCCAGAGCTCCTGGCCCTCCGCCCGGAAGCGCCCGTGGAGGAGCCAGTAGACCTCCCTCTTAAAGGCCCCAATCTCCTCCTCCCGCTCCACCACGAGCCTTAGGGCCACGCTCTGGACCCTTCCCGCGGAGAGGGCCCGCTTGCGGAAAGCCTGGGAGAGGAGGGGGGAGAGGTTGTAGCCGAGAAGGCGGTCTAAGACCCTCCTAGCCTGCTGGGCATCCACCAGGTTCTGGTCTATGGGCCTAGGGGCCTCCACCGCCTGGCGCACCACCTTGGGGGTGATCTCGTGGAACTCCACCCGGATGGGCTCCTTGGGGTCCCGCCCTAGGAGGCGGGCGATGTGCCAGCCGATGGCCTCCCCCTCCCGGTCGGGGTCGGTGGCGATGAGGAGGCGCTTGCCCTCCGCGGCCCGCTTCAGCTCCTCCACCACCTCCTTCTTCTCCTTCTTCACCTCGTAGGTGGGGGCGAAGCCCTTCTCCACGTCCACCCCCAGGGCCCTTTCCGGGAGATCGGCCACGTGGCCCTTGCTGGCCCTGACCTCGTACCCCGGGCCCAGCATCTTGCCGATGCTTTTAGCCTTGGCGGGGGATTCCACCACCACCAAGACCCCCCTCTCTCCCTCAGGGGTATTCCGCTTGGACTGGCCCCGTTTAGCCGGCATCGCCCCCATTTAGGGGGAAACGGCCCCTTTTGTCAACCCCTGGGCATCAGGGCGCGGTTCCGGAGGAGGGCGCTCCTAAAGGCCCGGACCACCTCCTTGTCCAGGCGGCCCTGGGCGGCCTCCTTAGACAGGGCCTCGAGGGCTTCCTCCTGGGGAAGGGGCTTGCGGTAGGTGCGCACGCTGGTGAGGGCATCGTAGATGTCCGCCGCGGAGAGGGCCTGGACCAAAAGGGGCACCTGGGTGAGGCCATCCGGGTAGCCAGAGCCGTCCAGCTTCTCGTGGTGCCAGCGCACGTAGGGCCTTAGGCGAGGGTGAGCCCGGAGGGGCTTTAGGATCTCATCCCCCACCTCGGGGTGCCTACGGATAAAGGCCCACTCCGCCTCCGTGAGGGGGTAGTCCCCCCGCAGGATGTGGTCGGGGATAGCGATCTTGCCCACGTCGTGGAGAAGAGCCCCCATCTTGAGGTCCTTAAACTCCTCCTCCGAAGCCCCAAGCTCCTCTGCGGCCCAGAGGGCGTAGCGGGCCACCCGTTCCCCGTGGCCCGCGGTGTAGGCGTCCTTGGCCTCCACCGCCCTCATGAGGACGAGGAGGGTCTTCTCCAGCTCCTCTACTTCCTCCTTTAGGCGCCGCCTTTCCAGCTGGCCCTTCACCCTAAGGCGGAGCTCGCTGAGGTCCACGGGGCGGTTTAGGAAGTCGTCTGCCCCCGCCTGTAGACCCTTCAGGCGGGTCTCCCGCTCCCCATCCGCGGTAAGGAGGAGGACGGGGAGCAAGGGATCTTGGGCCTTCACCGCCTGGGTGAGCTGGAGGCCATCCATCACCGGCATGTGGAGGTCGGTGAGGACCAGGTGGAAGGGCTTTTCCCCTAGGAGATCCAGGGCCTCCTTCCCGTTCCTGGCCTCCGCCACCTCCACCCCCAAAGGGGCCAAGGCCCGCATGAGGAGAAGGCGCTGGGTGGGGTCGTCGTCCACCACCAAGACCCGCATCCCCTACCTCCCCAGCGTGGGCTGCACCGCCCCCAGGGAGGCCAGGCGGTGCAGGCAGAAGGCCACGTAGTCCCAAGGGAGGCCAAGCTGCTCGGCGATCTCCCCCACCGAGGCCCCCCGGGCCAGGAGGTCGGCCGCGGCCCTAAGGAGGTCCCGGCAGGGGGCCTTCCCGGAAGAGGGGGCTCCCAACCGGTTGAGCCCTTCCGGGCTGATCCTGAAGCGGGCCTCCTTGGGAGGCAGCTTTTCCCGGACACGCTCCAGCTCGTCCGTAAGGGTCACCAGGCTGAGGAGGGCCCGGTCCAGGGGCCAGTTTAGACGGTACTTGTGGGAGGGCTTCACGTGGGGGATGAACTCAAAACTCCCCTCCCGGGCCCGAAGGAGGGCCTGGAAGACCGCCTTGGCCGCCAGGGGCGGCAGGGGCTTGCCCTTTTGGTCCAGGGAGCGGATGTAGCCCGGCTTGAGGTAAAGGGTGGTGGCGGGCACCCCCTTCACGTTCCAAATCTCCAGCGCCCCCTCCTTGTGGCCTAGGGCCTGAAGGAGTTCATCCAGGGGCAAATCCTTGAGGTTTCCCAATAGGGCCATACAACCCTCCTCCTAGGGCCCAAGGTAAAAGGGCCCTGTGAAAACCCCTTGAAAGCATGCTAGAATGCCCCCTCGTGCTGGTGCGCCCCGCCCTCCTGCCCGAGCTTCCCCCCTCCCCCAAGGCCCTCTTCGGCCGGGAAGGGCCTTTGGTGGTGGAGGTGGGCTTCGGGGACGGTCGCTTTACCGCCCTTTACGCCAAGCTCCACCCGGATAGGCTCGTCCTGGGGGTAGAGGTCTCGGCGGGGAGCGTGGTGCGAGCGTTACGGCGCCTCAAGCGGGAAGGGGTGGGAAACGTCCGCCTCTACCACGGGGAAGGGGCCTTCGCCCTGAGGAACCTGGTGCCCCCAAGGGGCGTCCTGGAGGTCATCGTGAACTTCCCCGACCCCTGGCCCAAAAAGCGCCACCAGGAAAACCGGCTCCTCCAGCGGGGCTTCTTCCGCAAAGTCTCCACCCGTCTTGGGGAGGGGGGGAGGCTCCTCCTCACCACGGACCACGAGGACTATTTCCACTTTGCCCTGGAAGAGGCCCTGGCCACAGGGCTTTACCGGGTGGAAACCCCCCCGCCCCCGCCCCTCCACCTCGCCACCAAGTACGCGGAGAAGTGGAAAGGGGAAGGCCGCCCCTTCTTCCACGCGGTCTTCACCAAGACCCTGGGGGACGAGGCCCCCTGGCCCCCCACAAGGAGGTACCCCATGGCCCACGCCCTTTTGGAAGGCCCCTTGCCGGAACACCTGCCCCTTTCCAAGACCGTCCTCCCCCTAGAAGGGGGGGTGGCGGTCTTTCTAAAGGTCCTCAGGGATGAGGAGGGGTTTTACGTGCTCGCCCACGTGGAGGAGGAGGACCTGACCCAAGACCTCCTCCTGGAGGTGCGGCGGAGCGCCCACGGGGTCTACGCCGGGGTGAGCCACTTCGGCCACCCCCTTATCACCGAAGGGGTGAAGGGGGCGGTCCGGGGCCTGGTGGAGCGGCTAAAGGGCCTGGGCCTAAAGGTGGTCCAGGACCACGCCTAGTAAGATGACCCCATGAGGCTTCCCCCGCGCCAGGACTCCCTAAAGTGGAGCGCCTACCCCGAAGGGGTCCTGCCCCTCTGGGTGGCGGACATGGACTTTCCTGTGGCTGAGCCCATCTGGAAGGCCTTGAAGGAGCGGGCGGAGGGGTTTTTGGGCTACCCCCCAAGGGAAGGGGATGGGGAGCTTAGGAGGCTCATCCTGGAAGGGGCGGGGGTGGAAGGAGACCTAGTCTTCATGCCTGGGGTGGTGGTGGGGCTTTACGCCGCCGTGGCCGCCTTCACCGCCCCGGGGCAGGGGGTGCTGACCCAGGTGCCCATCTATCCCCCCTTCCTCGCCGCCATCCGGGAACAGAAGCGCACCCTTCTGGCCAACCCCTTAAAGGAGACGGAGGAGGGGTGGCGGCTGGACCTTCAGGGCCTGGAAAGGCTGGCCTACGCCTCGAGGCTCCTCCTCTTCTGCCACCCGCAAAATCCCACGGGCCGGGTCTTCACCGAGGAGGAGCTTTCCGCCCTGGCCTCCATCGCCCGCAAGCACGACCTCATCGTGGTCTCGGACGAGCTCCACGCCCCCCTCACCTACGAAAGGTCCCACACCCCCTTGGCCCGCCTCCTCCCCGAAAGGACCCTCACCCTGGTGGGCCCGGGCAAGGCCTACAACCTGGCAGGCCTGCCCATCGGGGCGGCCATGGGGCCTAGGCCCCTCTTGGAAGCCCTAAAGCGCCACCTACCCCACACCTTCCCCAACGTCCTGGCCATGGCCGCCTGGAAGGCCGCTCTCCTGGAGGGGGGGCCTTGGCTGGCGGAGACCCTGCGGCAACTCCGGGCCAACCGCGACCGGGTGGCCGCCTGGGCCAAAGCCGTGGGCCTCGGCCACTTCCCCCCGGAGGGAACCTACCTAGCCTGGCTCAAAACCCCCGTCCCAAAGGCTGCGGCCTTCTTCCTGGAAAGGGCCAAGGTGGCCCTGAACCCCGGGGAGAGCTTTGGGGAGGGGTATGGCGCCTACGTCCGCCTCAACTTCGCCACCTACCCCGAGGTGCTGGAGGAGGCCCTAGGCCGCTTGCAAAGGGCCTTGGAGGAGGGCTAAGCACCTCCATCGCGGGAAGCCCCTTCAAAAGGCCTAACCCCCCCGCCCTCGGGCGGGGGGGTTTCCTGAGGCCCTACTGGACCACCTCCACGGGGATCCGCTTGGCCCGGACCTCCGCCACCTTGGGCATGGTGAGGCGGAGGATGCCGTGGCGGAACTCGGCCTTGGCCCCGCTGGCGTCCACCTCCACGGGCAGGGCGAAGGTGCGGACAAAGGAGCCGTGGGCCATCTCCTGGAGGTAGTAGCGCCGGGCCTTCTCGTCCGCGCTGGGCCGCACCTGGCCGCGCACGGTGAGCTTGTTGCCCTCGAGGCTCACCTCCAGGTCCTCAGGGGAAAGGCCGGGGATGGCCATCTCCAGGATCAAGGCCTCGTCCGTCTCGTAGAGGTCCGCCGGGGCCACGTAGGCCACCGCGGGCCGGGCCAGATCGCCCCAGGTCTCCTCAAAGAGCCGATTCACCTCCTCCAAGAGGGAGAACGGACCCCAGGTGCGGAAGGGCGTGAGTTCACGACCGTCCCGACGAACCAGGGTCATCTTCATCACCTCCACTTTTGCTTAGAGGCTGTCGTAAAAGGGTGGTATCCTTGAGGGGTGAGCTCTAGACGATCTTACCCCAGCGACCTCAGTGATGCGGAGTGGGCCCTCCTGGAACCCCTCATCCCAGCCCCCAAGCCTGGCGGCCGC
>NZ_JBBIMD010000082.1:0-7592 GCF_037444525.1 Thermus sp. | reverse complement strand
GCGTGGAGGCCAAGGTAGTGGACGAGGAGGGGAAGGAGGTCCCGGTGGGCGAGGTGGGCGAGCTCATCGTCAAAGGCCCCAACATCATGAAAGGCTACTGGAACCGGGAAGAAGAAACCCAACGCGCCCTCAAAGAGGGCTGGCTCTACACCGGCGACATGGCCCGCATGGACCAAGACGGCTACTTCTACATCGTGGACCGCAAAAAAGACATGATCATCGCCGGAGGCTACAACATCTACCCCAGGGAGGTGGAAGAAGTCCTCTACCAGCACCCCGCCGTCCAGGAAGCCGCCGTGGTGGGCGTCCCCGACCCCTACCGGGGCGAGACCGTGGCCGCCTTCCTCGTCCTGAAGCCCGAGCACCGGGGCAAGGTCACGGAAAAGGACATCGAGGCCTTCTGCCGGGAAAACCTCGCCGCCTACAAGGTCCCCCGCATCATCCGCTTCCGCGAAAGCCTCCCCAAGTCCAGCGTGGGGAAGGTCCTAAAGCGGGAGCTCACCAAGGAGGTGGGGGTCAAGGGGTAAAGACCCTCCATGGGCAAGGCCTACACGAAGGTGGAGCTGGTAGGCGCCAGCAGCGAGGGCCGCCAAGACCCTGAGGCACCGGGAGTGGTTTGAGGTCCAGGCGATCCGGCACGCCTTGGGCCCGGGGGGGCCAAGGCGTGCCAGGGGGTCCTAGAGGTGAGATTTGGGATGGGGGACTAAAATCCCTTGACACGAAAAAGCTCAATTGGCTACCCTAGGCCTTGAAGGGGGTGAAGGGTATGAGCACCACGGGGCTGGAGGTCTTTGACACCACCCTGCACAAAACCCATACCTGGCTTAAGGAAGTCATGGAGGAGCTGGGCACGGAGGACCGCCACCGGGCCTACATGGCCCTTAGGGCCGTTCTCCATGCCTTGAGGGACCGGCTTACCGTGGAGGAGGTGGCCCAGCTTGCCGCCCAGCTGCCCATGCTCATCCGGGGCTTCTTCTACGAGGGTTGGGACCCCACGGGCAAGCCCCTTAAGGAACGGCACCTGGAGGCCTTCTTGGAACATGTGGCCCGGGAGCTCAAAACCCCTTCCGGACCCGCGGTGGATCCGGAACGGGCGGCGCGGGCAGTCTTTAAGGTCCTGGCCCACCGGATCTCCCAGGGGGAGATTGCGGACATCCGGGGGCTTTTGCCCAAGGAGCTTAAGGCGCTTTGGCCGGAATGAGCTCTCCCCGTTAGTCCAGAACGAAGCGGTCTTCCTTCTCGTGCAGGCGCACCCGGTGGACAATGCGCTGGTCGTAGCCCCCATCGGGCTCCGTCATGGCCACCACGGTCACGTAGGGGCGTAAGGGGCTTTTCAGCACCTTCTTGGTGAGGGTTTCCTCCACCTGGAAGATCCCCGCGGAGTTGTTCATGGTCACCTGGATCTCCACCGGCACTTTCTCCCCCTTGAGGATCCTGACCTCGTCCACCGCCAGGGCACTGATGGAGTGGATGTCTATGCTCCCCAGGGCGAAGGCCTTGCGGCCCCGGCCCTTGGTGATGTCCGTGCCATCGGCCACCGCGGTGACCCCGGCCTCAATGGTCAGGGGTTCGGGCTCGAGGTCATGGCTGTAGATGCTGTGGAGCATAAGGGCGCGGAGGGCCGTGCGCTGCTCCGCATCGGGGTAGATCTTTTCCAGAATACGGTTTAGGATGGGCAGGCTCAAGGCCACCCCAAAGGCCTCATGGCCGAAGCGGTGGACCCCGTTGCCCAGGTCGTGGAGCATGGTGGAGAGGAGGACCACCACATAGGCGTCCTCCACGCCCCCTGCCCCGGACTCCACGGTGTCCAGCCGCACCCCCGCCTCCACCAAAAGGGCCAGGATGGCCACCGCCGCCGCCCCCGTGAGGAGGGCGTGGACCCGGCCGTGGTCGTTGTAGCCCAGCTTGCGCATGGTAAGGTAGTTGGCCATGTTCCAGCCCGCGCGGGCCTCTGGGTCTTGCACCAGGAGCTCGTAGGCCTTTAGGGCCTTGGGGAAAGCCTTGAGCCGCTCGCGGATGGCCTGGTCCGCCTCCGCGTAGAGCTTGGCCTTGGGGCTTGCCACGTGGACCACGCGCTCTTCCATCATGCCCCCTCACCTTACACCCGGAAAAAGGGGAAGGCCCTAAAAGGCCTTCCCCCAATGAGGAGCCTACTCCCCCTTGAAGTTGGGGGTGCGCTTTTCCAAAAAGGCCTGGACCCCTTCCTTCATGTCCTCCGTGGCCGCGGCGTAGCCGAAGAGGTCGGCCTCAATCTCTAGGGCATCGGCAAGGGGCAAGGCCTCCCCCCGCACCACGCTCTCCTTGGCCAGGGCCAGGGCCACGGGGGCGTTTTTCAGGATCTTCTGGGCCAGGCGCTTGGCCTCCTCCAGGGCGTCCTCCGCCACCCGGTTCACAAGGCCCATCTGCAGGGCCTCCTCCGCCTCCACATGCCGCCCGGTGAAGATGAGGTCCAGGGCCCGCCCCCGGCCGATGAGCCGGGGCAGGCGCTGGGTGCCCCCAAAGCCCGGGATGAGGCCCAGGCCCACCTCGGGGAGGCCCAGCTTAGCCCCCTTGGCCGCCACCCGGAGGTCGCAGGCCAGGGCGAGCTCTAACCCCCCCCCAAGGGCGTAGCCGTGGATGGCAGCGATGGTGGGGATGGGCAGGGCGGCGATCTCCGCGAAGACCTGCTGGCCCAAAAGGGCGTATTCCCGGGCAGCGAAGGGGTCTTTCAGGGCGGCGATCTCCTTGAGGTCCGCCCCCGCGGCAAAGGCCCGCCCCTCCCCGGTGAAGATGGCCACCCGGGCCTCGGGGTCCTGGTGGATGACCTCGGCCACCTCGGCAAGCTCCCTCAGAAGGTCCTGGGAAAGGGCGTTGAGGGCCTCGGGGCGCTTCAGGGTGACCAGGGCAATCCCCCCCTCCACCTCGTAGCTCAGGTGCTCAAACTCCGGAATCTCCAGGATGAACTCGTGTTCGTACTCGTGGGCCATGGGATCCTCCCTTGCCCAGTTTACAAGGGCCCTCTTCAGACCTGGAGGACGGCCTCCAAGGCCACCTCCGCCATCCGCCTTACCCCCTCCGCAAGGACCTCTGGGGGCACCAGCTCCGGGTCCCCGATGCGGTTGGAAACGGTGAGGATGGCCCCGGCCTTCACCTTCCGCATCCGGCCCAGGAGGAAGAGGACGCTGGCCTCCATCTCAAAGGCCAGGACCCCGTAGCGGGCAAAGCGGCGGGCCCCTTCCGGGGTGGTGGCGTAGAAGGCGTCCTCCGTGGCCACGAGGCCCACGTGGTGGGGGTAGCCCTTGGCCTCCGCCTGGGCCCAGAGGGCCCGGAAGAGGAGGGGGTCGGGGAGGGGGGCGTAGGGCAGGCCCTCGAGGTACTGCCGGGTGGCCCCGTCCAGGGGCACCGCCCCCTGGGCGACCACCAGGTCCCCCGGGGCCAGGGCCTCGTCCGCAGCCCCACAGGTGCCCACCCGGAGGAGCACCCGGGCCCCTAAGGAGATGAGCTCCTCCGCCACGATGGCCGCGGAAGGGGCCCCCATCCCCGTGGCCTGCACGGAGACGGGCACCCCCTTATACCGCCCGGTGTACCCCCATAGGCCCCGGTGGGTGGCGTACTGCACCGCGCCTTCCAGAAAGGTCTTGGCGATCCATTCCGCCCGGTAAGGGTCCCCAGGGAGGAGGACCCTTTCCGCCACATCCCCCTTTTGGGCGCGCACATGGATAGGGCTCATACCCCACCATGCTACAGTCTTAAGGCGGGCAAGCCCTCCACCAGGGCCTCGTCGTGGGTGGAGAGGACCACCGCCGCCCCCACCTCCCGGGCCAGCTGGAGGAGGAGGGCTAAGACCTCCCGGGCCTGGCGGCGGTCCAGGCTGGCGGTGGGTTCGTCGGCCAGGAGGAGGCGGGGCCTAAGGTAGAGCGCCCGGGCCACGGCCACCCGCTGCCTCTCCCCACCGGAAAGCCTTTGGGGGAGGAAGTGGGCCCTCTCCTTTAGGCCAAGCCTCTCCAAAAGGGCCAGGGCCCAGGCCCCATGGGGCCGGCCCACCAGGTAGCCCGGGGCGAGGACGTTTTCCAGGGCGGTAAGCTCCGGGAAGAGGAAATGGTGCTGGAAGACGAGGCCCATGAAGGAGAGCCGCCTCCGGGCCAAGGCCTCCTGGGGTAGGTCCCGGATGGGCACCCCTTCCCAGAACACCTCCCCCTCCTGCAAAGGGAGGAGGCCCGCAAGGAGGTGGAGGAGGGTGGTCTTCCCGCTCCCCGAGGGCCCCAAAAGGGCCAGGACCTCGCCCCCTTCCAGGGCGAAGGAAAGCCCCCGGAAAAGGGGGCCTTGGCCGTAGGAAAACCCGAGATCCCGCACCTGGAGGACAGGCGGCACCCCCTCATGGTCTAGGCAAAAGATGAGCCCTAGGTTAGAGTAGGGGCGATGCGACCAAGCCCCCTCTTTCACGGCCTTTCCCCAGAGGAAGAAGAGGAGGCCCTCACCTACTTTCGCGCCCTTAGCTACCCCAAAGGGCGGCTCATCTTCCGCCAGGGGGATCTGGGCCAGGCCCTTTACCTGGTGCGCCAGGGCCAGGTGCGCCTCTTCCGGCTCCACCTCGGGGGGCAGGAGCGCACGGTGGGGTATGTGGGGGAGGGGGAGATCTTCGGGGAGATGGGCCTTCTTGAGGGGAAGGAGCGGAGCGCAAGCGCCCAAGCGGTGGAGGAAAGCCTCCTCTTTGCCCTCTTCCCCGAGGAGTACTCCGCCCTGATCCGCCGCTTTCCCCTGGTGGCCCACAACCTGGCCCGGATCCTGGCGGCAAGGCTCAGGGAAGCTGACCTAGAGATGGACCTCCTCTCCTTTGAGGAGGCGAAAAGCCGGGTGGCCTACGCCCTCTTGAAACTCCTCCGCCAGGGCCAAGGGCCCCTTTTCCGCCTAAGACACCGGGAGCTCGCCGCTCTCGCGGGCACCAGCCGGGAGACCGCAACCCGGGCCCTCCACGAGCTTAGGGCCCTGGGGGCGGTGCGGCTTGGGCCGGGGGAGGTGGAGGTGGTGGAAGCGGCGCTTCTGGAGGAGGTGGCCTTCGGCTTGGCCTAGGAGGGTGGGATGCGCCTCAGGGTAGATCTCTTGCCTAGGGAAGAGCTGGCCTATCCCGACGTGGTCCTGGTGGTGGACGTCATCCGGGCCACCACCACCGCAGCCTGCTTCCTGGAGGCGGGGGCAGAGGCCCTTTACCTGGTGCCCTCCCTGGAGGCCGCCCGGGCCTTCAAGGACGAGGACGTGGTCCTAGCGGGGGAGGCGGGGGGGCTTAGGCCTCCGGGGTTTGACCTGGGGAACTCCCCCCGGGAGGCCCTGGAGGCCCCCGTGGGGGGGAGGGTGGTGGTCATGGCCACCACCAACGGCACCAAGGCCGCCCATCTGGCCGCCAAGACGGCCAAGCACGTCCTCCTGGCCTCCCTCTACAACGCCCACGCCGCGGCCAGGAAGGCTTTAGAGCTCGCCACGGAGGAGGTGGCCATCCTCTGCGCGGGCAAGGAGGGGCGGGTGGGGCTGGACGACGTGTACACCGCCGGGGTCTTGGCGGAGTACCTGGGCCTCATGCGGGAGGTGGAGCCTGAGGACGGGGCCCGGATCGCCCTGGCGGTGCGGCGGGCCCACCCGGACCCCCTGGAGGCCCTAAGCCTCTCCGCCGCCGCCTCAGCCCTCAAGGGGGTGGGCCTCGAGGCCGACGTCCCCTTCTGCGCCCAGGTGGCGAAAAGCGCCCAGGTCCCCCTCCTTTCGGGGAAGGTGGGGGAGGCCCTCATCTTCAAGCGGGGTTAAGGGCCCCTTCCAGGAACGTGTAGAAACGGCGGAGGGCCTGGATGCCCTTTTCCAAGTTGATGAGGTCTATCTTCTCGTTGGGGGCGTGGAGGTTGTCGTCGGGAAGACCTAGGCCCAGGAGGACGATGGGGGCCTTCAGGGCCTCCTTGAGCTCCGCCACCACGGGGATGGTCCCCCCCTCCCGGGCGTACACGGGGGGCCGGCCCCAGGCCTCTTCCAGGGCGCGGGCCATGAGGCGCATGGGGAGGCTTTGGGGGTCGGTAAGGACGGGCTTGCCCCCGTGGAGCCTCTTCACCTCCAGGCGGTAGCCCTTGGGGCAGAGGGCCCTCAGGTGGGTCTCGGCCAGCTCGGCGATCCTTTCCGGGTCCTGGTTGGGGACAAGGCGCATGGAAAGCTTCATCCCCGCCTCGGCGGGGATCACCGTCTTGGAGCCCTCCCCATGGTAGCCGCCAAAGACCCCGTTGGGGTCCAGGGTGGGCCGGGCCCAGAGGCGTTCCAAGGGGCTGTAGCCCTCCTCCCCGGGGAGGTGGTCCACCCCAAGTTCCGCTTTCAGGGCCTCCTCGTCCAGGTGGGGCCAGAGGGCCTTTTCCTCCTCGGAGACGGGCTGGACCTCGTCGTAGAAGCCGGGGATGAGGATGCGGCCCGTCCTCTCGTCCTTGAGGCCGGCCAGGAGCCAGGAGAGGGCCTGGATAGGGTTCGGGGCCACCCCCCCGAAGGCCCCGGAGTGGAGGTCCCGCCGGGCCCCCTTCACGCGCACCTCCAGGTAGCAAAGCCCCCTTAGGCCATAGGTAAGGGTGGGCACCCCGGGGGCGAACATGGCCCCGTCGGAGATGAGGACCACGTCGGCCCTAAGCTTCTCCCGGTGGGCCCCCACGAAGGGGAGGAGGTGGGGGCTACCGATCTCCTCCTCCCCCTCCACCAAAAACTTCACGTTCACCCTGGGGGCAAAGCCCTCCAGGGCGGCCACATGGGCCCAAAGCTGCCCCTTGTCGTCCGAGGCCCCCCGGGCGTAAAGCCGCCCCTCCCGCACCGTGGGGGTGAAGGGGGGGGTTTCCCAAAGCTCCAGGGGGTCCGGGGGCTGGACATCGTAGTGGCCGTAGATGAGGACCGTGGGGGCGTCCTCGGCCACCCTCCTCTCGGCGTAGAGGATGGGGTGGAGGGGAGTCTCGTGGAGCTCCGTGCGGAAGCCCAAGGACTTTAAGCGCCCCTCAAGCCAAAGGGCCGCCTGCCGCACGTCCTCCTTGTGGACAGGGTCCGTGGAAACCGAGGGGATGGAGAGGAACTCCAAAAGGGGGTCTAGCGCCTTCACGCCCCCATGCTACCCTCTTGGGCCAGGGTCTTGCCCTCCTCCAAAAGGAGGAGCTTGAGCCTCGCCACCTCGGCCTCAAAGCGGGCCTGGAGGGCCTCGAGCTCCGCCCGAAGCCGCATGATCTCCTCCACCCCCGCCAGGTTCACCCCAAGCTCCTGCGTCAAACGGCGGATCTCCCTCAGCTTCTCAATGTCCCGCTCCGAATAGAGCCTCGTCTTCCCCGAAGACCGCTTCGGCCTAATAAGCCCCTTCCGCTCGTAAAGCCTCAGGGTCTGCGGGTGCATCTCTAAAAGCTCCGCCGCCACGCTGATCACGTACACCGGACGGTCCTTAGGGGAAGGCTTAGCCGTCTCCCCAGGGGGCGGGAGGGCCTTGCGCTCCAGCTCCTGGAAGCGGTCCCCGATCTCCGCCTTGAGCCTCGCCACCTCGGCCTCAAAGCGGGCCTGGAGGGCCTCGAGCTCCGCCCGAAGCCGCATGATCTCCTCCACCCCCGCCAGGTTCACCCCAAGCT
>NZ_JBBIMD010000081.1:0-7984 GCF_037444525.1 Thermus sp. | reverse complement strand
GGCACACCCCGGAGATGTTCCGGGACCGATTCCTGGTAAGCCTCCTCCTTACCCTGCCCATCCTCTATTTCTCGGAGCAGATGCAAGCGTGGCTGGGGTACCGGGCGGTTTCCTTTCCCAAGGCAGCCTGGCTCAACCCCCTTTTAGGGACCCTTCTTTACTTCTATGCTGGGTGGCCTTTCCTCCTGGGGGCGCGCCGGGAGCTTGCCGCCCGCACCCCCGGCATGATGACCCTGGTGGCCCTGGCCATCACCGTGGCCTACGGGTACAGCCTGGCGGTTTCTTTGGGCCTTTCCGGCATGCCCTTCTACTGGGAGCTCGCCACCCTTCTGGACGTGATGCTCCTGGGGCACTGGCTGGAGATGGCCTCGGTGCAGGCCGCAGGCAGGGCCCTCGAGGCCCTGGCCCGGCTCCTGCCCACCACCGCCCACAAGGTGGTGGACGGACGGACCGAGGAGGTGCCCGTGGACGCCCTCCGGGAGGGGGACGTGGTCCTGGTGCGCCCCGGGGAGCAGGTGCCCGCAGACGGGGTGGTCCTGGAAGGGGCCTCCTCCATGAACGAGGCCTTCCTCACCGGGGAGTCCCGGCCCGTGCCCAAGGGGGTGGGGGACGAGGTGGTGGCGGGGGCCATCAACGGGGAAGGGGCCCTTAAGGTCCGGATCACCCGCATCGGGGAGGCCACCACCCTGAGCCAGATCCTGCGGCTGGTGGAGGAGGCCCAAGCCGCCCGGAGCCGCTTCCAGGCCCTGGCGGATCGGGCCGCGGGCTGGCTCTTTTACCTGGCTGTGGCGCTGGGATTTTTGGCGTTTTGGACCTGGCTTTTCCTGGGCCAGGACTTGGCCTTTGCCCTGGAGCGCGCGGTCACCGTCTTGGTCATTGCCTGCCCCCACGCCCTGGGCCTTGCCATCCCCCTGGTGGTGGTGAACGCCACCGCCCTCTCCGCCCAAAGGGGCATCCTGGTGCGCAAGCGCGAGGCCTTTGAACGCGCCCAGGGCATCCGCGTGGTGGCCTTTGACAAGACGGGCACCCTTACCGAGGGCCGCTTCGGCCTAAAGGCCGTGTACGCGGAAGGCCTGGAGACGCCCAAGGCCCTGGCCCTCGCCGCAAGCCTGGAAGCCCTCTCGGAGCACCCGCTGGCCGAGGCCCTCCTCGAGGCCGCCCAAGCCCAAGGCCTTCCCTTGGCCCCCGTCCAGGACTTCCAGGCTGTGCCGGGCAAAGGGGTGGAGGGGAAGGTGGAAGGCAAGCGGTACCGGGTGGGGCGGCCAGAGTGGGCGGAGGAGCTAGGCCTTAAGGCCCCGGAAGCCCTCAAGAGGGGCCTCCTGGAAGCCGAAGGCCGGGGGGAAAGCGTGGTGGCCCTGATGGACGAAAAATGGGTCCTGGCCTACTTCGCCCTGGCCGACCGCATCCGCCCCTCAGCCCAAGAGGCCATCGCCCGCCTGAAGGCCATGGGCCTGGTCCCGGTCATGATCACCGGGGACGCGGAGGCGGTGGCCCAAACCGTGGCCAGGGCCCTGGGGATTGAGCGGTACCACGCCCGTGTCCTCCCCCAGGACAAGGTCCGCCTGGTGCGGGAGCTGAAGCGCATGGGGCCCACCGCCTTCGTGGGGGACGGCATCAACGACGCCCCTGCCCTTTTGGAGGCCGACCTTGGGGTGGCCATCGGGGCGGGCACCCACGTGGCCCTGGAGTCCGCGGACCTGGTCCTAGTAAAAAGCGACCCCCTGGACGTGGTCCGCGCCTTAAGCCTGGCCCGGGCCGCCCACGCCAAGATGGTCCAGAACCTCTTCTGGGCCACGGGGTATAACCTTCTCGCCCTCCCCCTGGCCGCGGGCGTGGGCTACCCCTTTGGCCTTCTGCTTTCCCCCGCGGTGGGGGCCCTTTTCATGAGCCTTTCCACCGTGGCCGTGGCCCTCAACGCCCTTCTCCTCAGGCGGGCGGGGCTGTAACCCCCGGCTAACCCCGAGGGCCTACCCTAAGCCCTTGGGGAGGTGTGGAGATGTGGGCTTTGGCGCACCGGGGGTATGGGGTTTACTGGGGCGTTGAGCCTTGGTCGTGGTTCCTTTTGGGGGCCTTGGCGGTCCTCCTGGTTTTGGGGCTTGCCCTTCTCCTTAGGGGCCTTGGGGGGCGGCGGGAGGACCGGGCCCTGGAGATCCTAAGGGAGCGCTACGCCAGGGGGGAGATAGACCAGGAGACCTACGAGCGGATGAAGCGGGACCTGCGCTAGGGGCCAGGAGGGCAGGGGTAAACTTAGGGCATGGACCTAAGCGCCCTAAGGGAGGATTTCCCCCTCCTGGCCACGCATCCGGAGCTCGTCTATCTGGACTCTGCCGCCACCAGCCAAAAGCCCAGGCGGGTCCTGGAAGCCCTTCAGCGCTACTACCAGGAGCTGAACGCCAACGTCCACCGGGGGGCCTACCGGCTCTCCGTGGCCGCCACCGAGGCCTACGAGGCGGCAAGGCGCCGCCTGGCCCGCTTTCTCCACGCGGAGGAGCGGGAGATCGTCTTCGTGCGCAACACCACGGAGGCCATGAACCTGGTGGCCTACGCCTGGGGCCTTAGGAACCTCAAGGAGGGGGACGAAATCCTGCTCACGGAGATGGAGCACCACGCGGGCCTCGTCCCCTGGCACCTGGTGGCGGGGCTTACAGGGGCCAAGGTGAAGGCCATCCCCCTGACGGAGGAGGGCCGGCTGGACCTCTCCCAGCTGGATGCCCTCCTCACTGAAAGGGTCAAGGTGGTCTCCCTGGTGCACATGTCCAACGTTTTGGGCACGGTGAACCCCGTGGCGGAGATCGCCAAGAAGGCGAAGGCCCTGGGGGCCTTGGTGGTGGTGGACGGGGCCCAGTCGGCCCCCCACCTCCCCGTGGACGTGAAGGCCCTGGGCGCCGACTTCTTCGCCCTTTCCGGCCACAAGATGCTGGGGCCCACGGGGGCCGGGGTGCTCTGGGGGCGGTACGAGGTCCTGGAGGGGATGGCGCCTTTCCTGGGGGGCGGGGAGATGATCCGGGAGGTCTATGTGGACCGCTCCACCTACGCCCTCCCCCCGGCCCGCTTTGAGGCGGGCACCCCCCCCATCGCCGAGGCCATCGCCTTGGGGGAGGCCGCGGAGTACCTCATGAAGGTGGGCATGGAGCGGGTTTTCACCCACGACCGGGCCCTTTTGGAGTACGCCCTAAGGCGCCTCGAGGAGGTGCCCCACCTCAAGGTGTATGGGCCCAAGGGGCCCGACCGGGGCGGGGTCATCCCCTTCACCCTGGGCCGGCTCCACGCCCACGATCTGGCCACCTTCCTGGACCAGGAGGGCATCGCGGTGCGGGCCGGGCACCACTGCGCCCAGCCCCTCCACCGCAGGCTCGGGGTGGCCGCCACCGCCCGGGCGAGCTTCTACCTTTACAACACCAAGGAGGAGGTGGACCGCTTCGCCGAGGCCCTCCTTAGGATCGCCACCCGGTACCGGGCCTGGCTATAATGGGGGAATCCATGAGCGTGCTGGATGAGCTCTACCGGGAAACCATCCTCAAGCACTACCAAAGCCCCAAGAATTTTGGGCCCCTGCCTGGCGCCACCAAACGGGCTGGGGGGATGAACCCCTCCTGTGGGGACCAGGTGGAGGTGATGGTGCGCCTCGAGGGGGAGCGCATCGCCGAGATCCGCTTCCAGGGCCAGGGGTGCGCCATCAGCACCGCCAGCGCCTCCATGATGACCGAGGCCGTGGCGGGCAAAACCGTGGGGGAGGCCCTGGAGATCGCCCGCAAGTTCCACGCCATGGTGGTGGAGGGCGCCCCCCCAGACCCAAGCCTCGGGGACCTTCTCGCCCTCCAGGGGGTGGCCAAGCTCCCCGCCCGGGTGAAGTGCGCCACCCTCCCCTGGCACGCCCTGGAGGAGGCCTTGAGGTGAGGCGCTACCCCGCCCACAAGGTGACCCCCCTCCTGGTGCGATACCCAGACCTCATGGAGGCCTGGAAGGAGGCGGCCAAGGCGGGGCGGCTTCGGGCGGAGAGCCAAGGGGGCAGGAACTACGTGGTGGTGGAAGACCCGGCCCTCATGGCCCGGCTCAAGGCCCTAGGGCTAGAGGGCGAACCCTCCAAGGAGAACTGATGCGCGGGCTCGTGTTCCTGCACGCCTTTCCCTATAACCCCAGGATGTGGGAAGGGGAGGTGGCCTACTTCCGCGGCCGGCTTCCCGTCCTGGCGCCCCACTACCTGGGGCTTCCCCTGGGGGAGGCCGCGGAAAAGGTCTTAAGGGAGATGGACGAGGCGGGGCTGGAAGAGGCGGTCTTCGTGGGGCTTTCCATGGGGGGCTACCTCATCTTTGAGCTCTGGCGCCGGGCAAAAGAGCGCTTCCTGGGCTTCGCCCTGGCGGACACCCGCGCCGGGGCGGACACGGAGGAGGGGAAGAAGAACCGCTACGCCTTAAGGGAGCGAGTCCTCCAACAGGGGGTGGGCTTCCTCCCCGAGGCCCTCCTCCCCACCCACCTGGGGGCCACCACCTTGCGGGAAAAGCCAGAGGTGGTGGAACGGGCCCGGGCCCTCATCCGGGAGGCAAGCCCCGAGGCGGTGGCGGCAAGCCTCCTGGCCCTGGCGGAGCGCCCCGACTCCACCCCCCTTCTCCCCGAAATGCGCGGCCCGGCCCTGGTCCTGGTGGGGGAGGAGGACACCCTTACCCCCCCAGAGGAGGCCAAGCGCCTGGCCAAAGCCCTCCCCGAGGCCCGGGCCCTCATCCTCCCCGAGGCGGGGCACCTGGCCAACCTGGAAAACCCCAAGGCCTTCCGCACCGCCCTTCTTGGTTTCCTGGCCGAGATCCTATGAACCTGGAGGAGCTCAAGGCCCTTTTCCCCGGCAAGGTGGACCTCTCGGAGAGCGAGCGGCTCCGCCACGGCAAGGACGAGGGCTACCCCGAAAGCCGCCCCGTCCTGGCGGTGGTCTACCCCGAGGGGGTGGAGGACATCCAGAAGGCCCTGGCCTGGGCCCGGGAAAGGGGGGTGGCGGTCATCCCCTACGGGGTGGGGACCAGCCTCGAGGGCCACCTCTACCCCGTGCGGGAGGCCATCAGCCTGGACCTTTCCCGCATGGGCCGGATTTTGGAGGTCCACCCGGAGGACTTCTACTGCGTGGTGGAGCCGGGCCTCACCCGCAAGCGCCTGAACGAGGCCCTGAAGGGCACGGGGCTCTTCTTTCCCGTGGACCCGGGGGCGGACGCCTCCCTGGGGGGCATGGCGGCCACAAACGCCAGCGGCACCACCACCGTGCGCTACGGGGGGATGCGGCAAAACGTCCTCGCCCTCCAGGTGGTGCTGGCAAACGGGGAGGTCTTGGAGCTCGGCCGGCCGGTGCGGAAGACCAGCGCGGGCTACGACCTCAAAGACCTCTTCATCGGCTCGGAGGGCACCTTGGGCATCATCGCCCGCCTCACCCTAAGGCTCCACCCCCTCCCGGCCCAAATCCTCACCCTGCGGGCCTTCTTCCCCGGGGTGGAGGAGGCGGTGCAGGGAAGCCTCGGGGTCATGGCCCTGGGGGGGGACATCGCCCGGCTGGAACTTTTGGACGAGCTGGCCCTTAAGGCCCTGAACCGCCACCTGGGGGCGGGCTTCCCCGAGCGGCCCGCCCTCTTCCTGGAGTTCCATAGCCCCACCAAGGAAGCCCTGGAGGCGGAACGGGCCTTGGCGGAGGAGGTCTTGCGGGAGGCGGGGGCCTTCGCCCTGGAGGTGGCGAGGACCGAAGAGGAAAGGAAGGCCCAGTGGGAGGCCCGCCACCAGGCCTACTGGGCCCTGGTCCACCTCTTCCCGGGGCACCTCTTCATGATCACCGACGTGGCCGTGCCCCTTTCCCGCCTGCCCGAGGCGGTGCGTTTCGCCCAAGGGCTCCTGGAGGAAATGGGCCTCACCGGGAACATCCTGGGCCACGTGGGGGACGGGAACTTCCACACCCTGGTCCCCGTCCTCCCCGAGGACTACCCCAAGGCGGAGGTCTTTGCGGAACGGCTGGTGGAAAAGGCCCTGGCCCTAGGGGGCACCTGCACCGCGGAGCACGGGGTGGGCCTAAGGAAGCGGAAACACCTCCCGAAAGAGCACGGGCCTGCCCTGGAGTGGATGCGCAGGCTCAAGGCCCTCCTGGACCCAGAGGGACTTTTGAACCCCGGGAAGGTGGTGTAATGGGGGCATGGAAAGCCTAGCCTGGATGGAAAGCCAGCTTCCCCGGTTCCTCAAGGACCTCGAGGCCTTCGTCCGCCGGGAGTCCCCCTCGGGGGACCTGGAGGGGCTAAAGGCGGCCGCGGCCTCCCTGGAGGAGGCCTTCCGCCCCCTGGAGGGCACCCTCTCCCGCAAGGACACCCCCTCGGGCCCCATCCTCCTCCTCAGGCGAGGGGGGGGGGACCGGCCCGTCCTCGTCCTCTGCCACTACGACACCGTTCACCCCAAGGGGAGCTTCCCCGAGCCCTTCCGGATAGAGCGGGAAAAGGCCGTGGGTCCTGGGGTCTACGACATGAAGGGGGGGATCATCGCCCTCCTCTACGCCCTGCGCTACGCGGAAGAAAAAGGGGTCCCCTTGCCGCCTTTGGAGATCCTCTTCACCCCGGACGAGGAGACGGGCTCCCGGGAAAGCCGCCCCCTCATTGAGGCCGCGGCCCAAAAGGCCCGGGCCGCCTTGGTGCTGGAGCCCCCCACGGGGGAGGGGGACCTCAAGGTGGCCCGGAAAGGGGTGGGGCTTTACCGCCTAAAGGCCCTGGGCCGGGCGGCCCACCAGGGGGTGGAGCCGGAAAAGGGGGTAAATGCCATCCTGGAACTCGCCCACCAGATCCCCCAGGTGGTGGCCCTGGAGGACCGGGAAAAGGGCACCACCCTGGGCCCCAACCGCATCGGCGGGGGCACGGCCACCAACGTGGTGGCCGAGGAGGCCTGGGTGGAGATAGACCTCAGGGCCTGGACCCTGGCGGAGGTGGAGCGGGTGGAGCGGGGCCTTCGGGCCTTGAGCCCCGCCCTCCCGGGGGCCCGCCTCGAGGTCACCGGGGGCCTTAACCGCCCCCCCATGGAGCCCACCCCGGAAAGCCTGGCCCTCTTTGAGAAGGCAAGGACCCTGGGGGAGGCCTTGGGCCTAAGGCTAGGCCCGGGCCGGGTGGGGGGTGGGTCCGACGGGAACTTCACCGCCCACCTGGGGGTCCCCACCCTGGACGGGCTTGGACTTTTGGGCGGGGACGCCCACCAAAAGACGGAGTACGTGGTGGTGCCGGAGATCCCCCGCCGGGCCGCCCTCCTGGCGGAGCTCATCCAGAGGCTATGACCCTCTCCCCATCCGCAAGGAAGGTGTAGGCCCTCCTGGAGGCGCGGGGCTTTCCCCACCTAAAGGTGATGGAGCTAACGGCCTCCACCCGCACGGCCCTCGAGGCCGCAAAGGCCGTGGGGGCGGAGGTGGGGCAGATCGTGAAGAGCTTGGTCTTCGTGGGGGAAGGGGGGGCCTACCTCTTCCTGGTGAGCGGGAAGAACCGGCTGGACCCCAAGAAGGCGGAAAAGGCCCTGGGGGAAGCCCTGAGGCGGGCCACCCCGGAGGAGGTGCGGGCCCTCACCGGCTTCGCCATCGGGGGCGTGCCCCCCGTGGCCCCCCTTCCCGCCTTCCTGGACGAGGACCTCCTGGCCTACCCCCGCCTCTGGGCGGCGGGGGGGACCCCAAGGGCCCTTTTCGCCCTCACCCCGGAGGAGCTTTTGCAGCTCACCGGGGCCAAGCCCCTGGACCTCAAAGAGGGGTAAGGATGGGGTTCTTCCGCAAAGACCCCCACCTAAAGCCCGAAGGCCCCCTGGTCTTCCGGGTTAGGGTCCGGCTCAAGGGGGGCGAGGTGGTGGAGCTTAGGCTTTCCAAGAGCATGGAGATCAGCCCGACGGAAGGGGGGTACTACGTGCGCAAGGTGGTGGTGGGGCCGAAAAGCCTAGAGCGGGCGGTGTTGGAGATCTGGTTTGACCGTCGCTACCGGCCCCTTAGGAAGAACGTGGAGGGTGG
>NZ_JBBIMD010000080.1:0-7994 GCF_037444525.1 Thermus sp. | reverse complement strand
GAGCAGGGCCTGCAGAACCTGGGTTACCGTTTCCCTCACTGCTTCCCTCAAGATCATCTGGAGGGTATCCTGATCCATGGGGTACCTCCTCTCCCGTTGGTACCCCCATTCATACACATACCCTTACACATAATTCCTTACACGACCGACCTCCCCCGCCTGCACCGTGAAGCTCAGGTCCTGTACGGCCAAGGCCCTGGGGTAGCGCTTGGTCAGACCTTTGGCTTCCACCATGCCCATATGGTAGCAGAATGATATCATTTTGCAAGAGGGGGACTAGGCGCCCGGGCATAAAAACCTCATGGGACTTGGAGGAAAGGCCCGTCGGGCCCTTTTTCTGGGGTCCCCGCTTTGGCGGGGCACTTACCCCCATAATGGAGGTAGTCATGAAGGCCATGACCTTCTGGGTGAAGCCCAAGAGCTCCGTGGAGGCCCTCCCCGAGGCCCAAGACCTCGTCCAAGACCTTTTGGAGATCTTCCTGGAGTATTTCCCCGAGTATCAGGGCTGCCTGGGCTTCTCCCAGTCCCCCAGGAGGCCCCGCTACCTCTTCCTCTACATGGAGGGCCCTTGCAGGGGTCTTTTCCCTAGCGCCGCGGCCTTTCTAAAAGAGCTTCTGGAGACCGCCTTCCCCCAGGCGGAGGTGCGGGTGTACGGGAAGCCTTGGTCTTAGCGCCGTTTTTTGACCAGCCACCCCTCCTCCCGCACCCCGATCCTGGCGTTCACCACCCGGGCCAGGACGAAGAGGAGGTCGGAAAGCCGGTTGAGGTAGCGGATCGCCTCGGGGTTCACCGGCTCCTCCCGGCTTAGGGCCACCACCTTCCGCTCCGCCCGGCGGACTATCGTGCGGGCCAGGTGGAGCGCGGCGGCCGCGGGGTGCCCCCCGGGGAGGATGAAGCCCTGGAAGGGGGGGCTTTCCTCCTGGTAGCGGTCTATGGCCTTTTCCAGGCCTTCCACGTCCTCTGCGTCCATGCGGGCGATGTTCTTTTCGTAGAGGCTGCCCATGCGGGTGGCCAGGTCCGCCCCCAGGTCAAAGAGGGCGTTTTGGATGCGCTCTAGAAGGTCCTGCAGGTCCAGCTGTTCGGGGGGGAGGAGGCTTCGGGCCAGGCCGATGGCGGAGTTGGCCTCATCCACCGTGCCGTAGGCTTCCACCCGGGGGTGGGCCTTGACCACCCGTTCGGCCCCGTAAAGGCCGGTTTCCCCCGTGTCGCCGGTTTTGGTGTAGATCTTCATGGGGTCATTGTAAAGGCAAGGCCCCCGGAACAGGATTTCCGGGGGCACCCTGGCGGGCCCGAGAGGATTCGAACCCCTGACCTGCTGATCCGTAGTCAGCCGCTCTATCCAACTGAGCTACGGGCCCAAGCCAAGCATTACCCTACCACGGGGAGGGGTTTACTGTCAATAATGGGGGCATGCGCGAAGCCTCGTTGGAGGCGGCGATTCTTGCCCTTCTGGAGGAGGGGAGGGACCTCGAGGCCCTCTTCCAGGCCCTAAGGCCCCGTTTTCCCCACCTCACCCGCGCCCGGCTCTTTGGCCTCTTGGTGCGCATGCGCCGCCGGGGGCTCCTGGCGTATCGGCAGGGCCTTTTCCTACCGGGGGAAGGCGAAGCGCACCACCCCTAGCCCATCCGTCACCTGGACCTCGTACCGTCCCCCTGGGGGAAGGCCCCCTATAGGGATCCTGGCCTCCCCCACGGGGTGGAAGAGGGTGAGGGCGGTGCGGGTGCCGTCCTCGGCGATGTGGAAGAGGGCAAAGTGGGTCCCCCCCACCACCCGCACCGCCACCTCGCCCCCCTCCTCCCTAAGCTCCACCTGGGGCAGGGCCTGGGGCGTGAGGGAAGCGGTCCTCTCCACGAGGAGCCTCTCCCCCTCGTAGAGGGCCACCCTTCGGTAGTCCCCCACGGGCACCACGGCCTGGAGGTGGAGGCCCCCCTCGGAGTCCTCCAAAAGGTAGACCGGGTAGGGGGTGCCGTCCACGAGGAGGCGGTAGGAAGAGGGCTTGCCCTCAGGGCGGAAGGGCCCCTGGAGGGGGGGCCTTAGCTCCACCTTCCCGTCCACCACCAGGGCGGTGAAGAGGAGAACCTCCTCCCCTAGGGGCAGGGGGGCGACGCTTTGGGCCTGGGGGGGGTTGGCCTCCAGGAAGCCCTGGGCCCCCTCGTAGGTGTAGTCCGAGATCCAAAGGGGGCTGCAGTAGCCCATGAGGTCGCGGTAGGCGTTCGGGTCCTTGAGGGAGTTATTCCGGCGGTCGTACCCCCAGGTGCCGAGGGTAGCATTGGGGTAGGGGTAGTTAGGGTCCCCGGAAACGCCGCAAGGGGCGTGGGACCGCCCGAAGTTGTGGCCGAGCTCATGGGCCATGACCGCGGGGGCACTACCCGCGTAATCCCAGCCCACGGCCACGGGGAAGCCGAGGTACCCTATCCCGGCAATCCCTGAGGTGTAACCCACCCGCACGAAGCCGTAGTAGTAGCGCCCGCTGCCGTCCATTTGGCGGAGGATCCGGAGCTCGTCCAGGAGGTCTGACCAGGTGTTGCTGTCCGTGGGGCTTAGGGTGCCGGCGTAGGTGTAGGGGGCACGGGTGGCGTGGTTTACGTCCTTGAGGGGCCATACGGCTAGGAGGGTCTCAGCGAAGCTCGGCACCGTGGCCGTGACCCCCTGGTGGACCACCGGCACCACGGTGAGGTGGAGGGCCGTGCCCGCTCCCACTTGGGGGGTGAGGGTGCGGGTGTTGTCGTTTTCGTCCATTTCCGCCACCTGGTTGTTGGGGTCGGCGCGGAGTTCCGCCCGGAGGCCCGGGGTTACCCAGGAGCCGGGAAGGGTGGTGTTGCAGGTGGTGGCAAGGTCCCCCTGGAGGGTGGCGGTAGGAAGAGGGTTCGGGCAGGTGAAGGTGAGGTTGCCCCGGAAGGTGCTCCCCTCGTACACCGCCCCCGAAAGGGGCGCAGAGAGGCTGATGGGGGCTAGGGCTTGCCACCAGGTGCACCCTTAGGAGGACCTCCTTCCCCGCCACCAGGCGTAGGCTTTCCTTCAGCACGCTCTGGCCCCATTCCACCCGGGCGATGGAAAGGTTTTGGCCCGTCTGCCCGTTGACCTGCAGGGTGAGGCCCACTTCCTGGGTCAGGGCGCCGCTGGTGCCCCGGACCTTTAAGGGGTAGGTGCCGGGGGCAAGGCTTGGGCTTGCCCGAAGCTCCAGGACGGGCGCAGAGGGGATGGGGGTGGAGGTGGGGGAGAGGACCACCGGGGTGAAGGGGTTCCCTTGGGCATCCACCAGTTGGAGGGTGAGGGTGCCCCCGCTGCCCGTGACGGAGAGGCGCACGTAGGCCGTTCCTCCAGGGGGAAGGGAGAGGGTGTTGGACTCCAAGACCATGTTGAAGTCGGAGGGCGGGGTGGTGACGGTCAGGGTTAATGTTGTGGTGCGGCTCAGGCTCCCCGAGGTTCCCTTCAGGGTCAGGGTGTAGGTTCCCGTGGCCACGCTACTGGCCACGCTCACCGTCAGGGTCTGGACCGCCGGGCTAGACCCCGTCACCGGGACGCTGGTGGGGCTGATGCTCACCCCAGCGGGGGCTCCCACCAGGGTGAGGCCCACCGTCCCCGTGAACCCGTTCTGCGGGGTGACGGTGAGCTGGGTGTTCCCGCTCCCACCCTGCTGCACCGTGAGGGTGCTGGGGGAGAGGCTCAGGGTGAAGTCGGGGGGCAGGGCCACCGTGAGGGTGAGGGGCACCGTCTTGGTGAGGCTTCCCGAAGTCCCCTTCAGGGTCAGGGGGTAGGTCCCCGGGGCTACGTCCGAAGCCACGGTCACCGTTAAATTTTCCCGCAAGGGGCTAGTTCCGCTCACCCGAAAGCTGGTGGGTGAGAGGTACACCCCGTTGGGCCCGTTCAGGAGGGCGAGGCTAACGGTGCCTGTAAAGCCGTTTTGCGGGGTGAGGGTAAGAGTTGTGGTGCCGCTTTCCCCCGGTTGCACCGTGAGGCTCGTGGGAACCAAGCTGAGGGTGAAGTCCCATGCGGGGGTTTGCCAGCACCCGGCCAGGGCTAGGACGATGAGGAGGGCGACCCGGAAGGGGCCCATCCCTCCAACCCTAGCAGGGAGAGGGACCTTTCGGATGAGAGGTGCTATCCTGGGCCTTAATGCGGGCGGGGGCCTTAATGCGGGCGGGCCTTGCGGCCAAGCGGCTTGTGGCCAAGGTGGGGAGCGCGGTCTTGGCCGGGGAAGGGGGTTTGGAAAGGCCGGTCATGGCCGAGCTTGCCCGCCAGGTGGCCCTCCTCCGGCGGGAGGGGCGGGAGGTGGTTCTGGTCTCCTCGGGGGCGGTGGCCGCGGGCAGGGCGGCCCTGGGCCTTCCCCGGCCCAAGGACATGCCCCTGAAGCAGGCCCTGGCGGCCATCGGCCAGCCCCTCCTCATGCAGGCTTGGCGGGAGGCCTTCCGGGAGGAGGGCCTCGAGGTGGCCCAGGTCCTCCTCACCGCCGAGGACCTGGCCCACCGGGAGCGCTACCTGAACGCCAAGGCCACCCTCTTCGCCCTCCTCCGTCTGGGGGTGGTGCCCATCGTGAACGAGAACGACACCGTGGCCTTCCACGAGATCCGCTTTGGGGACAACGACCAGCTTTCCGCCCGGGTGGCTCCTTTGGTGGAGGCGGGGCTCCTCGTCCTCCTTTCCGACGTGGAGGCGCTCTACGAGGAGGACCCCAAGAGGAACCCAGGGGCGAGGCCCATTCCCGAGGTGGCCTCGGTGAAGGAGGTTCTGGCCCTGGCCGGGGAGGGGAACCCCTTGGGAAGCGGGGGCATGCGCTCCAAGCTCCTGGCCGCGGGGATGGCCGCCTGGGTGGGGATCCCCACCCTCCTCCTCCCGGGCAGGCGCCCAGGGGTCCTCCTGGCGGCCCTTAGGGGGGAACCCTTGGGCACCTACTTCCACGCCCAGCGCCGTTACCGGGGGGCGCGGGCCTGGCTTTACCAGAACCTAAGCCCCAAGGGGGCCCTGGTCCTGGACGAGGGGGCGGTGCGGGCCCTTAGGGAGCGGGGGGCAAGCCTCCTCCCCTCGGGGGTCAAGGAGGTGCGGGGGCGGTTCGGGCGGGGGGAGGTGGTGCGCCTCCTTTCCGAGGGGGGCGAGGAGGTGGGGGTAGGCCTTGCCGCCTACGCTTCGGAGGAGATCGCCCGCATCCAGGGGCACCACAGCCGGGAGATTGAGGCCCTTTTGGGCTACCGCTACACGGAGGAGGTGGTCCACCGGGACCACCTGGTCCTGAAGGAGGAGACATGATCAGGGAACTGGCCGAGCGCGCGCGGGCGCGGCTTGCGGAGGTGGCCAAGGGGAACCGGGACGAGGCGTTCGTCCAGATGGCTAGGCTGCTGGAGGAGCGATGGGAGGCGGTGCTTAGGGCCAACCGGGAGGACCTCGAGGAGGCGGAAAGGGCGGGCCTTTCCCGGGCCAAGCTGGACCGGCTGGCCCTTAGGGAAAAGGACCTGAGGACCCTGGTGGAGGGCCTGTACCAGATCGCTGCCCTCCCCGACCCCTTGGGCCGGATTGAGGGCCTTGCCAAGAGGCCGAACGGCCTCCGGGTGGGGCGGATGCGGGTGCCCATAGGCCTTATCGGTTTCATCTACGAGGCCCGGCCCGGGGCCACGGTGGAGGCGGTGGCTGTGGCCCTAAAGGCGGGGAACGCCATGCTCCTAAGGGGTGGCAAAGAGGCCTTCCGCTCCAACCAGGCCCTGGTGGCGCTATGGCGGGAGGCCCTAAAGGGGGCGGGCCTCCCCGAGGAGGCGGTAACCCTGGTGCCCACCACGGACCGGGAGGCCATCTTGGAGATGTGCCGGCTGGAGCTTCTGGACCTGCTTATCCCCCGGGGGGGGGAGGAGCTCATCCGCCTAGTGCAGAAGGAGGCCCGGGTGCCCGTCCTGGCCCACGCCAAGGGGGTAAACCACCTCTATGTGGACGTGAAGGCGGACCTGGACATGGCCCTGCGCCTGGCCCTAAACGGCAAGGTGCAGCGCCCCGCGGTCTGCAACGCCCTCGAGGCCCTTCTGGTCCACCAGGGGGTGGCGGAGGCCTTCCTCCCCCGGCTAGGGGAGGCCATGGCCGCCCACGGGGTGGAGCTCAGGGCCTGCCCTAAGGCCCTTCCCCTCCTTCCCCAGGCGGTGCCCGCCTCTGAGGAGGAGTGGGACCGGGAGTATTTGGACCTCGTCCTAAGGGTCAAGGTGGTGGGGGGCCTGGAGGAGGCCCTGGCCCACATTGCCCGCTACGGCTCCCGCCACACCGAGGCCATCTGCACGGACGACCCCAAGGCGGCCTGGCGCTTCCTGGAGGAGGTGGACGCGAGCCTGGTGCTCTGGAACGCCTCCACCCGCTTTAACGACGGTTTCCAGCTGGGCCTAGGGGCGGAGATCGGCATCAGCACCTCCAAGCTCCATGCCTACGGCCCCATGGGGCCCTTGGAGCTCACCACCACCAAGTGGATCGCCCTGGGGGAAGGGCAGGAGCGGGGGTAGGGCTGTGAGGGAAGACCTCCAAGAGGCCTGGCGGCTGATAGAGGAGGGGCGCCATGAGGAAGCGGAGGCCCGGTTGCGCCAAGACCCCACCCCTGAGGCCCGTTTTGTCTTAGGCTACGCCTTGGCCTTCGGGGGCCGCCTCGAGGAGGCCCTAGCCCTTTACCAGGCCCTCTATCGGGAGACGGGCAGCCACAAAGCCCTGCACCAGGCGGGCTTCGTCCTGCGCCTCTTGGGCCGCCTGGGGGAGGCCATGGCCGTGTTTGAGGAGGAGGCAAGGCTTCCTTTAGGCCCGCTGGAGCGGTCGGTCAACCTCTACGAGCAGGGATACGTTGCCCTCCTCATGGGGCGCAAGGAGGAGGCCCGGAGGTTCCTGGAGGAGGGTCTATGCCTAGCCGCAGGGGAACCGGCCTTCGTGGCCCCCCTCCACCGGGCCCTTTGGGAATGGCACCGGTGCTTCGGCAGTCCGGAGGCGGCGGAGGCACACCGGGAGGCTGCCCGGCGCCTTTTTCTAGAGGCCGGAGATCCCCGTGGAGCCGAGGAGAAGGATAACCCTTAAGGAGGCCTTCCGCCTCTACCAGGAGGCCCACGTGCCCTTCTTCGCCGCTGCCCTGGCCTACTATGCCCTCCTCTCCCTGGCCCCCCTGCTCCTCCTCCTCCTCGGGGTCTTCGGCCTTCTCCTCCAGGGGAACCCCGCCCTAAAAGAAGGGGTTCTAGAGGCTCTGGAGGGGGCGACCCTGGCCCTTTTCCCCACCCGGCCGGAGCTGGGGGCCGACCTCCTCCGCTTCCTCACCCGGGGGGCGTTTCCCCTCACCTTGGCCTCGAGCCTCCTCCTCCTCTGGTCCGCCAGCAACTTCTTCGCCGCCTTGAGCTACGCCCTGGGCTTGATCTTCGGGGTGGCCTTAGGGGTAAGAAACCGCCTTTTGGCCTTGGCCATGCCCTTTTTCCTGGGGCTTGGCCTCATCCTCCTGGCCCTCTTGGGCCTGGCCTTGGGCTTTGTGGTGCGCTTCCTTCCCCCAGGGTGGCGGGGGGCTTTGGGACCTTTGGAAAACCTCCTTCCCCTTTTCCTCGCCTTCCTCCTCTTCCTCCTCGTCTATGGCCTCTTCGCCCGGCCAAGGGCGCTAAGGGACCTCCCCCCCTTGGCCAGCGGCGCGGGGGTGGGGGCCCTTCTCTTTGAGGGGGTCCGGCTCGGGCTTCCCAAGCTCCTCCCCCGCTCCCAGTACGAGCTCCTCTATGGCCCCTTGGCGGGGTTCGTCCTGGCTCTCCTTGGGCTTTACCTGGTCCTTTGGATTTTCCTCCTGGGGGCGGTGGTGGCGCGGGTGCTAAAGGGGTAAAAAAAGCCCCCAGGAAGGCCCTTGGCCTTCCTGGGGGCGAGGACCTGGAAAGCGCAGGATTCGGGTTTGGTACTCCTTAGAAAGGAGGTGATCCAGCCGCACCTTCCGGTACAGCTACCTTGTTACGACTTCGCCCCAGTCACGGGCCCCACCCTGGGCGCCTCCCTGTAGGGGTGGGCGACTTCGGGTGGAG
>NZ_JBBIMD010000079.1:0-8025 GCF_037444525.1 Thermus sp. | reverse complement strand
GTTTTGAGTTAACCCACCTCCCACCCGCAGAAAAAGGGGCCTCGTAGAATGGGGAGGATGCGGCCCCTCCTTCCCCTTGCCCTCCTCCTGAGCCTGGCCCTGGCCGCCCTACCGCCCCTCCTGGGCCCCGCCCTTCCCCCGGGCACCGAGCTCCGCCTCCTCTCCCCCGACCTCAAGACCCTGCACGGGGCCTGGCGAGTGGAGGGGAAGGTCCTCCTCCCCCTCTCCCCTCCCCTGCCCCCCCGGGCGGGGAGCGAGGTCCGCCTCCTCCTGGCCATACCAGGGGAAAAACCCAAGACGTTTAGCGGGGTGGTGGACCGGGGGGATGTCCTCCTGGAAAGGGAGCGGGTAAGCCTTTTAAAGCTTCTCAAAGAGGTCTACGGCCTGACCCTTCCGGAAAGGCTTTGGCCATGAAGCGGATCCTCCTCATAGAAGACGACCCCGAGGTGGCCCGGCTGGTGGAACTGGAGCTCTCGGAAGCGGGCTTTGGGGTGCTTTGGGCCAAGGGGGGGATGGAAGGCCTCACCCTCTTCCGCCAGCACCACCCCGACCTGGTCATCCTGGACCTGGGCCTACCGGACCTGGACGGGGCGGAGGTGGCCCGCAGGATCCGGGCCACGGACGAAACCCCCATCCTGGTCCTCACCGCCCAAGATGGGGTGGAGCGCAAGGTGGGCCTCCTCTCGGACGGTGCGGACGACTACCTGGTCAAGCCCTTCCACCCTGCGGAGCTTCTCGCCCGCATCCAGGTGCAGCTCCGCCACCGGGAGGGGAGCGAGGTCTTAAGCGTTGGCCAGCTGGAGCTTTATCCAAGGAGAAGGCAGGTCTTCTTCGCCGGGCGGGAGGTGCGGCTTTCCCCCAAGGAGTTTGACCTCCTCCACCTCCTCATGTCCCGCCCGGGCCGGGTCTTTCCCCGGGAGGAGATTGAGGAGAGGCTGTGGGGCAGGCCCCTGGGCCGGGAGTCCAACGTCCTGGACGTGCACGTGGCCAACCTCAGGGCGAAGCTCCGGGAGGCCGGGGCCTACGGCTACCTCCGGACGGTCCGGGGCCTGGGCTACGCCATTCGCCCGGGGCGCGAGGGGGACGGGGCTTGACCTTCCGGGCCCGGCTCTTTTTGGCCTTCAGCCTCCTCTGGCTCTTTCTCCTCCTCCTCACCGGGTACCTGGCGGGGCGAGGGGTAGAGGAAAGCCTCAAGGGCCACCTCCTCCAAATCCTCCTCCAGGACGCCGCCCGGGCCGCGGAGGCCTACCAGAAGGGGCAGAGCGGGGCCCTCCTCACCACGGGAGGGGTCTTTCTCCACCTCTACACTGGGGAGGGTGAACCCCTGGTCCTCACCGAACCCCGCCACCGCCTGCCCCAGGCCGCCCTGCAGGGGGCAGGAGAAGCCCCGAAGGCCTTCTTCGGGGAAGGCTTTGCCGCCGCCCTGGTCCAGACCCCCTTGGGGACCCTGGCTCTCACCGCGGACACCGCCCCGGTGGAGGAAGCCCTTTCCGCCCTAAGGAGGGGGCTTTTGGAGGCCTTTCTCCTCCTTCTCCCCTTGGGACTTCTCCTCGTCTACCTCACCGCCCGCCTGGCGGCAAGGCCCCTGGAGGGGGCGGCCCGGGAGGTGGCGAGCCGAAGCCCAAGCCGCCTGGACCCCATCCCCCTCACCCTCCCCAAGGACGAGTTCGGGCGGATGGTGGAGGCGGTGAACGCCCTCCTCCAGGCCCTGAAAGAGGCCCAGGAAAGGGAGCGGGCCTTTCTAGCGGAGGTGAGCCACGAGCTCCGCACCCCCCTCACGGTCCTCCTCGGCCACCTGGACCGGCTTGGGCGGAACCCCCTGGACAAAGAGGCCCTGGAGGCGGCCCTAAAGACCGCGGAAAGGATGCGCCGCCTGGTGGAAGATCTCCTGGACCTGGCCCGGGGAGAGGCGGGCTGGCGGCTGGACCTGCACATCCTGGACCTCCTGGAGTTGGCCCGGGAAGCGGCCAGGGAGCAGGGGGTCCCGGTGGAGGGGGAGCAGCTGGAGGTCCTGGGGGACCCGGACCGGCTCCTCCAAGCCCTCCGGAACCTCATCGCCAACGGGGTGCGGGCCGCGGGGCGGGAGGGGGTGCGGGTACGGGTAAGGCGGGAGGGCCCTTGGGCCCTACTGGAGGTGGAGGACCGGGGGCCAGGGATCCCGGAAGACCTCCTCCCCCACCTCTTCCAGCGCTTCGCCCGGGGGCCTGGAGGGGGGACGGGGCTGGGCCTTGCCGTGGCCCAGGCCATCGCCCGGGCCCACGGGGGGGAGATCGGGGTGGAAAGCGCACCCGGAAGGACGGTCTTCCGGGTGCGCCTGCCCCTTCTGGAGGAGGATTAGGCCAAAGCCGCCTCCTTGGGCCTTAGGACCTCGGCGAGGAAGGCCGCCATCACCCCCAGCATCAGGCCCAGGAAGAGGGCCGCGGCGAAGATAAGGGCCCGCTTGGGGGCCACCTTCTCGTACACGGGGTAGGCGGGGGCCAGGACCTGGGCCAGGGCGCTTTGGGAGCTTGCGATCTCAATCTGGAGGTCCGTCTTCTTCTGGGCCAGGGCCAGGTAGGCGTTCTTGGCCAGGTCCAGGGCTTGGGTGAGCTGGCTTTGTTCCACCTGGGCCCGGGCCACCCGGGCCTTTAGGACCTCGAGGCGGGCCTCCACCTGAGGGATGCGGGCCTCCAGGGCCGCCTTCCGGGCAAGAAGCCTGGCCTCCTCCGCCTGGGCGTCGATCAGGGCCGAGCGCAAGCGCTGGTACTCGGGGTTGGGGTTGTCAAAGGTGAGATCCGGAGCGGTAAGACCGGCGATCTGGTCGTACCTCGTGCGGAAGACCTCGTAGGCCGCCTTCTTGGTGGCGTACTCCAGGGTTAGGACCTCCTTTTCCCGCTCCTGGGCAGAGAGGAGCTTCCGCAATTCCTCCGCTCTAGCCTCCAGTCGGGCCCGCTCCTGCCCCAAGGAAGCCCTTTCCGCTTCCAACGCCTTGACTTCTGACCGGAGTTGGAAAACTTGGGTCAAGAGAGGTGGATAAGCGGGGTTGATCTCCTGGACCTTCAGGGTAAGCCCTTTCAGAGCCTCAAGGCCCTGCCCTGCAATCGCCTGGGCCACCACAGGGTCCGACACCACCTCCTTGTAAAGCTCCAAAGCCCTAGGCTCCCTGGCCACCTCCGCCTCTAAAGCCCCCAAGGTGGCCTTGCGGGAAGCCAACTCCGTTTCCAAACGGGCCTGTCTGGCCGCGATTTCCGCCAAGCGCCTCTGTAAGGCCTCCAATTCTCCCTGCCACTCGGCGATCCTCTCCCGCTTCTTAAACGCCTCCAGCGCCTGGGCCGCCTGGCCGAAGGTCTGCCGGGCCTTTTCCGTCTCCGCCCTAAGGGCCTGCTTGGCCTCCTCCAGCCTGCGGTTGATGAGGGCTAGCTGGTCCGGGGAAAGCCCCGGGGCCACCACCCCCTGCTGCCGAAGGGCCTCCTTCTCGAGGGCCGCCATGCGCCCCCGGATGGCCGCCAGATCCCGCTCCAGCCCGGAAAGCTCCCTATCCAGGTCCACCCTCTCCTGGGTCTTGGCGGAAAGCTCCGCCTGGTCCTGGGGCAGGGTGGTGGTGCGGTTAAAGGCCTCCAGACGGGCTTCCGCCTCCCGGTAGGCCTTTTCCGCCGGGGCAAGCTGCTCTTCCAGGGCCAAAAGGCTCGCCCTAAGCCGCGCCAGGGGGATCTCGTTCACCCGCCGCACCACCCCTTCCGCCCAGAGGTTGGCCGTCTTGGCCGCCACCTCGGGGCTTGGGGCCTCCACCCTAAGGGAAGCCACCACGGGGGGCACCCGCCCCTGGGGGAGGGGCTGGACCTGGCGGGGAGACTCGTCTTTCACGGAGAAGTCCCGGAGCATGCGCTCCAGGCCAGGAATGGTGCCTTGGTCCTGCCAGCGGGTGGGGAGCCTGCCCTCCTTCTTCAGCGCCTCCCACACCGGCCGGGTCACCTCCTCGGAAAGGGCGATGGCCTTGAGCCCCTGGAAGGTGAGGAGGTTTTGCCCCTGCACCTGGATCCTCTGCTCCAGCTGGGCCTGGACCTCGAGGGGCGCCACGCTCACCGTGGCCGTGGAGGCGTAGGTGGGCTCGGCGATGAAGAAGCCGTAGATAAGGGCCGCCACCCCAAAGAGGAGGGACAGGGTCCAGAGCCAAACCCGGTGCCGCTTGAGGATCTCCAGGATGTCCCGTAGGGTGAGCTCTTCTTGGGGGGTCTCCGTCATGCCGCCCTCAGTTTAATGGGTTGCCTCAAAACTTGCACCTCCCGCATACCGTGCATAAACACCCATCCCCCCCTCCTCCCTCCGGGGGCCAAAGCCCCAGGACATGGAGCTCCCGCAAAAGCCCCTGGGATACGCGACCTCTAGACTGGATAGTGGGTAAGTGGTAGGCTAATCCCATCTAGGGGTCAAGATGAAAAAGGCCAAACCGGTACCGCCGCAGCTTAAGTTTCAAGCAGCCCTTGAGGCCGTCAAGGGTGAACGGAGCCTGGTGGAGATCGCCCGCGCCTACGGTGTCCACCCCAACACCATCGGCAAGATACGGCCAAGGCCGTGACGAAGTGGAAGGCAGAATTGATGGAAAAGGGCCCCTCCATCTTCTCCGGCGAAACCCAGGAGAAGGAGCTGGAGAAAAAGATCCGTGACCTTGAGCAGCTCATCGGTAAGAAGGAGGTTGAGATTGCCCTCTTAAAAAAGCCAAACCTACGCTTTGCGTGACCCTCGGGCAGGGGAGGTAAAGCGCGTCAGCCGCAAGGCTATGTTCGTGACCTTGGGTGAGCGGATTGACCTGGCCCATCAAGCCCTCGCCCGTCAGCCGTAAGGCTACGTTCCGGGTCTGGCTCCCCTGCCCATCGGCAAGCTACGGGCTTCGCCCGTGACTCTCCGCGCACTGGGTCCGGGCCTTGGGCCCGAAGGTTCCCATCCCCCGGGCTACCTGGTACTAAGTGCCCCACCGAAGCTTTCGCTTCGGTGGGGACCCCAGAAGAAGGGCCTAGACCGCCTTGCCTCTGAGCCCCATGAGGATTTTTCAATGCCGAGGCGCTTAGTGGAGAGCTTCTTTGGTCGGGGCAAGGTAGCCTGACGGCTGACCAAGGGGGAGGCGAAGGACCTGTTTCTTGGTCAGCCCGCAGGGCTATCTTGGAGCCAAGACTCTGGAGAAGCTGGGGGGGGTGATTGCGGAGCGGGTCCGGTACTACGGGGAGAGCCGCTTGCACACGGGGCTGGGGTACTGCGGCCAGGCCCCTGGAGGAAGCTGGGGTGGAGCCCTTTATGGCCTGGGCCACCGCGGCCTGGCTCCTTGAGCTGGTAAAGTAAAAGGGGTGAACCGGGCCCGCGACTGGCTGGAGCAGGCGGAGCACAACCTGCGCCACGCCCAGGCCTCCCTGGGGCTTGGGGATTGGGCATGGGCTTGTTTTGCTGCACAGCAGGCCGCAGAGGCAGCCCTAAAGGGCCTGCACCTGGCCCAGGGGCAGGTGGCCTGGGGGCATTCCATCCTGGATCTTCTCTCGGAGCTCCCCCAGAGGATAGACGTTCCGGAGGATCTGGTGGAGGCAGCCAAGATCTTGGACAAGTACTACATCCCCACCCGCTACCCCGATGCCCATCCCTCGGGCCCCGCCGCCCGCCACTATGTGGCCCGGGAGGCAGAGGAGGCGGTGCAGCTGGCCGGAAAGGTGCTGGACTTCGTGAGGGGGCACCTATGACCCGGGTGTTCCGCCTGGACCGGAAGGCCCGCCTCGAGGAGGTCCATCGGGGGGCCCAGGCCATGGGAGAGATGCACCCGGAGGTTCTGGCCGTAGTCCTCTTCGGCTCCCTGGCCCGGGGGGAGGCCACGGCCATGAGCGACGCGGACCTCCTGGTCCTCCTCGCCCACACCCCATGGCCCTTCGGGGAGCGCCTGGTGCGGTACCGGCCCCCTGGGGTGAGGGGCGTGGAGGTTTTCCCCTACACCTGGGAGGAGGCTGAAGCCTTGCTGGCAGAAGGGCTCGGTCCCGTTCGCCCTGCCCTAGAGGAGGGCCTGGTCCTCTTCCAGCGGGAGGGGGCCTGGGAGCGGTTCAGGATGAAGGAATCTGCATGAAAGGGTATGAGGAGGGTGTGCGTCGTCCTCCTGGGCTTTGGGGGATTGGGGGTTCGCGCAGGGTTTTGCCCAGCCCAAGCTTCTCCTTCCTCTACTCCCACCCCTGGGCGATGCGCTTGATCCCTACGAACCCCCTTTCGGTTATTCACCCACATAGACCTTAACAGGGCAAAAGGAAAGGGGGTCTTTGGTCCTTATGACCCCACCCAAGGCCCCCATACCCAGTCTACCTCTTCTCCTCCAAACCCTCCTCCAGGCCCTCACCGCCTTTCCAGTCTTCCCCGGATGGGGGAGAAGCAGGTGTTTTCGGCGCGGGGCTTGGGGATCGGTCCGGTGCTCAGGGCGGTGGCGTGAGTATGCAGCTGAAGATCCGAAAGGGGGGCGAAAGGGGGGTTATAGGACACGGATGTCCAAACGCGTCCAGCACGACAAAAACCCCTCCTCCCCAACCGGACACCAGCGCCCATGACCATCCCGAGGCCCCCGAGGCTGGCCCCGCCGGCCAGGTGGTCCGGGCCCTCAAGGAGGCCGGGGCCTGGGGAGAGGTCTACGGCCTCCTCCGTCCTTACTTCCCCACCCCCAGGCTCTGGGTGCGCTACCTGGAAACCCTGGCCGCCATCCCGGCAGACTTGGGCCCTGACGGGTTCGCCTACGGCGTCCGCTTCGCCCTGGCCCAGCTGGCCAGGGGCGTGGTCTTCTCCCCCCCAGGCCCCAAGCCCAAGCCCCCCTTGAGCCTTGAGGACGGGCAGGAGGTGGCCTTCCTCACCGCGGCCGGGGAGCTCAAGCACGGGCTCTTCGCGGGCTGGACCGGGGGGTACCGGCTGGCCTTCGTGGACACCGGTGGGCTGGTGTACCGGGTGCCCGTGGAGCGGCTGAGGGTGGAGGGGCTGACGGCCTAGGGGGGCTACCCCCCCCGGGGAGGGGGCAGGGCCCGGGCCAGGACCACCACCTCCTCCCCAAGAAGCCGCCCCCGGTGGAGGGTCCCCATCACCAGGACAAAGCTCCCCACGGGGGGCGGGGGGTAGAGGGGGCGCCGCCTTAGGTAGGCCACGGTGAAGGACCGGGCGTCCGCGGGCACCACCCGCACCCGGCCTATTCCCTCCTTTTCCCCCAGGAACCGCCCCCGGAGGAGGAAGCGGAGGGGGCCCTCTCCCCCGCCCTCCCCCAAGGGCTCAGCCCGCCGGAGGAGGACCCGGACCACGTGCCCCTCCCTGTCCGTGCGGAACCACAGGTGGACCCTGTAGACCCCCTCCAGGGGCCAGGCGGGGAGGTGGGGCTTGAGGCGCAGGCTGAAGAGGCCCGGCCCCTCCAGGCGGTAGCTCCCGCCCCGCCGGAGGGGGCGGAGGTGGGCCGGGCCCTGGATGAGGGCTTGGTGGTGGGGGAAGGGGACCATGGGAACAAGGATAGGGCCTCCACCGGGTAGCCTTCTCCGCCCCCGGGTCGCCCTGCAGGCCGGGATCCCGAGGAAGGCTGGGTCTGGATCGCCCGCTACCACACCGCCGGGGGGAGGCCCCACCGGGACCGGAACCGCATCGCCCCCCATGAGCCCGTGGAAGGGCCCGTGGTGTGGGCCCTCGTGCGGGGGGGCGGGTGGAGGCCTTCCTGGACCCCACGGGGCCTATGGTGCCCATGGGGGCGGCGTAGGCCCAGAAGCAGGGCGTCAGGCGCAGATTCCCCTGGCCCATGAGGGGCCAGGGCGTCGTCCCCACGGTCCCTCCTAGAGGAAGGTCACGGCCTTTTGCAGGAGGCTCAGGATGTCTTCCCGGGCGTCCCGAGGGGCCTCCTCCTGGGACCTTTGCGCACCCCATTCCGCCCGGGGGACCTGGGACCTCAAGTCCAAGCCCCCCTGGGCCAGGGCGGGCGGAAAGAGGAGGGCCCAGGGCAGGGCCCTGAGGACCTTAGGGGGAGGTGAGGATGGTGCCATCCCACCCCACCGCCACGAAGAGGCC
>NZ_JBBIMD010000078.1:0-8356 GCF_037444525.1 Thermus sp. | reverse complement strand
GTCCGTTTCCCATCCGGGCGGTGCAGGTGGATGGGGGTAGCGAGTTTATGGCGGAGTTTGAGGAGGCCTGTAGGGGTTTGGGCATCCGGTTGTTTGAGCTTCCTCCGCGGAGTCCCAAGTTGAATGGGCATGTGGAGCGCATGCAGCGGGCGTTTCGGGACGAGTTTTACACGCGTCCTCTGCCTTCTGGGATTGAGGGGCTTCAGCGGGAGTTGGATGCGTATTTGGACTACTACAACGGGCGGAGGCCGCACCGGGCTTTGGGGGGTCTTGCGCCCTTGGAGTTCCTGGCTAAGCTCAAGGAGGAGGGGGTCCCCACAGAGTCTCAAATGTGCTGGCCAACTACACCAGGAGAACGAGCGCCGATACTATTGCGCCTAGTAGCCTCTTCATGCTTTCACCTCCGGACTCTAGGGTAACGGGTCCCATCTTGTAGCACCTTTGTCTAAGATACAAAAAGCTTTTAAAGAACCTCAGGGCTCCCAGGGCCGCCGCGGGCACGCTCTGCCCAGGAAAGACCCGCTCCCCCACCTGGTAGGCGTTCCCCAGTACCCTCAGGCGGGCGAAGCGGAAAGGGTGGGTCTGGGGGTAGCCCCCCACCCAGGCCCGGCCCGCGAAGCGGGCGTAGGTGCAGGGGGTGCCCGCCAGGACCCACTCCGCCTCCCTTAGCCCCGGGAGGAGGGTCTCCCCCAGGGCCAGGGCCTTTTCCGCCCAGCGGGCCTTGAGCCGCAGGTAATCCCCTCGGGAAAGCCCTTCCCAAAGCCCAAGGGGGGTGTGGAGGGAGAGGCTGAAGGCGGTCCTACCCCCTTCGGGCCTCAAGGAGAGGAGGGCGTAGGGCCTTTCCCGCGCGTTTTGCCGGTAGTAGGGGGGGTCTACGGGGAAGGGCAGGAGGCCGTGGAGGACGAAGGCCCCCCAGGCATCCCTGGGCACCTTTGGGGGAAGCCCGAGGAGGGGTTCCGGGGGGACGTTCAGGATGAAGAGATCCCCCTCCACCACCTCCCTTTCCCCGCGCCTCTTCCCCCCGTAGAGGACCTCCACCCCGAAGGCCCTCCGCCCGCGGGTGAGGAGCCGGAGGGCCTGGGCCTTGTAGCGCACCTCCAGGCCCTCCGCCAGAGTCCGGGCCACCGCTCCCATTCCCCCCTGGGGCAGGACCGCCCCCCGGTGGGGAAGGTCCAGGGCAGCCGCAGCGTAGAGGGCGTAGGCCTCGGCCACCCCGCACTGGGCGGCGATGAGGAGCTGGGCGTCCAGGAAACGGAGGAAGCGGAGGTCCTTGGGGGCAAGGTCCCCCGCTTTCCGGAAGAGGTCCGGCAGGAGGGGGAGGAGGCGGGGGGCGAGGCGGAGGAGACGGAGGAGGTCCTCCGGGGTCTCCGGGGGGAAGGGGAGGTCTGGGGCCAGGCCCCAGCCTCCGCCCGCTCCGCCTGCCAGTCCCAGAAGGGGAGGACCCCTTTGCCGAAAAAGTCCTCCTGGGCCGCCCGTTCCGCCTCCCGCCCCACGGGGCGGAGGAGGGTCCCTTCCCGGAGGTGGACGGCCATGAGGGGAAACCCCTCGGGGAGGGACTCCACGGGGAAGCGAAGGCCCAGGGCCTCCTCCAAGAGGCGCATGGGCCCCCCAGGGGCGAAGCCGGAGAGGAGGGTGGCCCCCGCGTCCAGGAGGACCCCGCAGTAGGGGAAGCTTCCCACCAGGCCCCCGGGGTAGGTGTGGGCCTCGAGGACCACCACCTCTAGGCCCCGCTGGGCCAAAAGCCTTGCCGCCACCAGCCCCCCGATTCCCGCCCCCACCACCACCGCGCGCACGGGGAAAGCCTAGGGCCCCTCCCCTCCCCTCGCCTGGGGGCAGGCTACAGAGGCCTGCCCTGCGCGGGCGTACCCTAAGGGCCATGCGGGTCCTGGTCACGGGGGCCACGGGGTACGTGGGGGGGCGGCTCGTCCCCCGCCTCCTGGAACGGGGCCACCGGGTGCGGGTCCTGGTGCGGGACCCAAGCCGCCTCGGGGGCCGCCCCTGGGCGGGGGCGGTGGAGGTGGCCCTGGGGGACCTGGACCGCCCGGAGACCCTGGGGCCCGCCCTGGAGGGGGTGGAGGCGGCTTACTTCCTGGTCCACGGCCTCTACGAAGGGGACTTTGAGGAGAAGGAGGCCCGCTGGGCGGAGGCCTTCGCCCGGGCCGCCCGGGAGGCGGGGGTGGGGCACGTGGTCTACCTGGGGGGGCTCCTGCCCAGGGGCACCCCCTCCCCCTACCTCCGCAGCCGGGCCCGGGTGGGGGAGATTCTGAGGACCCAGGTCCCCGCCACGGAGTTCCGGGCGGGGCCCATCGTGGGCTCGGGCTCGGCCAGCTTTGAGATGGTCCGCTACCTCATGGAAAGGCTCCCCCTCATGGTGGCCCCCCGCTGGATCCTGAACCCCGTCTCCCCTATCGCCATCCGGGACGTCCTGGCCTACCTCCTCCTAGCCCTGCCCTGGAGCGGGGGCCTAGTGGGGTGGTGGAGATCGGGGCCCCGCCCCTCACCTTCAAGGGGATGATGGAGGTCTACGCGGAGGTACGGGGCCTTAAGCGCCTCATCCTCCCCGTGCCCGTCCTGGCCCCGCGGCTGGCCGCCTTGTGGGTGGGGCTCGTCACCCCCATCACCACCCGGCTCGCCCTCCATCTGGTGAAGGGGATCCTCCACCCCCTGGTGGCGGACACCGGAAGGGCCCGGGCCCTCTTTTCCCAGGTGGAGCCCATCCCCTACCGCAAGGCGGTGGAGCTGGCCCTGGAGCGCATCGCCCTGGGGGAGGTGGAGACCCGCTGGTCGGGGGCCCTGGGCGGGGCGGGCTTCCGCCTCGAGGACCGCGAGGGCCTTATCCGCGAGGTGCGCACCCTCCCTGTGGCCGCCCCGCCGGAGGCGGTCTTCCGGGTCTTCTCCGGCCTTGGGGGGGAGCGGGGCTGGCTGGTGTGGGGCTGGGCCTGGGCCTTGAGGGGCCTGTTGGACCGGCTCCTGGGGGGGCCTGGCCTCCGCCGGGGGCGGCGCCACCCCGACCACCTCCTCCCGGGCGAGGCGGTGGACTTCTGGCGGGTGGAGGCGGTGGAGCCCCCTCATCTCCTGCGCCTCCGGGCGGAGATGCGCCTGCCCGGACGGGCCTGGCTGGAGTGGCAGGCCCTGCCCCAGGAGGGGGGGACCCTCCTGGTCCAGACCGCCTACTTTGAGCCCAAGGGCCTCCTGGGCTTCCTCTACTGGTGGGTCCTGTACCCCCTCCACCGGGTCATCTTCAGCGAACTGGTGCGGGCCATCGCCCGGTCCGCCGAAGCCAGAGCTCCATGGTCAGGGCGTGGGGCAGGGTGAGGGCGAAGACCGCCCCCATGTAGGCCGCCAGGGGGTCTTCCAGCCGGGGGTAGAGGAGGAGGGCCAGGAGGAGCCCACCCAGGGTGGCCAGGTAGACCTGGCCCCACTCCCCAAGGCCCCGCACCCCCACCAGGCCCGCGGGGCGTGCCCCTCGGCCAGGGCCCAAAGGAGGAGGCCCAGGAGGAGGGCCACGGGGAGGGGGGGAGGGGCGTACCCCCCGGCAAAGGCCTGGAGGAAGGGCCCGATGGCCTCCCGGTGGAAGAGGAGGGGGAAGCCCAGGACCACCCCCGCCCGCAGGAAGCCCAGGCCCCCCCTCCCCTCCACCCTCCCCCAGTGGAGGAGGGCCAGGAGGAGGAAGCCCAGGAGGCCCAAGGGGGGATGGGCCAGGAGGGCGAGAAGGGGCGGGAGGGCCAGGAGGAGGTAGAGGGCCACGAAGCCCCCCAGGGGTAGGCCGAGCCGCCGGGCGATGAGGAGGTCCGCGGCCCCATGGGGCAGGCCCAGGAGGAGGGCGGAGAGGAGGAGGCCCAGGGCCCACCCTTCGGGGAGGAGGGCCAGGGGCAGGAGGTAGAGGGCCGGCACGGTACCCAGTAAAGGGCCCGCGGGTGGGGGAGTTGGTAGTGTGGTGTACACTTCCGTACAAGTATTGTCTAGACTACTCCCCTCGCCCTCGCCAGGGCCTACCTTGAGCTTCGGAACCAAAGGGTAGGCAGCCCAAAGGAGGTGGTCAAGGATGAAACCCTTGCCGGAGCTCAGCTTCCTCCAATACTGGCTGGTCTTTAACATGCTTTCCCTCACCATCGCCGGGATGCTGGCCGCGTTCGTCTTCTTCCTCCTGGCGAGGAGCTACGTGGCCCCCCGCTACCACATCGCCCTCTACCTCTCGGCCCTCATCGCCTTCATCGCGGGGTACCACTACCTGAGGATTTTTGAGAGCTGGATCGGGGCCTACGCCATGGAGGGCGGGGTCTATGTGCCCTCGGGCAAGCCCTTCAACGACTTCTACCGCTACGCGGACTGGCTCCTCACCGTGCCCCTCCTCCTCCTGGAGCTCATCCTGGTCCTGGGCCTGGGCACCGCCCGGACCTGGAACCTGAGCCTCAAGCTGGTGGTGGCCTCCGTCCTCATGCTGGCCCTGGGATACGTGGGGGAGGTGAACACGGAGCCCGGCCCCCGGACCCTCTGGGGGGCCCTCTCCAGCATCCCCTTCTTCTACATCCTCTACGTCCTCTGGGTGGAGCTGGGCCAGGCCCTGAAGGAGGGCCGGTACGGGCCTAGGGTCCTGGAGCTCCTCGGGGCCACCCGGCTCGTCCTCCTCATGTCCTGGGGCTTCTACCCCATCGCCTACGCCCTGGGGACCTGGCTCCCCGGAGGGGCGACCCAGGAGGTGGCCATCCAGGTGGGCTACAGCCTGGCGGACCTCATCGCTAAGCCCGTCTATGGGCTCCTGGTCTTCGCCATTGCCCGGGCCAAGAGCCTCGAGGAGGGTTTCGGCGCGGAGAAGGCCGCATAGGGCCTTGTGGGCTGCCCGCCCGGGGCCCCTTCGGGGGCCCCCTCCCTTTTCCCCAGGCTACAGAGCCTCCCCTTCCCTCCCCCTATGGTGGGGCCATGCGCACCCTGATCTTGGGCGCCACGGGCGGGATCGGCGGGGCTCTGGCCCGGGCCCTTAGGGGTACGGGGGAGCTCTGGCTTGCGGGCCGGAGGCGGGAGGTCCTCTTCCCCTTGGCCCAGGAGGTGGGGGGGAGGGCCCTTCCCCTGGAGCTTGGGGACGAGCTGGAGGTGCAGGCCCTCCTGGAGGAGGTGGGGCCCCTGGACCTCCTCCTCTACGCCGTAGGGGGGGTGGTGCGGCGGCCCCTCAGGGAGACGGGCCGCCTCGAGGCAGAGGGTCTCTTCCTCGCCAACTTCCTAGGGGCTTTCCTTACCTTCAAGCACGCCCGCTTCCAGAAGGGGGCCAAGGCGGCCTTCCTCGGGGCCTACCCTGCTTACGTGGAGGTGCCGGGCTTCAGCCTCTACGCCGCCAGCAAGCGGGCCCTGGAAGGGCTTTTGAACGCGGCGAGGAAGGAGTTCCGCAAGGAAGGGGTGCACCTCACCCTGGTGCGCCTCCCCGCGGTGGCCACGGGGTTCTGGATCCCCATGGGGGGGCCTCCCAAGGGGGCCCTCCCTCCGGAGGAGGCGGCCCGGCGGATCCTGGAGGGCCTCAGCCTCGAGCCCCCGCCCGAGGTGCTGGAGCTTTGAGGAGGGGGAGGGCGGCCCGCTCCTTCCCCTTGGCCTCCACCATGAGGTCGGCGGGGACGGGAAGGGCCTCTAGGAGCCTCCCATAGTCCTCCGGGTCCACCCCTTCCGCGTGGGCCCCAGGGCGCTTGCCCTGGGCCTGGCTCGAGAGGTGCACCTTGGGCCTACCCCGCCAGGTGGGGAAGGCGAGCCGCAGGGCCTCCCCTAGGCCCAGCCGGCCCGGGTTCAGGGCGTGGTGCAGGGTGTCCACCACCACCCCTACCCTCAGGGCCTCCGCCGCCTCCAGGACCTCCTCCACGGTCCAGAGCCGCTCGTCGTTCTCCAGGGCCAGGTGGCGGAGGATCTCCCTCTCCCCCTTCAGGTTTTCCACAAAGCGCCGTAGGGCCCCCGCCCGGTCCCCATAGACCCCCCCCAGGTGGAGGACGATGACCCCGTCCTCCGCCCCCAGGAGGTCCAGGGCCAAGGCGGTGTAGCGGAGCTCGGCGAGGCTCCGCTCCACCACCCTAGGGCTTGGGCTTCCCGGGTTCACGTACTGCCCGGGGTGGAAGGAAAGCCGCTGGCCAAGGGACCGGGCCAGGGCCCCTATGGCCCTTAGGGCCTCCCCGTGAACCTCGGCCCAGGGGTAGGGGAAGTGGGGGTGGGAGGCGAAGGGGATGAGGTGCTGGCCGATGCGGAAGAGGCCGAAGCCCACCTGGTGGTTCCAGCAGAGGATCCGCTCCAGGTCCCTTAGGTTCGCCTCCACCTTGGGCCGGAGGGCCTCGGGGGTCAGGCGGGCGAGGCGTAGGGTGTGGTTGGTGGTGGCCCCTAGGGTGAGGTTCTCGCAGGGGTAGCCCAGGCGGATCATCTCAGGGTAGCCTCCAGGCGGACCTCGAGGGGGTCGTCCACCTGCAGGAAGAAGAAGCTCGGCCGTTCCAGCCCCCAGTCGGAGAACCGGGTGCGGAAGGACCCCCTAAAGCGCACGGGGTTGCCCTCCAGGAGGCTCCCCACGATGCGCACGGGCCGCCTCTTCCCCACCATCTCCAAGACCCCTTCCACCCCAAAGGCCTCCCCCTCCCGGTAGGCCCTTTCGGGATAGAGGCAGGCCAGGGGGTACTCCTCCGCCTTTAGGATCTTCCGGGCCTTCTCGTCCCGCTCCGCGTTCCCCGAGTCCCAGGCCCCCTGCTCCACGCACACCCGGCCCCCCGCCCGCTCCTTCCCGTCCCAAAGCACCTCCCCCCGGGCGGTGGGGTTCCTCCCCTCCCAGGCCCCGAGGAGGAAGGTCCCCCGGTAGACCGCGCTCCCCTCCACCCGGTAGGGGGCCTGGGCCAGGGCGAGGAGGGGGAGGAGGAGGGGGAGGAGCCGCCTCATGGCCTAAACCTCCAGCCCTCCCCCAGGGTGGCGAAGTCCCGGAAGCCCAGGAAGAGGATGGGCCGCCGTTTGGCCTCGGGGGTGCCCTCCGCGTGGACCACCTCCCCGAGGAAAAGGGCGTGGTCCCCGTCCGTGGGCCACTCCGCGGCCTTCAGCTCGTAGACCGCAAGGGCCCTTTCCGGCACCAGGGTCCTTTCCAGGACCCGGGCCGGGCGCAGGGGCACCCCCAGCCGCTCCGCCTTATCCGCCTTCCGCCCCGTGAGGTAGCCCGCCCGCACCACCCAGGCCCGCTCCTCCCAGGGGAGGAAGCAGAGCGCCCCTTCCCCCAGCTCCCGGAGGAGGCTTAGGGTGTGGTTCTTGCGGTCCACCGCCAGGAGGAAGCGGAAGGGGTTCTTGGAAACCGGGGTCCACCAGGCCATGGGCATGAAGTTCCGCCCCACCGCGAGGAGGGCCAGGCGCATGGGGTAGAAGTGGGCCTTGTACACCCCCCCATGATGGCCTTAGGCCCTGGGGAAGAGTGTAGCCCTGCGAAAGGAGCGGGTTCTCCCTCAAAGGGGGAGGGGCCGGAGGCGGATGCCATGGTCCTCCAGGGCAAGCGCCACATCGCCCGGGGAGGCCTAAAGGGCATACGCCCGCACGTGGGCCGCTTCGTGGCTGGCCTCCCGCAAAAGCTCGGCCACCTTTGGCGAGAGAGCCCTGTCCACCAGGAACCGCAGGGAAAGGGGCCTGCGGCTGAGGGGTTTGGGCAAGGGGGAGTTCCCCTTCCCAGACGGCTGGGGTAGCGTGGGCCAGCGCCTCACGATATCCTCCGGTTCTAGGCCGGGGTAGGCCTCCAGGACCTCCCCTTGGGCCATGCCCCCCGCCCCCATGCCTGCCACCCCGGACACGGGAACGCGCGGACCGCGGACGCAGGGCACCCCACCCATCTGGTCCGGGTTCACCGCGATGGGGGTAAAGCAGGCCACGATTGCTACCCGCCCGGAAGGACGGACCGTTTTGTTGACACCGCACCATCCGAGGGCTTGGCACAAAATCGGAAATCCGGCCAAGCGCACCTGTCTTGGAATCTCCCCATGGGCGCTCCCATCCCCATCCACCTGACCCCGGAGGGAGACGCGCTTTTGCTTGGGCTCTCCCAGAACCCTGAGGCCCACCCCAAGACCCCAGGTGGGCCCTCATGGTCCGCCTGGCCCACGAGGGGTGGACCGCACCCCCCATCGCCGCCTTCCCCGGAGGAGGTCAAGCCCTCCCTCCGGGAGAAACTGGGGGAGGACCGGCTCTGGACCCTGGCCCAGGGGCCATGGGGCGCGTGGGGAAGCGGACCCGGCATCTGCCCTCGGGGAGGCCGACCCCGGAGGAGGGGGAGGCGAAAAGGGGGCCCGGGAGGGGAAGGGGGCGGTGGGGTATCTGGACGAGGCGGGGTTTAGCTTGACCCTGCCTGCGGGGCACGCCTGGAGTCCACTGG
>NZ_JBBIMD010000077.1:0-8389 GCF_037444525.1 Thermus sp. | reverse complement strand
CGGAGGGTCTTCCCGCCAAAGGGCCAGGAGGAGGGGCCAGACGGTCTCGTTGTAGAAGGGGCTGGGGTCTTCCCCACGGTCTAGCTTCTCGTAGAGGGCTTTCCGGGCTTCTTCCAGCTGGGTTTGGAGTTCTGCGGAGGGCATAGCTAAATGCTGGGGTCTCTCCTTTAAGGCTGTCAAGGGCAGGTATACCCCACTTTTGTGTTACTATGAATGAAGCCGCAGGGCGGCGTTTAAAGGAGGTGCGTATGAGGCTGAAGGCGAAGATGGTTCTGGGCTGGACCATAGCCCTTCTGGTGGGCCTGGTCCCTATAGGCCAAGCCCAAGGGGTGCGGAGCCTAGGGATGGGGGGGCTGGTCCTCCCGGGGCCCGAAGGGGCGGACCGCAATCCGGCCTACGCGGCCTATCCTTCCCGCTACGGCAGGGAAGGAACCATGGTCCCACTGGGACTCCTCCGCTTCCTGCCCACCTTCCCGGACACCAGTCCTTTCACCTACTTCACCGACCGCCAGGCTTTCAAGACGGGGTTTGATGCCTTATCCTTCTACGACCAGCTCACCCACCCCAATAGCTTCCTTCTGAACCATGCCCGGAGCCCCGACGAGGTGGTCTTCCGCATCCGGGCGGACCGGTTGGAGATCGCCGATGGGCAGGGAAACCCTTTAGCTCCTTCCTTTGCTCTGGGAGCGGTGGGGGCTAAACCCACGGCCCTGTACCCCCCTCCCCTCTATTGGATTCCCCTTTGGAGCGAGGGGGGGATCTACTTCCGCTTTGGGCCTTTCCTGGGGGTTGAAGGGTTGCAGGTGTCCCCCAGCCGAGAGTTGGCCCAGGCCCTTGCGGGGGGCAATCTGGATGCCTGCCGCCAAGATCCTTCCCCTTGCACCCTTTCCGCCACGGCCAAGGCCTCTTCCGGGGTTGCCCTGGACCTGGGGTGGGCGGCGGCCCTGCCGGAGGTGCCGGAAGTAGGTCAGCTCTATGTGGGTGTGCGGGGTCAAGGCTTCTACGGCTTGGGGTACGTCGAGGTCAACGCTGAGGCCAGACCCATCTTTGACCCGGATGGCAACCCCAGCGCTGTGGACTACCAAGTGGGCGGGTTTTACTCCATCGCCTACGCTCCCCAGGGCTCGGGGCTTTTCCCGGGGCGGGGATATGGCCTTCGCGGGGATGTGGGGGTGGTTTTGGACATGGGGCAGGCCACCCTGGGCCTGGGGGTGCAAAATCTCCTCAGCCTGGTGACCTGGGAAGGTTACGCTTTCAGCGTGGACCAAAACGGGAACCTCACCCAAACCCCTGCCAAGCGACAGGGCGATATTTTTGCTCCAAGCCTTTTCCTCAACGGGGCTTACCACTTCCAGGACCTTGGCCTGCTCCTGGGGGCGGACGCTTCCTTTGGAGCGACGGCTCCCAGCTTCCACTTGGGTGGGGAATACGCCCTTGGACTTGCGCTTCTTCGGGCGGGCGTGGGGTATGAGGGCGGCTTCCGCTTTGGCCTGGGGGCGGGGTTTGACTTGGAAGGCCTCGGGCTAGACCTGGCCCTGACCCGCCATGAGGCCCCCTTGGTGGGGGGTAGCGTTTACGGCATCGCTTTGGCGGTGCGTTTCTAGGGGGTAAAGATGCGTACCTGGTACCGCAACACCCTGTTTTTAGGGCTTTTTCTCCTGGCGGCGTGCAGCGGGCACACCGTGTACCGCTTTGAGGTGGACCTTCTCTCCTTCTTGCCTCCGGAAAACCGCTCGGGCACCCTGAACGTGCGGGCGGGGAGCGCGGAGGCTCCCTTCCCGGCTCAGGAGGGGCAGCCCGTTTCTTTCCCAGGGGGTGAGGCCCTGGTGGACGGGCGGTTCTTGGGGGAGGTGGAGCTTACCAACAACACCAGTGGCGATCTAAGCGGTACCCTCGAGGTCCGCGTGGGTCCTGCCTCGGACACAGACCTCTTTGACGGAACTGGGGATGTGGCGTGGGGCTCTTCTTCTATTTCTCTCCCCTCTGGACAGGCGGGCGCTTTCAGCTTGGACCTTCCCCTTGACTCCAACACCAACCCTCAGGTCTTCGCGCTGGTCCAAAGTGGGGAGTTCCGCATCGGGGCCAGGCTAAGCGTGAACAGCACCGGAACCGGGCAAGTGGCCTATACCCTTAAGAAGCTGGATCTTACCCTGCGTCTCAAGCCCTTTAACCTCATCCCGGACGAGTAGGGAGACCGGAGAGGAGCCCCCGCCCGCCGGGCGGGGGCCCTTTTACCTCATCCGCCCCACCATCCACCCCAGGGGGTAGCCATCCTGGGGGTTGGTGGCCCCGATGGTCTTGCGGGTTTTGGGCTCCTGGGCCTCGAGGTGGTCTTCGGGAAGGAGGAGGGCAAGCCGGAGGGCTAGGCGCCCTGAGCCGAAGCCCACCCGCAAGGGAAAGACCTCGGGGTCTTCCAGGCGCTCTTTCAGCTCCTGGTAGACCTCGAGGGCCCGCTTAAGCCCGTGGTCTTCCGCAAAAGCCTGTTCCCACTCCGCCACCTTTCGGTAGTACTCCCTCAGCGCCTTCTTGAGTTCCCCTGGGGGAATGGGCCCGGCCACGCCCTTCCTTTCGGGGGCGCTGAGCCCCTTGTGGTAACGGAAGGAGAGGGAGAAGCGGCTTCCCTTGCGGAAGGTCTCCGCCAGGAGGATCAGGCCCCGGGTGTCCTTCCCCGGGTGGAAGACCCCGATGCGGTTTAGGAACCCTTCCCCAGGCCCCGAGTCCGAAAGCCGCACCGCCCGGAAGGGGTCCCGGTAGAGGTCGGGCCCCCGCCCGCCCATGTAGCCCAAGACCGTGGCCTCAAAGGTCTGGTTGTCCTGCAGTTTGGGACTCTTGGGCGGGCGGATCAGGGCCTCCCCGTCCCGGGAGGCCTTGCGGAGGGTCCAGCGCCCTTCCCGGAACTCCACCACCTCCCCCCGCCTTAGGAGGGTCCAGAAGAGCCAGGCGGTCCTTAAGGCCCCCTTCACGCTGGAGCCTGGGAGGTAGGGCCCCAAGGGGCTTTGGGGGAGGGGGCGCCACTCCAGGGCGGCCTCCTCCGTGGCATCCTCCAGGGTTTTGAAAAAGGCGGCGCTGGCCCCCACGGTGCGCAGGATGGCCCCTTGGGGGAGCTGGCCTTCTTGGTAAAGGAAGTTCAGGATCTCTTGGGCGGCCTTGGGGCCTTGGGCTACCTTTTCCAGGTACTGCCGCCGCCGGGCCTCGGGGAGGGAGAGGAGGAGGGCCGCGGGGTCCAGGAGGTGGACCTGCTTGGCCTCCCGGTCGGGCACGTAGGCGTAGGCCGGGTAAACCTCCCCCGTGCCCACGTGCACCGGGCTTAGGGCCTCCAGCTCTAGGTGGTAGGCTTCCAGGAAGCTCATACCCTCACCCCCAAGGGGAAGACCTGCAGGAGCTCGTAGACCCGCACCCCCTCCTCCGGGGGCTCTAAAGGGGTCACGTCCAGGGCCAAAGGCGTTGGGACCTCCCGGTAGAGGCTGCCCTCCCGGGTGCGCAGGTGGGGCCTCTTGAAGGGCTTGGCCCCCACATACCCCCCGCCCAGGCGGCCCTGGTAGGCCTCGAGCTCGTAGTACAGGGCCCCCTCCAGGGGCCCCGGGGCCAGGGTGGTGTAGGCCGTGGGCGCCTGGGCCTCGGGGAGCTCGGCGGGGAAGGGGCCTTCCACCCGGAAGCGCCCAAGCCCCACGCTGGCCTTCCCCCCATACCCCATCTCCCCCACGAAGGCCAGGGCCGCCTTGAGGTCAAAGGGAGGGTCGCCCAGCAGGTAAAGGGCGTAGGGGGTTTTGGGGTCGGGGAAGAGGAGCTCCTCGGTGAAGAGGATGCCCCTCCGGGCCGCCCCCGTGGCCCGGTCTATCCCCACCCGGCTCCGGCGGAGGCGCGTGGGCTCGGGAGGGGCCTTGCCCTCTAGCTCGGGGGCTTCCAAAAGGGCTTCCTCTCCTTTCTCCACCAGCCGGGCGAAGGTCTCGAGGGTCAAGAGCTTCAGGTTTTTCAGGGCCTTTCGCCTTTCCGTTTCCTCCACCTGGATGGGGGGGAGCTTGGGCCTTGGGAGCCACCCCTCGGGGAAGACGCTGGAGAGGCGGAAGGGGAGAGGCCGGGCCAAAAGCTCCTCCAGGGCCTTTCGCCCGTGGGCGTACCGGTACCACCAGAGGAGGTGGCCGAGGAGGGTAGGGGCCCGGGGGAGCTCCTTCAGGGGGCCCTGGAAGTAGAGGCGGAAGAGGGTGGCCCGCATGGCCTAGAGGGACACCTCTTCAATGAGAAGCCGTTCCCTAAGGGGCAGGCCCTCCTGCCCTTCCAGGGGCTTTTCCGGGTGGAGGAAGTAGACCTGGCCGTAGCCCCGGCTGATGTGCCCGCCCAAGCCGTCCAGCTCCAAAAGCTCCAGGGCTTTGAGGAGATACTTTTCAAAGTATTCCTCGTCCAAGGGGTCCAGGACCCGGTAGGTCATTTCCACCCCGAAGCGGGCCCCCGCAGGCACCCGCTCCGTGGTGCGGGGGTTGGCGTTCCCCCCCAGGCGGGGGATGAAGACCTCCTGCTTGATCTCCGTGTAAAGCCCGCCCCGGGCCGAGACCCGCTCCAGCTCCTGTTTGGAGTCCTTCGTGAGGTAGGCGTCCCGCACCAGGAGGCGGGTGGGGCCCCGTTCCTGGGCCACCCTTAGGCTCGCGGGGTTGTTTTCCGGGGCCAGGCCAAAGATGCGGGCCACGGGGTCCTCGGAGTTTGGGGAGGCGTAGACGTGCTTGTCCTTGGATTTCAGGATGTAGTCTCCCCCTAGGGCCCACTCCAGGAGGTAGCGGAGCTTTCCCTTGAGGCTCGAGCCCGGGATGTAGGGCTCCTCGGTGAGGGGGTTGCGGATCACGGGGTTGTCCAGGTCGCCGATGGCCATTTGGTCCCGGCTCATGCCGATCCTTAGGCCGGACTTGGCCAGGAGGATGGCCCGGATGCGGATGATCTTCCTGAGCTTCATGCTCCCTCCTACTGGCCCTTGGCGTAGAAGTAGGCCAGGACCGCCTCCACGTACTTCATCATGGCTTCAAAGTCCTTTGGGCTCCGCTTGCCCGCGTCCAGGGCCTCTTCCAGAAAGGCCACAAACCGCTTGGCGTTGCGCAAGGGGCCTTGGGCGCGGGTGTTGTACGCCAGCTTGGCCTTGAGGAGCTCCAGCTGGGGCACGAGCCGGGCGAAGGCCAGGGCCTCGTCCTCCTGCCTTTCCCGCTCAAAGCGGTTTTCCAAGGCCCTAAGCTCCGCGAAGTAGTTGCGGAACTGGCTGGACCTGAGCTCGCCCTCCCCCACCAGCTCCTCCGCCACCTTTCGGGCCCGCTCAAAGAGGGTGGGGTCCAGCACGCCCTTCTCCCTATCCTTGAAAAACTCCAGCGCCGGCATTCACGCCCTCCTTTCCAGGTAAAGCCCCCACTGCACCCACACGGGGAGGTGTTGCCAGAGGGGGCTTTGGTGGTCCAGAAGCCCTAGGTATCTCCTCCAGGTGGCCTTGTCCCGCTCCCGCACCCGCCTTAGGGCGTAGGCCAGGAGGGGCTTGTAGCGCATCCTTTCCCCCTCGTCCTCCTCCTGCCAGAAGCGCCGCCAAAGGGCAAGCCAGCGGTAGACCTGGGCCCGGGAGAGGCGCTCTTCCCGTAGGTCCCGCCTCAGGTCCTCCACCCAAGGGCGCAAGTCCCTCAGGGTGGGCCAGGCCACCGCCTGCCCGAAGAGGAAAAGCCGCCCCCGGCCCGCCCCCTTGGCCGCCTTTTCCGCCTCCGAGAGGGCCTGGGTGAGGCTCGGGAGGGGGAGGCTTGGGCCCGTGAGGAGGAAGCCCCCGGAGAGGCTTAAGGCCTCGTGGCGGGTGAAGAGGCGGTAGAGCCGTTCCAGGTCCAGGGCGAAGTCCAGTAGGGCGTCCCAAGGCCCGAGGAGGAAGAGGTCGTCCCCCCCGGAGTAGACGCTGTAGATGAGGGGGTAGCGCTTGGCCTTTTCCTGAGCCTCGAGGGCGTCCCAGCCCAGCCGGTTGGCGTAGAGCAGGGGGGTTTGGATGAGGCCCAGGACCTCCGCGCTGAAGAAGACCTCCAGGGTGCGGGAGAGGGAGGCCAGGCGGCTGGGGGTGGCGAGGCTTCGCCCTTCCCTGCGGAAGCCGGTGGCGAAGGCCTCCCCCATGCGGTCCGCGTCCAGCATTAGGGCCCCCAGGTAGGGCGCCCCCCGGGAGAGGGCGGCCAGTTCCCCGAAGGTGAGGACCCGTTCGGGGGAGGTTTCCTCCTCCAAAAGGCCTTCTTCCTGGGCCCAGGCCTCGTACTCCTCCAGGGTCTTACCCGTGGCCCTTAGGGCGTGCTCCACCCGGGGCAGGTGGCCCAGGAGGGGCTTGACCTCGGAAGGGGTTTCCTCCGGGCGGAAGTCCACCCGGGCCCGGTAAATGTGCTCCGCTTCCCCATCCCCCAAGGCGGCCTTCAGGTGGGGGAAGGGGAAAAAGGGGGCGGGGGCCCTTTCCCCAAAGAAGCCCACCCGTTCGCTCCTCGGGAGGAGGGCCCCCATGGCCTTTTCCCGCTTGCAGTCCGGGCAGAGGCTTCCGGGCTCGTCCTCTTCCGCGGGCAGGAGGCCGCAGGCCGCGCAGGGGCGCAAGGGGTCCTTTAGGGTTTCCTCGGTGTGCCTGAGGAAGGGGAAGGGCCTGAGCTTGGCCAGGGCCAGGGCTTGGTGGGCCTTGGCCAGCACCCCGGCGAAGTCCCTGAAGTCCGCTCCCTGGAAGGCCACCCAGGCGAGATGGGGCACCAGGCTTCCCCCCCGCCTAAGCGCCCACCGGCCCCAGGCCTCCTGGGCTTCCTGCAGGGCCTTTAGGGCTTCTTCCGTGTGGGGCAGGAGGAGGTAGAACTTCCCCCCGGCCCCCAGGATGCGGTTGAGGGGGGTGAGGCCCAGGCGGAAGAGGAGGCCTAGGGCCATGGCCTCCGCTGCCAGGCTCACCTCGAGGCTCCTCGCCCGAAGCCGCTTGGCGATGCCCCCCACCCCCGTCTCCGCCCCGGCGATGCGGTAGATGTGCCCCTGGATGCCTCCCAGGTCCCCCACCGCAAGGAGGAACTTCTCCCGGTCCCGCCGGAGGTCTTCTATGCCAGCCTGCCCCTTGTGGTAGAGCCAGAGGGCGTGGGCGATGGCGGCCGATAGGCGCAGGTGATCGTAGAGGGACACGTCGGGTTCGCTTTGGGTGTCGGCCGGCACCAGGCTCAAGGTCTCCTGAAAGGCCAGGGCCAGGTTGGCCAGGAGGGCCTTTCGGGTCATCAGGGGGAGGCGGGCCATCTCCGAGAGGCGGGCCTCGAGGCGCTCAAGCAGCCTCCCGTACGCGTCCTTGGAGAGATGGGGCCGCTCCTCCGGGTAGAGGGCCCCGGGGCGGAGGCCGGTTTCCGTCTTGCCGTTTAGGGCGTAGACGGGGCTATACCCCCCTGCCCCTCCCTCCTGCCCCTGAACCCTCAGGGCCTTGAAGGGTGGGGCTAGGGGCACTTGGGGCGGGCTTTGGCCGCCTTCCCCCTCTTCCCGCTCCTGCGAGGCGTAGGTGTCTGCCAAGGCCACGCACCACTCTTCCGGCTTCTTGGGCTGGTATTCTGGCCGGTTGTGCCAGCCCTCGTGGTGGCGGCTTGCCGTTTGGGCAAGCCATTCGGGGTCTATCCTGGCCCTTTGGAAAAGGTCCTGGTGTTTGCGGACGAAGAGGGCGGTGTAGGCGGTGTGGGTGCGGTCGGGCACCTCGCTGTCCCGATCCCCCCAACGGGCACGGGAATAGAGCTTGCCCACATCGTGGAGGAGGGCGGCTAGGGCGAGGTCCTTGGCATCTGGCGCCATACTATGGTCAGTTTAACCCCCTGCTTTCCGCTGGCCTGTGACATTTGCACTGCCGAACCTAGACTACGGCAAACCGGGCCTCCTCCGCCAGAGGCCCCACCCCCAGCACTTCTACCGTTCCGGCAATGGGGTAGATGCGAAGGGCGTCTTCCGAAAGATCTAACACCTTTCGGGCCCTAGCCTTCAGGTCTTCCAGAAGCTTAGGGTCTAGATAGCACTCAAACACGGAAAGCTGCACCCGTTCTCCGTAGCTTTTTAAGAGGGTAGCCAGCTTTATGCGGCGGTTATCGTCCGGAATGTCATAGGCGATGGCATAAGGCTTTTTTCTCATGTACCCATCTTAGCGCGGGGTACGCGGTTGTCAATCCCCTGACGGGGAAGCATCTCGTGCAACCAAGGCTCCTGCTCCAGGGGGGGATGGAGAGTTTCGTAGGTCGCAATCCCCTGACGGGGAAGCATCTCGTGCAACTGTTTGGGGAAAGAGAAGTCCGGGCCATGGAGGAGGAAGGTCGCAATCCCCTGACGGGGAAGCATCTCGTGCAACTCAAAACTTGCACCTCCCGCATACCGTGCATAAACACCCATCCCCCCCTCCTCCCCCCGGGGGCCAAAG
>NZ_JBBIMD010000076.1:0-9509 GCF_037444525.1 Thermus sp. | reverse complement strand
GTCCGTTTCCCATCCGGGCGGTGCAGGTGGATGGGGGTAGCGAGTTTATGGCGGAGTTTGAGGAGGCCTGTAGGGGTTTGGGCATCCGGTTGTTTGAGCTTCCTCCGCGGAGTCCCAAGTTGAATGGGCATGTGGAGCGCATGCAGCGGGCGTTTCGGGACGAGTTTTACACGCGTCCTCTGCCTTCTGGGATTGAGGGGCTTCAGCGGGAGTTGGATGCGTATTTGGACTACTACAACGGGCGGAGGCTGCACCGGGCTTTGGGGGGTCTTGCGCCCTTGGGGTTCCTGGCCAAGCTCAAGGAGGAGGGGGTCCCCACAGAGTCTCAAATGTGCTGGCCAACTACAGGGCGTTGACAGAAGGCCCTACCCCCCCCTTAGAATGGGGCCGCAACGCGAACGCGTGCTCTTTAGAGGAGGTGAGCTATGAGGAAACTGGGTTTCGTGGTAGCAGGGGTGGCCGCCCTGGGCATGGCCCTGGGGCAAAACGTCATCAAGATCGCCTCCCAGTCCCCCCTCTCCGGCCCCCAAGCGGCCTTGGGGGAGCAGATTAAGCTGGGGGCGGAACTGGCGGTGGAGGAGGCCAAGGCCCGCTTTAAGCAGCTGGGGTTTGACCTCCAGTTCGTCCCCTACGATGACCAGGCCAACCCCGACGTGGGCGTGGCCAACGCCAACCGCATCATCAACGACCCCGACATCCTGGGCGTGGTGGGCCACCTGAACTCCGGCGTGGCCATCCCCTCCAGCGAGGTCTACGCCCGGGTGAACCTGGTCATGGTCTCCCCCGCCAACACCAACCCCAGGGTCACGGACCGCAAGCTCCCCAACGTGAACCGCATCTGCGGCCGCGACGACGTGCAGGGTCCCGCGGGGGCGGAGTACGCCTTCAACAACCTGAAGGTCAACACGGTCTTCATCATCCACGACAAGACCGCCTACGGCCAGGGCCTGGCGGAGGAGTTCAAGAAGCGCTTTGAAGCCCTGGGCGGCCGAGCGGTGGCCTTCGTGGGCACCGAGGAAACCTCCAACTTCGTGCCCATCATCAACCAGATCCGGGGCGCCCGGCCTGTTCCCCAGCTCATCTACTTCGGGGGCATCTACAGCCAGATCGGGCCCTTCGTGAAGCAGCTCCGCGAACGGGGCCTCACCACCCGCCTCATGGGCGGCGACGGCCTGGACTCCGCCGAGTTTGAGCGCCTGGCAGGCTCCCAGGCGGCCAAGGGCACCTACTACACCACGGTGGCCGGCCCTGTGTCCGCCTTCCCCAAGGCCAAGGCCTTCGCCCAGCGCTTCAAGCAGAAGTACGGCAAGGACGTGGAGGGCTTCGGCATCTACGCCTACGACGCGGCCAACGTGATCCTGACCGCCTTGGAAAAGGCCATCAAGGACAACGGGGGCAAGAAGCCCACCCGGGAGCAGGTGTCCAAAGCGGTGCGGGCGGTCAAGATGGAGGGCCTCACCGGCACCATTGAGTTTGACGAGAAGGGGGACATCAAGAAGGCCAAGTACTTCATCATGCAGGTGGCGGGCACCGGCAACTGGGCCGATAACAAGCTGATCCGCGTGGTGGAAGTGGCACCCCCTGCGGCAAGGTAAGAAGGTGGTGTAGACAAGGGGTGGCCCACGAGGCCACCCCTTGTGCCGGGAAAAAGGAGGCGTCTTGCTAGAACAGATCCTTGCGCTTCTTCCCCAGGTCATCTTTGACGGGTTCCTTTTGGGCTTCGTCTACGCCATGGTGGCCCTTGGGTACACCATGGTGTACGGCGTTTTGGAGCTCATCAACTTTGCCCACTCGGAGATCTTCATGATCGGGGCGGTGGTGGGGGTGGAAGTCTTCCGCTACCTGGGGCCCCTGGTGCCCAACGGCTACCTGCTCCTTCTCTTCGCCCTCCTCTTAGGGGGGCTTATCGCCGGGGGGACGGCCATCTTGGTGGAGCGCTTCGCCTACCGCCCCTTGAGGAAAAGGGGCACCACCAACCGCCTGGTGCCCCTCATCACCGCCATCGGGGTGTCCTTCATCCTGCAGGACCTGGTGCGGCTCATTGAGGGCCTGTGGCACAACGAGTTCTTCCTAGGGATGCACACCGTGGAGGACCTCGAGGGCTCGGTGAAGCTCTTCGGGGGGGACATCTTTGCCCAGACCAAGGCCTTTATCGTCATCGTGGTCTCCATCCTCATGTTGCTGGGCCTCACCTACCTGGTGAACCGCACCAAGCTGGGGGTGGCCATCCGGGCGGTGGCCCAGGACCTCCACACCGCCAGCCTCATGGGCATTGACCCGGACCGGATCATCTCCCGCACCTTCCTCATTGGGGGGTCCTTGGGTGGGGTGGCGGGGGTCCTCTTCGCCCTCATGTACACCACGGTGAACCCCTACGTGGGCTTCCTCCCTGGCATCAAGGCCTTCACCGCGGCGGTGCTTGGGGGCATCGGCAACATCCCCGGGGCCATGCTGGGCGGGCTTGTCCTGGGACAGCTGGAGAACTTCTTCGGCACCTACCTGCCCATCCTCACGAACGGCAACTTCGGCACGGAGTACAAGGACGTGGTGGCCTTCCTCATCCTCATCTTTATCCTCCTGGTGCGGCCCCAGGGCCTCCTGGGGCAGATGGTCAAGGAGAAGGTATGACCGCCATCGCCCTCACCTTCGGCTTCCTCCTCTTCACCTGGCTAGCCCCAGGGGCCTTAAGCGCCCTCTTCGGCCTCCTGGCCCTAGGGGTCACCGCCTTTGGCCGCTTCTCCTCGGGCCAGAGGGGGCTTAGCCTGGCCCTCCTCACCCTAGGCTTCACCCTGGGGCTTAGGGCCTCGGGGAACACCCTGGGCCTCATTGGGCTTGTGGGCATCCTGGTGGCCCTCACCACCTTGAAGGTGCCCCGCTTCCTCCAGGTTCTCTTGGGCCTTGCCATCCTCCTCCTTTCCGTGCCCGTGGCGGGGTTCGCCAACACCTTCATCTTTGAGCTCGGCATCCAGATCGGCATCTACGCGGCCATGGCCCTAGGCCTCAACGTGGTGGTGGGGATGGCCGGGCTTTTGGACCTGGGCTACGCCGCCTTCTTCGCCGTGGGAGCCTACACCTGGGCCATCTTCGGGAGCGAGCAGGCCAGGAACTTCATGCAGGGGAACTTCCCCCTTCCCGGGGAGTACATGTACCTCTTCATGGCCATCGCCATCGTCACCACCGCCATCACTGGCCTCCTCATCGGCCTTCCCGCCCTGAGGCTTAGGGGGGACTACCTGGCCATCGTCACCTTGGGCCTTGGGGAGGTGGTGCGCATCCTGGCCAACAACCTGGACCACCCCATCAACTTCACCAACGGGCCCCAGGGCATCACCCCCGTACAGCGCCCCCCTATAGACTGGTTCCACAGCCTCGCGGCCTCCCTAGGTCTCCAGCTGGACGCCCGCACGGACTACCAGCTCTTCTTCTACCTCTTGGTCCTCCTCATGATCGGGCTGGTGGTGCTGGTGAACCTGAACCTGGCCAACTCTCGCTTTGGCCGGGCCTGGGTGGCCATCCGGGAGGACGAGATCGCCGCCCGCTCCATGGGCATCCCCCTCCTGCCCACCAAGCTCCTGGCCTTCATGACGGGGGCAGCCTTCTCCGGGGTCATGGGGGTCATCTTCGCCGCCCAGAGGACCTTCGTCTCCCCGGAGTCCTTCACCCTGCTGGCCTCCATCACCATCCTGGCCATGGTGATCCTGGGGGGCATGGGCTCCATCCCCGGGTCCATCCTGGGGGCGGCGGCCCTCACCATCCTGAACCTGGACGTGCTCAAAACCTTCAGCGAGTTTGTCCGCACCAGCCTGCCCCAGATCCCAAGCCAGGTGGACCCCGCCAAGTACGAACGGTTGGTCTTCGGGATTATCCTGGTCCTCATGATGATCTTCCGGCCCGAAGGCCTGATCCCTGAGAAACGCCACCGGGCGGAGATGGAGGAGGCATGAAGGCCCTGGAGGTCCACAAGGTCACCAAGCGCTTCGGGGGGCTTGTGGCGGTGAACGAGGTGAGCCTCGAGGTCCGGGAACGGGAGATCTTCTCCGTCATCGGCCCCAACGGGGCGGGCAAGACCACCTTCTTCAACCTCCTCACCGGGATCTACGCCCCCGACGAGGGAAAGATCCTCCTCTTCGGCAAGGAGGTGACCGGCTTCTCCCCGGACCGCATCGCCAAGGAGGGGGTAGGGCGCACCTTCCAGAACATCCGCCTCTTCGGGGCCATGACTGTATTGGAGAACATCCTGGTGGGGATGCACATCCACACCCGGGTGCCCTACTTCCACGCCCTCCTCCGCACCCCCCTGGCCCGGAAGGAGGAGAGGCGGGCCGAGGAGGAGGCGAAGCGGCTATTGGATTACGTGGGCCTCCTCCACCGCAAGGACGAGCTAGCCAAAAACCTTCCCTACGGGGAGCAGCGCCGCCTGGAGATCGCCCGCGCCTTGGCCCTGAAACCCAGGCTCCTCCTCCTGGACGAGCCCGCTGCGGGCATGAACCCCAGGGAGACGGAGGAGCTTCAGGCCTTCATCCAAAAGCTCAGGGGCGAGCTTGGCATCACCGTGGTCCTCATTGAGCACGACATGCGCCTGGTCATGCGCATCTCCGACCGCATCGCCGTACTGGAGTACGGTTCCAAGATCGCCGAGGGCACCCCCGAGGAGGTGCGGCAAAACCCAAGGGTCATCGAGGCCTACCTGGGCAAGGGGGCAGCGGGAGGTGGGGCATGAGTCTCCTGGAGCTCAGGAAGGTCCACACCTACTACGGGCACATCCACGCCCTAAAAGGGGTCTCCTTGAGGGTGGAGGAGGGGGAGATCGTAACCCTCATCGGCTCCAACGGGGCCGGGAAGAGCACCACCCTAAGGACCATCAGCGGCCTGGTGAGGCCCAAAGAGGGAGAGGTCCTCTTCCAAGGCCGGCCCATCCACCGCCTGCCCGCCCACCAGATCGTGGCCCTGGGGGTAGGGCACGTGCCCGAGGGACGGCGCATCTTCCCCCGGCTTACGGTGGAGGAGAACCTGGAGATTGGGGCCTACCTGGAGCAGGACCGGAAGGTGGTGCAGGAGCGCAAGGAGATGGTCTTCGCTCTCTTCCCCAGGCTCTACGAGCGCCGGGGCCAGAAGGGGGGGACCCTCTCCGGGGGGGAGCAGCAGATGCTGGCCATCGGCCGGGCCCTGATGCAAAACCCCCGGATCCTCCTCATGGACGAGCCCTCCATGGGCCTTGCCCCGGTGCTGGTGGACTTCATCTTTGAGACCATCCTTAAGCTCAACCAGGAGGGCAAAACCATCCTCCTGGTAGAGCAAAACGCCCGTCTGGCCCTACAGATCGCCCACCGGGGGTACGTGCTGGCCACGGGGGAGATTGGCCTCGAGGGCCCAGCGAGGGCGCTTGCCCAGAACCCCGAGGTGCAGAAGGCCTACCTGGGGGAGGGCTGAAGCGCTTTCCCCGGACTTGCGCGCCCCGCAAGGGGCGCTTTATACTTGGTCCGTGCCAAAAGGGGGGAACCCCTGAAAAGAAGGAACTGGGGGACCTCCTCACCAAGGCGGCCACCAGCGCCAACGCGGAAGAGCGGAAGCGGCTTTACCAGCAGGCGGACGAGCTCACCTTCAACCTCGCCCTCCGCATCCCCATCGTCCACTCCCAGCCCCTTTTGGCCAAGCGGAAGAACATCACCGGCTGGACGCCAAGCCCCTTGGGCTCCGAGTCCTTTGAGACCATTGAGAAGCGGTAGCGCGTTTTAGCCCGGACCCCCCTTGGGGGGGGTCCGGGTTTCTTACAACAAATGTGGAGCTACACTTTCAGACGCCTTTTGGGCCTTTTCCCGGTGCTCATCGGCATAACCCTCCTGGTCTTCCTCTTCCTCCAGCTCATCCCCGGGGACCCCGCCCAGGCCATCCTGGGGGAGCGGGGCACCCCAGAACAGCTGGAGGCCCTGCGGGAGAAGCTGGGGCTAAACCGGCCCCTATACGTGCAGTACCTCACCTTTTTGAAGAGCGTCCTCACGGGGGACCTGGGCACCAGCACGGTCTCCACCATCCCCGTGGCCGACGAGCTCAAACGGCGCTGGCCCGCCACCTTTGAGCTGGCCCTGGCGGCCACCCTGGTGGCCGTGGCCCTGGGCATCCCCGTGGGCATCCTGGCCGCTGTGCGCAAGAACAGCCTCCTGGATACCCTCTCCATGAGCCTCTCCCTGGTGGGGGTTTCCATGCCCGTCTTCTGGCTGGGCCTCCTCCTCGTCTACCTCTTCGCGGTAAACCTCCACTGGCTCCCCACAGGGGGCAGGCTTTCCACCGACCTGGCCATAGACTACCGCCCCTTAACCGGCTTTCTCCTTCTGGATAGCCTCCTCGCCCTCCGGGGGGATGTTCTCTGGGATGCCTTGCGCCATCTCCTTCTTCCTGCCCTCACCCTGGGGACCATCCCCTTAGCCATCCTGACCCGAATCACCCGCAGCGCCATGCTGGAGGTCCTCTCCCAGGACTACGTGCGCACCGCCCGGGCCAAGGGCCTGGCCGAGCGCCAGGTTATCCTGAAGCATGCCCTGAAAAACGCCCTCTTGCCCGTGGTGACCATCGTGGGCCTCCAGTTCGGCACCCTTCTGGGCGGGGCCATCCTCACGGAGACCATCTTTTCCTGGCCGGGCATCGGGTCGTACATCTACGAGGGCATCCTCAACCGGGACTACCCCGTGGTCCAAGCAGGGGTCTTGGTGGTGGCCCTGGCCTTCGTATTGGTCAACCTGCTGGTGGACCTCTCCTACGCCCTTTTGGATCCCCGGATCCAGTACAGGTGACCCCATGGAAACCCCAACCCGAAAAGCCCTAAAGCGCTTCCTCCGCTCCCCCTCCGGCCGGGTGGGCCTGGTCCTCACCCTGGCCCTGGTCCTCCTGGCGCTTCTCGTACCCGTGCTTAAGCCCTACGATCCCGCCACGGACCGGGACTACCTGAGCCGGCTTAAGCCCCCTTCCCTGGAGCACCCCTTCGGAACCGACCACCTGGGGCGGGACATCTTCACCCGGGTGCTCCATGGGAGCCGCATCTCCTTGCAGGTGGGGGTCATCTCCGTAAGCATCGGGCTGGTCCTGGGCACCCTGCTGGGCCTTCTGGCAGGGTTTTTCCGGGGCCGGGTGGAGCTCGGGATCCTCTGGCTGTCCGACCTCCTCTTGGCCTTTCCCGGCACCCTTCTGGCCATCGCCATCGTGGCGGTTTCGGGCCCCAGCCTGCAGAACGCCATGCTGGCCATCGGCATCGTCCAGGTACCGGTGTACATCCGTCTGGCCCGCTCCATGGTCCTCTCCCTAAGGGAGCTGGACTACGTGCAGGCGGCCCACGCCCTGGGGGCAAGCCCAGGGCGGATCCTCCTGAAACACCTTCTGCCCGGCACCCTCCCGCCCCTCACCGTCCAGGCCACCCTTTCCATCGGCACCGCCACTCTCGAGGCCGCCGCCTTGGGCTTCCTGGGCCTAGGGGCCCAGCCCCCCGCCCCCGAGTGGGGGGCCATGATCGCCGACAGCTTCAAGGGGGGCTACGCCATGAACGCTCCCTGGACCATGATCTTCCCCGGGCTTTTCATCATGCTCACCGTTTTGGCCTTCAACCTCCTGGGGGATGGCCTGCGGGACGCCCTGGACCCCAGGAGCCGAGCCTAAACGAAGGCTAAACCCCAAGGGACCCTTTTGGCCCTATGATGGAACCATGCGCAAGACCCTCATGGTTCTCCTCGGGGCCACGGCCCTAGCAGGGTGCGAGCTGGTGCTGGAAACCTCGGGCTACTGGGTGAAGGAGGCCCAGCTCCTCTTCCCCGAAAGCACGGAGCGCTGGACCTACTTCTACGGGGAGCCCAGGGAGGTGAAGGTAGGGGGGAAAGTGCTAAGGCTGGAGGGGGCCAAGGGGGAAAGCCTCTGGGCCATGCCCCGGGCCCTATGGGTGGAGGGAAGCCCCCTCCTACGGGAGGTGGGGCCCGCCCTGAAGCCCCAGGCGGAGGCGGTGCGGGGCCTGGTGGGGGGGGCCTTGGAGGTGCGCACCGAGGTCCCCCTCCGGGCCACCTGGCTCCACGACGGTACGGGTTGGGTCCAGCTCACCGGGCCCCTAAGGGCCGGGGAAAGGCGGAGCCTGGTCCAGCCCATGGACTACCGCACCCCCGACCTCCCCACCTTCCTCCCCTCGGAAACCGCCGTCCTCCTCCGGGAGATCCTGGCCCGGCGGGGCGGGCGGCAGGTGGTGCTTTTCCACCTTTCGGAGCCCGTGCTGAAGCCCCTTCCCCTGGAGCCCACCCCCATGGCCTATGGGGTGGAGGCCCTCCTGGTCCAGTATGGGCTTAAAGTGGAGCTGGTGAGCCCCCCTGCCCCCAGCTACCGCCTCCTGGACCGGGGCACCAACGCCGCCTACGGGGCGGAAGAGCCTCGGGCCCTCTTGGCCAAGGACCCTACCCGCTTCGCGGAGGTCTGGAACCTGGTGGTGGGGAACCGCATCCCCCGCCCTCCTGCCCCCAGCGTGGACTTCCGCACCCGCAGTGTGGCCGCCTTCTTCTGGGGGCTGAAGCCCACGGGGGGGTACGGCCTCGAGGTGGTGGGGGTGACCTTTAGCGGCCCCACCGCCCGGGTGATCCTGGAGCTCAAGAGCCCCCCCAGGGGGGCCATCGTCACCCAGGCCCTCACCAGCCCCTACGTCCTCCTGGAGCTTCCCCGGGTGGACCGGGTGGTCTTCGCCGACCCTTCAGGGAGGGTCCTGGCGGAAGCCCGCTAGACCACCCCAAGGGGCCAGCAAGCCCCTCAGGGCCCCCACCAGGTACAAGGAACCTGTGGCGAGAACGGGCAGGCCGTCCTTTTGGGCGGCCTTAAGGGCATCCTCTAGGGCCTCCTTGGGGTCCTCAAAGAAGGGCTCCCCCACCCTCGAGGCCCCCTCCCCCGCCCGGGCGTAGCGCACTGTCTTGGCCTGGGGCAGGAGGCGGGCCAGAACCCCTCCGATGTCCTTCCGGGGAAAGGCCCCAAAGAGGAGGTGATAAGTAGAAAACTCCCGGGCCAAGGCCTCCGCCGCCGGAGGGTTGTGGGCCCCGTCCAGATAGACCTCCACCCCCTCCACCAGGAAACGCTCCAGGCGCCCAGGGTTTCGGGCCTCCCGGAGCCCCCGGGCGATGGCCTCCTCGGGAAAGCCCAAGAGGCGGAGGGCGGCCGCCGCCAGGCGGCCGTTTTCCTCCTGGAAGGCCCCCCTTAGGGCAGGGGGCGCGGGGAGGGCGAAAAGGGGGTCTTCGGGGTCCAGGAGGTGAAGGGGCGCCCCGCGGAGGGCGGCCACCTCCCGCACCACCTCCAGCCCCACCCCCCTTGCCCCCGTGACCACCGGCACCCCCTCCCGGATGGCCCCCGCCTTGTCCCGGGCCACGGCCTCCAGAGAGCCCCCTAGGGCCTCCAGGTGGTCCTCCCCCACGTTGGTGAGGACGGTGAGGGCCACCCGCCCCAGGGCGTTGGTGGCGTCCTTCTCCCCTCCTACCCCTGCCTCCACCGCGGCGTAGGCCACC
>NZ_JBBIMD010000075.1:0-9703 GCF_037444525.1 Thermus sp. | reverse complement strand
AGGCTTCCGGACGGCAGTCATACGCTGCGTGCAGTGGCGGTGGACCGGAGTGGGAACGCGTCTGAGGCTTTGGTGGGGGTGACGGTGGACAACACGCCGCCGGTGGTGCGGTGGGTGAACCCGGTGGATGGGGCCACGGTGGGCGGCGTGGTGACGGTTAACCTTTCAGTATTGGTTGACGACGAGAACCCCGACCCAACTTCTCTGCAATACGAGGTCAATGGGCAACCCCTTTCCGGGAACACATGGAGTCTTTCTGGACAGATAGATGGGGCCTATACACTACGGGCCACGGTTAAGGACCAGGCTGGGAACCATGGTGAAGCGTCCATTAAGGTTACGCTGGATAATCAGCCTCCCCAGTTGACCTGGGTTGCCCCCTCTCCAAATGCCCCCTTGCAGGGTTCGGTAAGCCTCGCGGTTCAAGCTTGGGATGTTCCGGACGTGGAGCAGGTTTACTTCCTGGCGGAATCCTCTGCTGGGCAGACTTTCCTCTTGGGCTCTGCTATTCGGAGGGGGGGATATTGGGAGCTGACTTGGGATACGCAGAGTTTTGCCAACGGTCCAGTGACTTTGCGAGCGGTGGCTTTGAACAGCAATCGTCTGCAGGGTATAGGTGAGCTACAGGCTAACCTCAACAACCCTGACGCCTCTCCCCCTCAGGTGAGCTGGCTGGATCCTTTGGACGGGCAAAGCGTGGCAGGGACTATTACCCTGAGGGTCAGGGCTTTGGATAACCAAAGCGTAGAGGAGGTAAGGTTCTTTGCGGGGGGCCAGCTTCTCGGGATTGGAACCTTGGTGGGCTCTGTCTACACTTTCTCCTTGGACACCACGGGCTTTGACGATGGGCCACTTTCCTTGAAGGCAGTGGCCCATGACGCCTCTGGTAACCGGGGCGAGGAAGAAATCCAGGTGCAGGTGCGCAACCAGGGTGTGCCGCCTTCTCTAAGCATCCTCGAACCCCAATCCGAAGGCAGGGTGGGGGTACAGTTTACCGTGAGGGCCAGCGTGGCAAAGCAGGGGACCCCATTCACTTGGGTTTCTCAGGGTGGGCATAACCTTTGGGCTCGGGTGTACGATTACCGGGGCAATTTAGTTAAAGAACAGCCCCTCTTGGATAGTGGTCAGGAACCTCCGGACGATGAGGACAGCGTGGCCGAAGCCCTTCTGGACTTGGGGAATGTCCCGGCGGACCGCTACCGCTTGGTGGTGGAGGGCCGGGTGGTGGTAGCGGGCACCACCTATCGCATCTACCAGGAGATTCCCGTTCAGGTGCAGGTGGACTCTAACCTGCCTCCCGCCCTGGTCCTTTACCAGCCGGCTTCGGGTACGGTTTTGGCAGGGGGCTTCTTCTATCTCATGGGGGACGTGACCGACGACTCGGGGCGGGTGCACGCGTTGGAGGTCCGCCTGATCGGGGGCAGCTGCGCAAGCCCAACCACGGAAAACCACCTCCTGCGCTACGAGGCAAGCCCCTACGGCCTCTTCTACATGGCGGTTCCCCTGGACGCTTATCCCTACATTAACGACGGCGCCTACTGCCTGCGGGTGGTGGCGGTGGATGCCCAGGATACCACCTTGCGCAACATCCAGGAACTGGATGTGAGGGTGAATAGGGGCGTCGCCAGGCCTACCGCAATAGTGGGTGTAGATAACGCCACGGTTACCGTTCCTGGCACGGCCACCTGGACCGTGAACTTCTCCACCACTGTTCGGTACACCGCGTTCCTGCGGAGGAATGGTGTGCCCGTGGAAGCCTACTCTGGCCAGGGGACCTCGGTTGGCTTCAGTCGGGCTTTCTCCGATGAGGATACCGGCACCTGGGATGTGGTGGTGGTGTTTGAGGACACTTCTAGGCGCGTGCAAGGCCAGGCTCAGGGTGGCTCGGTAGCGGTGGTGGTGGGACCTTAGGAGGTAAGGAAGGGGGTCCGGACTCCAAAGCCTTTGGAGTCCGGGCCTTATACTGGGCCAGGTGGGGACGAATCTGCCTGAGCTAACGCCCTTCTTCCTCCGCTTTGAAGAGGCCCTGGGCCAGCTGGTCCGGTCCGAGATCCTCTTCATCCGGCTCATCCACCAGGACCTGGTAACGGCCGGGGGAAAGCGCATCCGGCCGCGGCTGGCTTTTTTGGCCTCCAGAGCCCTGGGGGGGGCCCCTTTTGAGCTGGAGCTTGCCTTGGCGGTGGAGCTTCTCCACTCCGCCACCCTCCTCCACGACGACCTCATAGACGAGGCCGAGCTCCGCCGGGGGAAGGAGGCCGCCTACCGGCGCTACGGCAACGCGGTTTCCGTCCTCTCGGGCGATTTCCTCCTTTCTCGCCTCCTCCACGTCATCGCCAAGACGGGGAGCCTCGAGCTCGTGGAGATGTTCGCCGAGACCGCCCGGGTGCTTTCCGAAGGGGAGGTCCTGCAGTTCCAAGTGGCGGCCCTGGAGGACTACAGCCTGGAGAACTACGAGCGCATCATCACCGCCAAGACCGCGGCCCTCATGGCCCTGGCCACGGAAGGGGCGGCGGTCCTGAAGGGCACAAACGGGGCGGTGCGGGAGGCCCTAAGGCGCTTTGGCCTCCTCTACGGCCAGGCCTTCCAGATGCGGGACGACTACCTGGACCTCATGGGAAGCCCCGAGGCCCTGGGCAAGCCCGTGGGGGGGGATGTGCGGGAGGGGAAGGCCACCCTCATCACCCTCCTCCTTATGGAGGAGGCCCCCTGGGTACGGGAGGTGCTAAAACGGCGGGCCTCTGAGCCGGGGGATTTGGAGCGGCTTCGGGCCCTGGCCCAGGCCAGCGGGGTGGCGGAGGAGGTGGAGAGGCGGATCAGGACGCGGGCCGAGGCCGCCCTAGAGGCCCTTGCCCCCTTGCCCCCTTCCCCCTACAAGGAGGCCCTTAAGGCCTTGGCCCAGGCGGAAGGGGAGCGCCTGGCCTAGGGCCGGTGTATGCTAAGGGCGCATGCGCGTGGTCCTGGCCACTTCCAACCCCGGCAAGGTGCGGGAGCTTAGGGCGGGCCTTGCCCCCTTGGGCTGGACCCTCCTTTCCCTGGCCGACTTCCCCTTGCGCCTGCCCAAGGAGGAGGGGGCCACCTTCCTGGACAACGCCCTCCTCAAAGCGGCCTACGTGGCCAAGGCCACGGGCCTCCCTGCCCTAGCCGACGATTCGGGCCTGGTGGTGCCCGCCCTTGGGGGGGAGCCTGGGGTGTATAGCGCCCGCTATGGGGGCAAGGCCACGGATCGGGAGCGGAACGTCTACCTCCTGGAGAGGATGCGCGGCCTAAAGGGGGAGGAGCGGCGGGCCTACTTCGTGGCCGTGCTGGTCCTGGCTTACCCCGATGGGCACGCGGAGAGCTACGAGGGGCGGGTGGAAGGGGCGATCCTCGAGGCCCCCCGAGGCGAAGGGGGCTTCGGCTACGATCCCCTCTTTTTCGTGCCCGAGGCGGGCAAGACCTTTGCGGAGATGACCCTGGAGGAGAAAGCCCGCTATTCCCACCGGGCCCGGGCCCTGGAAGCCCTCCTTAAGGCCCACGAGCACGGTCCCCCGCCCCGGGAGATCTCCAAGCTGGAATGAGAGTCCTTTCCCCCCACATCGCCCTCTACCGCCTTTACGATCTGGCGGACGAGATCGACCTTTCCCGCCTTTCCGTGCCCCGGCTTAGGCTTTCCCGGGCCCGGCTTGGGGCGGTGCGCTTCCAAGACCCCCCTGCGGAGCTGGAGCTTGGGGTGCGGATGGTGGAGGGACTTTCCGGCCTCCTCACCGCCCGGCTTTACGAGTTCGGGGTGGCCTCCCTCTCCTTCCGCGTCCACCTGGGAGAGGTCTTGGACTGGCAGGACTTCTTGGAAAAGGCCTTGGACCTCCCCAACCTGCCCTTTTGGGACGGGTTCTTCCTGGCGGAGCTTGCCGCCCTGGAGCCCTACCTCAAGGGGGCCCTCCTCCGCCCCGAGGAGAAGCGGCTTTCCGAGGAGTTTGTGGTCTACCATGCCCTGGGCTTCCAGGGCTACCCGGCCCACGAGCCCCCGGTGGACCTCACCCCCCTTTGGATGGGAGCGGCGGAGGCCTTCGCTCCCGAGGTGCGCCGGGAGATGGAGCGCTACCGCTACAGCTACTCCACGGAGGACCTGGCCCTTTTGGGCTTTGACCGGGTGCTCATCCTGGACTCCGAGGGGATTTGGGACGTGGCCGACCTGGTGGAGTTCGTCCACGCCCAGCTTCTGGAGCTTTCCTACTACGACCGCGTCCTCGCCGAGGCCCTGGAGGCCGTACCCCAAGTCCTCCGCCAGCGGGGGCTTTGGGGCTATGGCCGCCTCCAGCGCCTCCGCCGCCGCCTTATGGCCCAGCACGCGGAGATCGCCGACGTGAAGGCCCGCATGGAAGGGGCGCTTCGCATCACCGAGGACCTCTTCTACGCCAAGATCTACCGGGCCGCCTTAGAGCTTTACGGGGCCTACGAGCTGGAAAGGAGCGTGGAGGAGAAGCTTAGGGTCCTGGAGGCCACCTACGAGATGGTCACCGAGGAGGTGGTCCACCTGCGCAGCCAGGCGGTGGAGGTGGGGATCCTGGCTTTAATCGCCTTTGAGGTGGCCCGGGCCCTCTTGCACGGGCTATAGACCGGGTGTAGAATCCTTTGCGGAAGCGCTACCAGCGCTCGAGGAGGTACGGTATGAAGAGGTGGCTCACCGCGACGCTCCTGGGTTTGGGCCTGGCCCTGGCCCAGGGCAAGGTTACGGTCTGGACCCACTTTGGGGGCCCCGAGTTGGAGTGGCTCAAGGCCCAGGCCAAGGCCTACGAGAAGACCTCCGGGGTCCGGGTGGAGGTGGTGGAGGTCCCCTTCGGGGACATCAAGCAGAAGTTCATCCTGGGGGCGCCCCAGGGCCAGGCCGCGGACCTCATCGTCTCCATCCCCCATGACTGGTTGGGGGAGATGGCCCAGGCTGGGGTCCTGGAGCCCATGGACAAGTACGTGACCCAGGCCTACCTCTCTGACCTCCAGGGGGTGGCCCTCGAGGCCTTCACCTTTGGCGGGAAGCTCTTCGGCCTTCCCGCCTTCGCGGAGAGCGTGGCCCTCATCTACAACAAGAAGTACGTGAAGGAACCCCCCAAGACCTGGGACGAGTTCCTAAAGCTCGCCCAAGGCCTCACCAAGGGCAACACCTTCGGTTTCCTCTACAACATCGGCGACCCCTACTTCAACTTCGGCTTCTTCAAGGCCTTTGGGGCAGAGAACGTCTTCGCCAAGGACGCCAAGGGCAACCTGGACCCCTCCAAGCTCCTCCTCGGGGGCGAGGTGGGGGAGAAGGCCCTCCAGTTCATCAAAGACCTCCGCTACCGGTACAACCTGGTTCCTGAAGGGGTGGACTACGGGGTGGCGGACGGGGCCTTCAAGGACGGGGCCCTGGCCATGATCCTCAACGGCCCCTGGGCCCTTGGGGACTACAAGAAGGCCAAGATTGACTTCGGCATCGCCCCCTTCCCCACGCCCCCTGGGGCCAAGGCCCCTTGGGGCCCCTTCCTGGGCGTCCAGGGTGTGGTGGTGAACGCCTACTCCAAGAACAAGACCGCCGCGGTGAACTTCGCCAAGACCTTGGTCACCGGTAAGAACCTGGTGTCCTTCAACCAGGCGGGTGGGCGGATCCCCGTGTCCAAGAGCGCGGTGAAGACCCTGGAGAAGGACCCGGTGGTGGCGGGCTTCGCCCAGGTCTTCCCCTTGGGCACCCCCATGCCCAACATCCCCGAGATGGGCAAGGTCTGGGGCCCCTGGGGGAACGCCATCAACCTGGCCATCCAGAAGCCCGACTCCAACGTGAAGAAGATCGTGGAGGATATGGTGGCCGAGATCAAGAAGGCCATCGGGCGCTAAGGGAGATGGGGGCCCTCCAGGGGACATCCTTCGCCCCTGGGGGGCTTTATGTTTAGGTCATGCGACACCCGCCCGGCTTAAAAGGCTTTCTCCTCGCCCTGGGGCTTGTCCTCCTCCTTCTCGCCCTAAGCACCGGGGTGGGGCTTCTCGGGTACTTCCTCCTCGCCGCCTATCTGCCCTTGCCCGGTTGGACGATCCTCGTTCTGGGGTTTTTGGCCCTGGTGCCGGGGGCTATCCTCTTAGGGCGCTGGTTCCCTTGGCTTACGGACTGGTACTATCTCCTTCCCGCCCTAAGCTTCCTCCTGGTCTTCACCCTCTACCCCATCGGCCTCACGGTCTACCTGGCCTTCACCGACTACTCGGGGGCCAAGAACGGTTTCCCCGACCGTTCCACGGAGGTGGCGGTCTTGGAGGCCAAAGGGGCCACCCTGCGCCTTGAAGCCCCTTTGGAGGAGGTCTTCCGCTGCACCGCCTGCGCGGGGCTTAGGGTGGAAGGGGAGCGGGAGGGGCGCCGCTTCCGGGCCCAGGTTTTGGAGGCCCAGGGGGTGGAGGTGGTCCTGGACCGCATCCCCCCCTTTCCCCCCGCTTACCTCTACCGGGTCAACACCTTCGGCTTCGTGGGCTTCCAGAACTTCGCCCGTATCCTGGCCCAGGCCAACCAGGCCCTGTGGCCGGTTTTCCTCTGGAACGTGGCCTTTGCCACCCTCACCGTGCTCCTGAACGCTCTCGTTGGCCTGGTTTTGGGCCTTATCCTGAACAACAAGGCCCTAAAGCTCCGCAACCTCTACCGCACCCTCCTGGTGGTCTCCTGGGCCCTGCCCGGGGTCATCACCGTCCAGGTCTGGGTGGCCCTTTTGAACTACAACTTCGGGGCCATCAACCGCCTTCTTGGGGTCTTGGGGATCTACCCCATCCCCTGGCTCAACGACCCCGACTGGGCCAAGGTGGCCGTGCTTCTGGTGAACCTTTGGCTCGGCTTCCCCTACATGATGACCGCCACCCTGGGGGCCCTTTCCACCATCCCCGACGAACTCTACGAGGCGGCCCGGGTGGACGGGGCCACCCCCTGGCAGGCCCTTTGGGGGATCACCCTACCCCTTTTGGAGAAGCCCATGATGCCCATCCTCCTCTCCTCCTTCGCCTTTAACTTCAACAACTTCTACATCATCTACCTCCTCACGGGGGGCGGGCCGGCAGAGGAGGGGCGGCTGGCCACGGCCCAGGCCACGGACATCCTCATCTCCTGGGCCTACAAGACCGCCTTCAGCGCCGAGGGGCAGTCCGCCTACGGGCTTGGGGCGGCCATCAGCATCCTCATCTTCCTCCTCACGGTGGCCATCAGCCTGGTGAACTTCCGCCTCACGGGGGCCCTAAGGGAGGTGCGCTGATGCGGAGGCTCGCTTACGCCCTCTTGGCCCTCTTGGGCCTGTATGGCCTCTACTGGTATGCGGCGAACCGCCTTTTTGACGAGGCCTCCTACCGGAAGCAGGTGGCTTTTGGGAGCGTCTTCGTGCCCTACGGCTGGGCCTATGCCCTTCTGGGCTACCTGGGGCTTGCTCTCCTCATCCTTCTTTATAGCCTTCTCTACACCGCCTGGCTCCGCCGGAAGGGAAGGCGGCTTAGCCCCTGGCCCCTCTTCCTCCAGGGGCTCACCCACCTCTTCCTCTGGACGGTGATCCTCCTCGCCTACTACCCCGTGGTCCAGGTGGTGGCGGCGAGCTTTGACCCCGCCAACAACCTCTTCAGCTTCCGCCGCCCCGAGACGGGCTTCCTCCTTCTGGATGCCAAGGTCATCCCCTACCTCCCAAGCCCCTCCCTGGAGAACTACGCCCGCCTGGTGGAGGGGGTGGTGCTCTACCCCTACCAGCTTTTCCTGGTGTTCCTGGCGGGGCTTAGCCTGCTTGGGGTGGGGGGAGTGGCCCTTTTCCGCCGCCTGCTTGGGGGTGGGGAGAGGCTGGAGCGTTGGCAGGGGCGGCTTCTCCTCCTCCTTGCCCTTTCCCTCTTCGCCCTGGCCCTCTTCCTTTCCCCCAAGCAGTTCACCGGCTCAGGCACGGAGGCCAAGTTCCTCCTCTGGGTGCGGAACACCTTCCTCATCTCGGGGATGACGGGCCTCCTCGCCGTTCTCCTCACCGCCACCGCGGGGTACGCCTTTGCCCGCTTTCGCTTCCCCGGCCGCTACCCCCTCCTCCTCTTCTTCATCTTCGTGCAGATGTTCCCGGGTTTTCTGGCCCTGGTGGCCATCTACTACCTCCTTTCCCGGCTGGACCTCCTCGGCACCTTCACCGGGTTGGTCCTGGCCTACTCAGGGGGGATCATCAGCTTCGGGACCTGGGTGTACAAGGGCTACCTGGAGAGCATCAGCCCGAGCCTCGAGGAGGCGGCCATGGTGGACGGGGCCACCCGGTGGCAGGTCTTCACCAAGATCCTCCTCCCCCTTTCCGCCCCCATGTTCGTCTTCATCTTCCTCCTCCAGTTCGTGGGCACCTACTCGGAGTTCGTCCTGGCCAACCTGGTCCTCACGGGGGTGGAAAGCTGGAACGTGGGGGTGGGCCTTAGGAGCTTCACCACCGGCCAGTTCCAGACCAAATGGGGGGTCTTCGCCGCGGCCAGCGTCCTCGGGTCTTTGCCCATCCTCTTCCTCTTCTACGGCTTCCAGCAGTACTTCGTCTCCGGCTACACCGCAGGGGCGGTGAAGGAATGAGGCACGACCTGGAGCACCTGGACCCCCCTTTCCCCGAGCTTGGGGAGGAGGTGGAGTTCCGCTTGGAAACCCGGGCCCGGGAGGGCCTTTTCCTCTACCGGAAAGACGGGGAGGTGCACGCCAAGCCCATGACCCCCTATCCCGGGGGGCTTCGGGTGAGGGTCCGGGTACATGAAAGCCCCTTCCTCTACCTCTTCCGCCTCCCCGAGGGGTATTTGGGAAGCCACGGCCTGGAAGGAACCCTTCCCCGCTACGACCGCTTCTTCCACCTTCTGGCAGGCCTTCCCTTGCCCCCCTCCTGGGCCTTGGGGGCGGTCTTCTACCAGATCTTCCCCGACCGCTTCCGAAGGGGGCGGCCGGAGCTCGCCCCGAAGGACGGAGCCTGGACCCTGGGGGGAAGGCCCATCCGCCGGAAGGCCTGGCACGAGCCCCCAGGGCCCGAGGGCGCTTGGGAGTTCTACGGGGGGGACCTCTTCGGCGTGGTGGAGGCCCTGCCCTACCTGGAGGCGCTGGGGGTGGAGGTCCTCTACCTCACCCCCATCTTCCAAAGCCCTTCCAGCCACCGCTACGATACCGAGGACTACCTGCGGGTGGACCCCCATCTGGGGGGCGAGGAGGCCCTGAAAACCCTCTACGGCACCCTGGAGGCGAGGGGGATGCGGCTTGTGCTGGACGGGGTCTTCAACCACGTGGGGGCCACCCACCCCTGGTTCCAGCGGGCCCTAAAGGAGCCGGAAAGCCCGGAGCGGGGCATGTTCACCTTTTACCCCGAGGGGGGCTACGCCAGCTTTTGGGGGGTGAAGGGCATGCCCAAGCTGGACTACGCCTCCCCCCTTACCCAGGAGCGCTTCGTCTACGCCCCCAAGGCCCCCATCCGCCACTGGATGCGCCTCTGCCACGGCTGGCGGCTGGACGTGGCCCACTCCATCGGGGAAGGGGGGACGGACCGGGAAAACGCCCGCTGGCTTAGGGCGCTGGCCCTGGCGGCCAAGGAGGCCCGGGAGGACGCGCTGGTCTTTGGGGAGCTCTCTTACGATGCCGTCCCCACCCTAAGGGCCCACACCCTGGACGGGGCCATGCACTACGCGGGTTTCGCCCACCCGGTCATGGCCTGGCTTTCGGGCCGGGACCACCAGGGGCGTCCCGTGGCCTTGGACG
>NZ_JBBIMD010000074.1:0-9757 GCF_037444525.1 Thermus sp. | reverse complement strand
CCGCTCCCACCCGGGCCACCGCAAGCGGCGAGAAGGAAGAGGCCGAGGGCCAAAGCAACCTTTTTCGGGACCTTCATTCGCCTTACCTCCTTTATCACCTTTAATAATAGCGCGCGAAAGCCGAATCCACAAGCCGTATCCACCGTCCATCCCAATGCAGGCTTTACCCAGGAGTTATAGATCCTAAAGGGGAACCCCAGGTACAGCCAGGTGAAAGTGCTCGGGAAGAGTCGCATTATACCCTTGACTTTCATAAGCTCATATGTATACTGAGCCCCAACCGCCCCCAAGGGCGGGGGAGGTGCGGGATGCTAGACCGGTTGGCGGAGGAGGAAATCCGGTACTTGGAAGGGATGATCGCCCGCCTCGAGGCGGGGGCGGAGGACCCGGAGGACTTCCGGGTCTACCGCCTGAAAAACGGCATCTACGGCATCCGGAGCCGCCCAGAACACCACATGATCCGGATCAAGCTCCCCGCAGGGCGGATCACCCCGGAAGGGCTTAGGGTCCTGGCGGAGGTGGCGGAGCGCTACGCGGAAAACCGCCTGGCCCACGTGACCACCCGCCAGGCGGTGCAACTCCACCACGTGCACCGGCGGGACGTGCCCCAGGTCCTGCGGTCGGTGAACCGCGTGGGCCTCACCACCCGGGAGGCCTGCGGGCACTCCATCCGGGCCATCACCTGCTGCCCTTATGCCGGGGTCTCCCCCGAGGAGCCCTTTGACGTGACCCCTTATGCGGAGCGGGCCTACCGCTACTTCCTCCGGCACCCCGTGGGCCAGAACCTGCCCCGCAAGTTCAAGATCGCCTTTGAGGGGTGCCAAACAGACCACGCCCGCACGGCCATCCACGACATCGGGGTGGTGGCCGCGGTGGAGGGGGGAAAGCGGGGCTTTCGCATCTACGTGGGCGGGGGGTTAGGGGCGGCCCCCATGGCGGCGGAGCTCCTAGAGCCCTTCACCCCGGAGGAGGACCTCCTTCCCACCATGCTGGCCATCGTCCGCCTCTTTGACCGCTACGGCAACCGCAAGGTCCTCACCCAGGCCCGGCTCAAGTTCCTGGTGAAGAAGTGGGGCATCGCCGAGTTTCGGGAGGCGGTGCAGGAGGAACGGCGCATCGTCAAGCTCACCGCCAGCGGGGCCGACCTCGAGGCCTGGACCCCCCCTGAAGACCCCCCGCCTCCTACCCTCCCCAACCCGCCCCGGAAACCCGTCTCCTTTGCCCCGGGGTTTGGGGAGTGGCGCCGGACCAACCTCTTTCGGCAAAAGCAGGAGGGCTTCTACACCGTCACCGTACGCCTCCCCTTAGGGGACATCACCCCGGAGGGCCTGAGGGCCCTGGCGGGGATCGCCGAGACCTACGCGGGGGAGGTGCGGAGCGCCATCAGCCAAAACCTCCTCCTGCGCCACGTGCCGGAGTGGGCCCTGGGGAGCCTTTACGAGGCCCTCCTGGAAGCGGGGCTGGCTCAAGCGGGGGCCCACACTCTCCTGGACATCACCCGCTGCCCGGGGGCCGACACCTGCAACCTGGCCATCACCCGCTCCCGAGGCCTGGCCGCCGCCTTAGGGGAACACCTCCAAGCCCTGCCCCTGGTCCAGGACCCCGGGATGCGCCCCATCAGCCTCAAGATCTCCGGCTGCCCCAACTCCTGCGGCCAGCACCACATCGCGGACATCGGCTTCTACGGGGCAAGCCGCAAGGTGGGGGATCGGGAAGCGCCCCACTACACCCTCCTCCTGGGGGGCAGGACCCGGGAGGGAGAAGCTCGCTTCGGCCAAGTGGTGGGCCGCATCCCCGCGCGCCGGGTACCCGAGGCCGTGGAGCGGATCCTAAGGCGCTACCAAGCGGAGCGGCAGAACGGGGAAAGCTTCCAGGCCTTCCTGGAGCGGGTAGGGGTGGCTTCCTTCAAGCCCCTCCTGGCTGATCTCCAGGAGATCCCCCCCTACGAGGAGGACCCCACGCTCTACGAGGACCTGGGAGCGGAAGGGCAGGCCTTCAGCGTGGCCCTCGGGCGCGGAGAGTGCGCGGTTTAGGAGGTGCAAGATGCGCATCGCCTATGCCGGCCTGAGGCGAAAGGATGAGTTCAAAGCCCTGGCAGAGAAACTGGGCTTCACCCCCCTCCTCCTCCCCGTCCAGGCCACGGAAAAGGTCCCCGTCCCCGAGTACCGAGAGGCCCTAGAGGCGCTGGCCTGGGGTGTGGACCTCTTCCTCGCCACCACCGGGGTGGGGGTTAAGGACCTCCTCCAAGCCGGGGAGGCCCTGGGGCTGGACCTCAGGGGCCCCCTCCAGCAGGCCCACCGCCTGGCCCGGGGGGGAAAGGCCGCCCGCGCCCTAAGGGCCCTAGGCCTTCCCCCCCACGCCGTGGGGGACGGGACCTCTCCAAGCCTCCTCCCCCTCCTCCCCGAGGGCCCCGGCCGGGCCGCCCTCCAGCTTTACGGTAAACCCCTGCCCTTTCTGGAAAGGGCCCTGGAGGAACGAGGCTACCGCGTCCTACCCCTCCTCCCCTACCGCCACCTCCCCGACCTCGAGGGCATCCGGCATCTGGAAGAGGCCATCCGGGAAGGCCAGGTGGAGGCGGTGGCCTTCGTGGCCGCCATCCAGGTGGAGTTCCTCTTTGAAGGAGCCCAGGACCCAGAAGCCCTCCGCCAGGCCCTGAACACCCGGGTCCTCCCCCTGGCCGTGGGCCGGGTCACCGCCGACGCCTTAAGGGAATGGGGGGTGGAGCGCTTTTTCCTCTCGGAAAGCGAGCGGCTTGGGGCTATGCTCCAGGCCTTCCGCAAGGAGGTGGCATGGGCTACTTCCCCCTGATGCTGGACCTTAAGGGCAGGCCCGTCCTTCTGGTGGCTGGAGGGGCAGAAACGGAGGCCAAGCTCCAGGCCCTCCTTGAAGCGGGGGCCCGGCTGACCGTCCTCTGGCCCGGGGAGGACCGCTGGGGCCTGGCGGAAAAGGAAGAAGCCGGCCTCCTCTGCTGGCTAAGGCGGAGCTACCAGGAGGGAGACCTGAAAGGACAGTTCCTGGCGGTAAGCCTGGACCGGGCCTTAAACCCCCTTCTCCGGCGGGAGGCCGAGGCCCACGGGGTCTTCCTGGTGGCCGTGGACGACCCCCAAAACGCCAGCGCCATCCTGCCCGCGGTCCTAAGGCGAGGGCCCCTCATCGCCGCCCTCTCCACCTCCGGGGCCGCCCCCGCCCTGGCGGTACGGCTAAAGGAGCGCCTGGCCCTCCTCCTCCCCGAGGGCCTGGGGACGCTGGTGGCCTACCTCCACACCCTCAGGCCCAGGATCGCCCAGATCCCTAGCTTTGAGGAGCGAAAACGCCTCTGGTACCGCATCGCCGACCTGGCCTTGGAGGAGCTGGACCTGGACCCCAAAGAGGGTGCAGAAAAGGCAAGAAGACGCATAGAAACCCTTCTTGCGGAGGTGGCGCCGTGGACAAGGTGAGCTCGGCCGAGACCTGGATCGCCAAGGCCTTGGAAGGGGCCAAGGCCCCCTGCTTCACCTGCAGTTTCCAGGCCGAGGACGTGGTGGTCCTCCACCTGCTCTTAAAGACCAGACCCGATATCCCCGTGCTCTTCCTGGACACGGGCTACCACTTTCCCGAGGTCTATGCCTATCGGGATGAACTCCAAAAGAGGCTGGGCTTCCGGCTGGTCAACCTGTTTCCGGAGCTTTCCCGCGAAGAGCAGGAAGCCCGGTTCGGGCTCCTCTACGAGACCGCCCCCGACCGGTGCTGCGCGCTGCGCAAGGTAGGCCCCCTCTTTCAGGCCCTGAGGGCGTACGACACCTGGTTCACGGGCCTAAGGCGGGAGCAGTCCCCCACCCGGGCCCACCTGGAACCCCTGGAGAAGGCCCAGCTGCCCACGGGGGAAACGCTCACCAAGGTGAACCCCCTTTACGACTGGAGCCTGAAGGAGGTCTTCGCCTACCTGGCGGTGGCCGACCTGCCCCTCCTGCCCCTGTACGAGGAGGGGTACCTCTCCATCGGCTGCGCCCCCTGCACAGTGAAGCCCCTGGACCCCTCGGACCCCCGCTCCGGCCGCTGGGCGGGGAAGGGAAAGCTGGAGTGCGGCATCCACCTGCATCCCAAGGAGGGCTAGCCGGATGGCCTTCACCTTAGGGTTCCTCATCGCCTTCGCCATCGGGATCACGGGGGTAGGAGCAGGAACCCTCACCGCCCCCCTCCTCATCCTGGCCCTGGGCCTACCCCCGGAGGTGGCGGTGGGCACCGCCCTCGTCTTCGGCTTCCTGGTGAAGGTCCCGGCCGGGGGGGTGTACCTTCTTCGGAGGCAGGTGGAGGGGCGGGCCCTAGGCCTCCTCCTCCTTGGAGGGCTTCCTGGGGTTCTTCTGGGAAGCCTAGCCCTTTGGGCCCTCAAGGGGGCTAAGGATCTGGTCCTCCTCCTGGTGGGCCTCACGGTGGTCCTCTCCGCGGGGCTTGGCCTCCTCAAAGGCCTGAGGCGGGCAGAAGGGCGGGAAAGGCCCTGGCTCCTGCCCCCGGCCGCCCTCGGGATTGGCCTCGAGGTGGGCTTCTCCTCCGCGGGGGCGGGGGCTTTGGGCACCCTCCTCCTCCTCCTCGCCACCCGGCTCTCCCCCCAAAAGGCGGTGGGTACCGACCTCCTCTTCGGCCTCTTCCTAGCCCTCTTGGGCGGAGGGGCCCACCTGGCCCTGGGGGCGGTGGACCCCGCCCTCCTCCTTTCCCTAGCCTTGGGAGGGGTTCTGGGAAGCACCCTGGGGGCCCTCCTCGCCACCCGCCTGCCCCAGGAGCCCCTGAGGGTGGCCCTCCTCCTCTGGCTCCTCTTCATCGGGGGCCAGCTCATCTACCGGGGGGTGGTCCATGGGTAGGGTCTACTTAGTGGGGGCAGGCCCTGGGGATCCGGAGCTCCTCACCCTGAAGGCCCACCGCCTCCTCAAGGAGGCTCCTGTGGTCCTCCACGACCGCCTGGTGGACGAACGGGTCCTAGGGCTCGTCCGGGGAGAGCGGGTGGACGTGGGGAAAGAGGAGGGGGAAGGGGATAAGCAGGAGGCCATCCACGCCCTCCTCCTCCGCTACGCCCAGGCCTACCCCCTGGTGGTACGCCTCAAGGGGGGTGACCCCTTCGTCTTCGGCCGGGGCGGGGAGGAGCTCGGTTTCCTCCTGGCCCACGGCATCCCCTGCGAGGTGGTGCCGGGGGTGACCAGCGCCCTGGCCTCAGGGGTGCCCCTCACCCACCGGGGCCTGGCCCACGGGTTCGCGGTGGTCTCGGGGGTGCTGGAGGGCGGGGGGTACCCGGACCTGGCGCCCTTCGCCCAGGCCCCTACCCTCCTCATCCTCATGGGGGCGAAAAGGCGGGCCTGGATCGCAAGGGAGCTCATCCGCCTGGGGCGGAACCCCCTGGAACTCTGCCTCTTCGTGGAAAGGGCCACCACCCCTAAGGAGCGGCGGGTGCGGGCCACCCTGGGGGCGGTGGCCAAGGGGCAGGTGGTGGTGCACCCTCCTGCCCTCTTCCTCGTGGGAAAGGTGGTGGAGGCTTTCGAACCCCTGGTGCAAACCCTGAAAACCCTGGAGGTGGCGGGATGACCTGGGACGGCGCGGTGGAGATCGGGGAGGACGAGCGGCTGGACCTGGAAAACCTAGCCACGGGGGCCTTCCACCCCCTGAAGGGCTTCCTCACGCGGGAGGAAGCCCTCTCCGTGGCCCACGAGATGCGCCTGCCCACGGGGGAGGTCTGGACCATCCCCATCCTCCTCCAGTTCCCCAAAAAGCCCAAGGTGGGCCCCGGGGACCGGCTGGCCCTCCGCCATGGGGGCGAGGCCGTGGGGGTTTTGGAGGTGGAGGAGGCCTTTGAGCTGGACCTAAGGGCCCTGGCCCGGGCGGTCTTCGGCACGGAGAGCGAGGCCCACCCCGGGGTGGCCCGCTTTTACGCCAAGGGGCCCTACGCCCTGGGGGGGCGGGTGGCCCTCCTCAAGCCCCGGCCCCGCACCCCCCTGGAGAAGACCCCAGAGGAAACCCGGGCCTACTTCCACGCCCGGGGCTGGAAGCGGGTGGTGGCCTTCCAGACCCGCAACGCCCCCCACCGGGCCCACGAGTACCTCATCCGGTTGGGGCTGGAGCTCGGGGACGGGGTCCTGGTCCACCCCATCCTGGGGGCCAAGAAGGCGGACGACTTCCCCGTGGAGACGGTCCTGGAAGCCTACCGCTACCTCCTGGAGCACTTCCTGCCGGCGGAAAGGGTGGCCCTCTTCGGCCTCGCCACCCCCATGCGCTACGCCGGGCCTAAGGAGGCGGTCTTCCACGCCCTGGTGCGCAAGAACTTCGGGGCCACCCATTTCCTCGTGGGGCGGGACCACGCGGGGGTAGGGGACTTCTACGAGCCCTACGCCGCCCACCGCATCTTTGACCGGCTTCCCCCTTTAGGGATAGAAATCGTGCGGGTAGGGGCGGTCTTCCACTGCCCCCTCTGCGGGGGGATCGCCTCGGAGAGGACCTGCCCCGAGGGGCACAAGGAGCAGCGCCTTTCCATCAGCATGACCCGGGTGCGGGCCCTCCTTCGGGAAGGCAAAGCCCCACCCCCGGAGCTGGTGCGCCCCGAGCTGGTGCCCATCCTGCGGGCGGGGGTGGGGGCCTAGGCCGCAGGCGACGGGGTCCGAAGGGCCGGGAGGACCTTTTCCCCTAGGAGCTCTATGGCCCGGAGGACCCGCCGGTGGGGCAGGGTGCCCACGGTGAGCTGGAGGAGAAGCCGCTCGGGCCGAAAGAGCTCCCGCCAGTGGAGGGCCTTTTCCAGAACCCGCTCGGGGCTACCGATGAAGTCCGCTCCCTCCAGGGTGCGGGAGCGGGCGAAGTAGGCCGGGGTCAAGGGGCGCCAGCCCCGCTCCCGGCCGATGCGGTTCATGACCTCGAGGAAAGCCGGCAGGGCCAAGCGGAAGGCCTCCTGGTCGTCCTCGGCCAGAAAGCCGTGGGCCGCTAGGGCCAGCCGGGGAGTGTGGCCGTGGGCGTGGGCCGTTTCCCGGTAGAGCTCCACCAGGGGGAGGAAGCGCTTGGGGTCCCCCGCGATGATGGCGAGAACCATGGGGAGGCCAAGCCGCCCGGCCCGAAGGGCGGACTCCAGGGTCCCCCCCACGGCCACCCAGAGGGGCAGGGGGTTCTGGAGGGGCCTCGGGTAGACCCCAAGGCCAGGGATGGGCCGGGTGAAGCGCCCTCCTGGCCAGTCCACCCGCTCCTCCCTCCGGAGCTTGAGGAGGAGGGCGAGCTTCTCCTCAAAGAGGGCCTCGTAGTCCTTAAGGTCGTAGCCGAAAAGGGGAAAGGACTCGATAAATGAGCCCCGGCCCACCATGATCTCCGCCCGCCCTCCCGAGAGGAGATCCAAGGTAGCGAACTGCTGGAAGAGGCGGATGGGGTCGTCCGAGCTCAGGACGTTCACCGCGCTGGAAAGGCGGATCCTCCTGGTGCGGGCGGCCATGGCCGAAAGGACCACCGCAGGGGCCGAGACCACGTAGTCCGGACGGTGGTGCTCCCCCATGGCGTAAACCGCAAGCCCCGCTTGGTCCGCAAGCTCCGCCTCCTCCAGAAGGCGCTTCAGGCGCTCCTCCGGGCTTGGGACCCGGCCGAGCTCCGGGTCAAGGGTACGGTCGCCGAAGGTGTAGAGACCGAGCTCCATGGGCCCAAGTTACCCTGGCACTTTATTTTTGAAAGTGCCTTGCCCCACCCTGGGCCAGAAGCCTCCGGGCGGCCTCCAGGTGGGCGGGGAGGTAGAGGTGGACGAAGCTCGCCAAGACCCTCCCGTCCGTCCACCCCTCCACCTCCTCCCCCCCCACCCGGCGCCAGGCGGGGCTTGGGGAAGAGGGAAGCCGGGCGTAGTGGAACTCGTGGCCCCTAAGCCTTTCCCCCTTCCGGGCCACGGGGCTATCCCTTAGGGCCTCCACCTCCCGGTAGCCCAGGACGGGCCGGTCCGCCATATGGGCCCTTCCCGGGGCCAGGCCCACCATGGGGAAGAACCTCTCCCCCACCCAAAGCCCCTCCGCCAGATACATGTACCCCCCGCACTCGGCCACGATGGGGCCGGGAAAGGCGCGGATGGCGGCCCGCATGGCCCGGTTCTCCGAAAGCCTCTTTGCGAAGAGTTCAGGATAGCCGCCCCCGAGGAGGAGGGCTTCCGCCTGGGGCAGGGCCTCGTCCTCCAGGGGGCTGAAGGGAAGGAGCTCCGCCCCCAGGGCCTCCAAGAGCTCCAGGGCCTCGGGGTAGTGGAAGCGGAAGGCCCGGTCCCAGGCGTAGGACACCCGGAGCCTTGGGGGAACCTTTTCCGGAAGGAAGGGCGGGGCCTCGGGGAGGGGCGGGGCCCCTTGGGCTACGCGGAGAAGACCTTCCAGGTCCAGCCGGGGTAGCCGTCTCAGGGCCTGCCAGTCGGGCTCGGCCTCCCCCGCAAGCACCAGGCCCAGGTGCCGCTCGGGAAGCTCCAGGGCAGGGTCTTTGGGAAGCCAGCCCAGGAGGGGAAGGCCGTGGGCCTCGAGGGCCTCCTTGAGGATCCCCGCGTGCCTTTCCGAGCCCACCCGGTTGGCGATGGCCCCCACCACCCGCACCTCCGGATGGTGGCGGGCGAAGCCCAGGACCAGGGGGGCGATGGAGCCCGCCATCCCCCCGGCGTCCACCACCAGGACCACCGGGGCCTTTAGGAGGGCAGCCACCTGGGCCGTGGAGCCCACCCGCCCCAAGGGGTCCTTCCCGTCAAAGAGGCCCATCACCCCTTCCACCAGGGCGAGATCCGCCCCCCTCGCCCCGTGGCGGAAGAGGGCGAGGAGGCCTCTTTCGTCTAGGAAGAAGCCGTCCAGGTTGTAGGGCCTCCTGCCCGCCGCCCTTTCCAGGTGGGTGGGGTCAATGTAGTCCGGCCCCACCTTGAAGGGCTGCACCCTAAGCCCTAGCTCCCTAAAGGCCAAGAGGAGGGCCAGGGCGGCCGTGGTCTTCCCCGCCCCCGAGTGGGGGGCAGCCAGGAGGAGGCGGGGGAGGTTCACCGGGGGGTGATCTCCTGGAGGAGGCGCTCCGCCTCCTTTTGGGCCAAGGCGCGGAAGGCCTGGGGGTCCTGCCCCTGGGCCTCGGCCAGGGCCTCGAGGTAGGCATCCAGGTACTCTTCCCCGATTAAGGCGGCCACGGTGAAGCCAAGCCGCCGCCAGGCCCCCTCCAGGGCCTTGGCCTCCTCCGGGGGAAAGGCGGCGTAGGCCCGCTCCACCACCCGCTCCACCAGCCAGTTCCACATGGCGGCCATCATGGCGTTGGTCACCCGGCGGCGCACGTGTACGAGCCCCACCAGGGCCTGCCAGGCAAAGTACTGGCCGTTGAAGGGCCCCCGCACCGTGCGCAGGTACCAGTCCCTCAAGGTCTTCTCCCTAAGGGGCCTCTCCCCTTCCCGGAAAACAGAACGGGTGGGCGGGTGGGCGAAGAGGGTGTCGTAGAAGCCCTGCACCAGCTCGTCCACCAGGCCCTCGAGGAAGGCCTGGTGCCGGGCGAGGACCTTGCCGTCCTCGAGGGGGCGGAAGCGGGCGCTTGGAGGAAGCTGGCTCCAGATCCTTTGGGCGATGGCGTAGAAGCGGGCGAGGTTCTTCTCCGTCATACCCTTCAAGTTTACTCAAGTTTACCTAAGCCCCCCTTTGGTCGTGTAAGGAATTATGTGTAAGGGTATGTGTATGAATGGGGGTACCAACGGGAGAGGAGGTACCCCATGGATCAGGATACCCTCCAGATGATCTTGAGGGAAGCAGTGAGGGAAACGGTAACCCAGGTTCTGCAGGCCCTGCTC
>NZ_JBBIMD010000073.1:0-9798 GCF_037444525.1 Thermus sp. | reverse complement strand
GTCCGTTTCCCATCCGGGCGGTGCAGGTGGATGGGGGTAGCGAGTTTATGGCGGAGTTTGAGGAGGCCTGTAGGGGTTTGGGCATCCGGTTGTTTGAGCTTCCTCCGCGGAGTCCCAAGTTGAATGGGCATGTGGAGCGCATGCAGCGGGCGTTTCGGGACGAGTTTTACACGCGTCCTCTGCCTTCTGGGATTGAGGGGCTTCAGCGGGAGTTGGATGCGTATTTGGACTACTACAACGGGCGGAGGCCGCACCGGGCTTTGGGGGGTCTTGCGCCCTTGGAGTTCCTGGCTAAGCTCAAGGAGGAGGGGGTCCCCACAGAGTCTCAAATGTGCTGGCCAACTACACCGTCTTGACAGGAAAGCCCTCGCCCCCTAGCATGGAGGGCAAGATGCGCGGCCTCCTCCTATCCCTAGGCCTGGTCCTAATCGTAAGGACCAGGGGGGGTAGGGTGTAGCGCCGCGGATCCGTACATCCAAACCCCCCCGGAAACGGGGGGGTTTAGGTTTATAGGAGGCGGGCATGAACGGAGCCGAGGTTCTCTTGAAGGCGCTGGAGCGGGAAGGGGTGGAGGTCATCTTCGGCCACCCGGGCGGGGCCATCATGCCCACCTACGATGCCCTCTACGACAGCCCCATCCGCCACATCCTGGTGCGGCACGAACAGGGAGGCGTGCACGCGGCCACGGCCTACGCCCGGGCCTCGGGCCGGGTGGGGGTGGTCATGGCCACCTCGGGGCCGGGGGCCTTGAACCTGGTCACGGGCCTGGCCGATGCCCTCATGGACTCCACCCCTGTGGTGGCCATCACCGGGAACGTCCCCCGGGCCCTCATCGGCACCGACGCCTTCCAGGAGGCGGACGTCACCGGGGTGACCATGCCCATCACCAAGCACAACTACCTGGTCCAGGACGTGAACGACCTCCCCCGGGTGGTGAGGGAGGCCTTCCACATCGCCGCCACGGGCCGCCCGGGGCCGGTGCTCATAGACATTCCCAAGGACGTCCAGCTTGCGGAGTTCACCGGCTCCCTGGAGGTGGAGCTGGACCTGCCCGGCTATAAGCCCACCCTGAAGGGCCACCCCCGGCAGATTGAGAAGGCCCTGGACGCCCTGGAGAAGGCGGAGCGCCCGGTGCTCATGGTGGGGGGCGGGGCCCAGCACGCCCACGCGGAGCTTTTGGCCTTTGCCGAGAAGACGGGGATCCCCGTCATCACCACCCTCATGGGCCTTGGGGCCTTCCCCGGGAACCATCCCTTGTGGCTGGGGATGCCGGGCATGCACGGCACCGTGGCCGCCAACCGGGCCATCCACCACGCGGATGTGATCCTGGCCGTCGGTCTCCGCTTTGACGACCGGGTCACGGGCAAGGTTTCCCGCTTCGCCCCCCACGCCCACACCATCATCCACGTGGACATAGACCCGGCGGAGATCGGCAAGGTGGTGCGCACCCACATCCCCATCGTGGGAGACTCGAGGCTGGTGCTTAAGGAGATGCTCCGGGGGGCGAAGGCCCTGCGCCTGGCGGAGTGGTGGCGGAAACTGGAGGATTGGCGCACCCGTCACCCCCTCACCTGGCGGCCCAAGCCCCACCTGCAAAGCCAAGAGGTCATCCGCGCCTTCCATGAGGCCACGGGGGGCCACGCCATCATCACCACGGGGGTGGGGCAGCACCAGATGTTCGCCGCCCAGTTCTTCCCCGTGACCCGGCCCCGGAGCTTCCTCACCTCAGGGGGCCTCGGGACCATGGGGGTGGGCCTGCCTTTCGCCATCGGGGCCCAGATCGCAAGGCCCGATGAGCTGGTCATAGACTTTGACGGGGACGGCTCCTTCCAGATGACCCTGCAAGAGCTGGCCACGGTGGTGAAGTACAAGCTTCCGGTGAAGGTGGTCATCCTGAATAACGGCTACCTGGGCATGGTGCGCCAGTGGCAGGACCTTTTCCACGCCCGGCGCTACTCCGAGGTCTACCTGGCGGACTCCAACCCCGACTTCGCCCGCCTGGCGGAGGCCTACGGCATCCGGGGGGTGCGGGTGGAGAGGAAGGAGGACCTTATGAAGGGGGTGGAGGCCGTCCTGAACGCGGATGGCCCGGTGGTGGCGGAGTTTAGGGTCTACCACGAGGAAGGGGTCTTCCCCATGATCCCCGCAGGGGGCGCGGCGGAGGACATGATCCTGGAGCACCCCAGGGAGCGGCAGGAGGTGGAGGCATGAGGCATGTGATCTCCGTCTTGGTCCAGGACCACCCCCGGGTGCTGAACCGCATCACCAGCCTCTTCGCCCGCCGGGGCTTCAACCTGGAAAGCCTAGCGGTGGGCACCACCCACCAGCCCGGGCTTTCCCGCATCAGCCTGGTGGTCACCGGGGATGACCACACCCTGGAGCAGGTGGAGAAGCAACTGAACCGGCTCATTGAGGTCCTGAAGGTCACCGACCACACCGAGCCCCACGTGGAGCGGGAGCTTTGCCTGGTGAAGGTCCACGTGGCGGGGGTAGAGGAGCGCCTGGCGGTGAAGGACATCCAGGAGGCCTTCCGGGCCCGGGTGGTGGACGTGGCCCAGAAGACCCTGATCCTGGAGCTCACCGGGGACTCCAAGAAGATAGACTCCTTCATTGAGGCCCTGAGGCCTTACGGGATCCTCGAGGTCATGCGCACCGGCGCCGTGGCCATGAGCCGCGGGGAGAGGGTCCTTAAGGTCAGGGAAAAACGGGAGGCGGTATGAAGATCTACTACGAGCACGACGCGGACCTCGGTTTTCTTTCGGGCAAGAAGGTGGCCGTCTTGGGCTTCGGCTCCCAGGGGCACGCCCACGCCCTGAACCTAAAGGACTCGGGGGTGGACGTACGGGTGGGCCTCCGCCCGGGGTCCAAGAGCTGGGCCAAGGCGGAAGGGGCGGGGCTTCGGGTCCTGCCCACCCGGGAGGCGGTGGCCGAGGCGGACATCGTCATGGTCCTCCTTCCCGATGAGCTCCAGGCGGGGGTCTACCGGGAGGAGATTGAGCCCTACCTGAAGGAGGGCGGGGCTTTGGCCTTTGCCCACGGCTTCAACATCCACTTCGGCCAGATCCGGCCCCGGAAGGACCTGGACGTCTTCATGGTGGCCCCCAAGGGCCCGGGGCACCTGGTGCGGAGCGAGTACCAGAAGGGCAGCGGGGTCCCCGCCCTGGTGGCGGTCCACCAAGACGCCTCGGGGGCGGCCTTCCCCACCGCGTTGGCCTACGCCAAGGCCATCGGGGCGGCCCGGGCTGGGGTCATCGCCACCACCTTCAAGGACGAGACGGAGACCGACCTCTTCGGCGAGCAGGCGGTGCTCTGTGGGGGGCTTACCCGGCTCATCCAGGCGGGGTTTGAGACCCTGGTGGAGGCGGGCTACCCCCCGGAGATGGCCTACTTTGAGACCGTTCACGAGGTGAAGCTCATCGTGGACCTCATCTATGAGGCTGGCCTTTCCGGTATGCGCTACTCCATCTCCAACACCGCGGAGTACGGGGACTATACCCGGGGGGAGGTGGCGGTGCCCGTGGAGGAGACCAAGCGCCGCATGCGGGAGATCCTGCGCCAGGTGCAGTCCGGGGAGTTTGCCCGGGAGTGGATGCTGGAGAACCAGGCGGGCCAGCCCGTGCTCCTCGCAAACCGCAGGCGCTGGAAGGCCCACCCCATTGAGGAGGTGGGCTCGAGGCTGAGGGCCATGATGCCCTTCCTGAGGGCGAGGGTATTGGAGGAGGTCTAAGGGGAGGCCCCCGGTTGGGGGCCTCTTTGCGTGAGGAGGTGAAGGGATGGAACGGCACATTCGGATCTTTGACACCACGCTTCGGGACGGCGAGCAGAGCCCTGGGGTAGCCCTTTCCCTGGACCAGAAACTGGAGATCGCCCATGCCCTGGCGCGGCTTGGGGTGGACATCATTGAGGCGGGCTTCCCCGTATCGGGGCCCATGGAGTTTGAGGCAGTGCGCCGCATCGCGGGCGAGGTCAAAGGCCCCATCATCGCCGCCCTCGCCCGCACCCACACCCTGGACATAGACCAGGCGGCTAAGGCCCTGGAGGGGGCGGAAAAGCCCCGGATCCACGTCTTTACCTCGGCCTCCAAGATCCACCTGGAGCACATGCTCCGTAAGACGGAGGAGGAGGTCTTGGAGATGGCGGACCAGATGGTCCGCTACGCCAGGCGCTACGTGGACGACGTGGAGTTTTCCGCCCAGGACGTGATGCGGGCAGACTGGGACTTCGTGAAAAGGCTCTATGAGGTGGCCATTGAGGCCGGGGCCACCACCATCAACATCCCCGACACCACGGGCTACGGCACCCCCGAGGAGTACGGGGCCCTCATCCGCCGCATCCGGGACGAGGTGGTGCGGGGGCGGGAGGTGATCATCTCCACCCACACCCACGATGACCTGGGCCTGGCCACGGCCAACGCCCTGGCGGGGGTGCTGAACGGGGCGGGGCAGGTGGAGTGCACCATCAACGGCATCGGGGAGCGGGCCGGGAACACCGCCTTGGAAGAGGTGGTCATGGCCCTTTACGTGCGCCGGGACTTCTACAAGGCCTACACCAAGATCAACACCCGGGAGATCTACCGCGTCTCCCGCCTGGTGGAGCGCTACACCGGCATGCCCGTGCCCCCCAACAAGGCCATCGTGGGGGACAACGCCTTCGCCCACGAGTCCGGCATCCACCAAGACGGCGTCCTCAAGCACCGGGGCACCTACGAGATCATGGACGCGGAGCTCATCGGCCGCCGCCCCGCCGTTTTGGTCCTCGGCAAGCACTCTGGCCGGGCCGCTTTCAAGAAGGCCCTGGAGGATTTGGGCTACAAGGACCTTACGGAGGAGCAAATAAAGGTCCTCTTCGCCCGCTTCAAGGAGATCGCGGAGAAGAAGGGCCCCCTTTCCGCCGAAGAACTCCAGGCCCTGGTGGAAAGCGAGCGGGAGCCCGCCTCCACCTTCTTTGAGCTCCTCCATGTCCAGTTCTTTTCCGGTTCCGGCCTTCTCCCCACGGCCACGGTGAAGGTGAAGACCCCGGATGGGGAGCGGGTGGCCACCCATACCGGGGACGGGCCGGTGGACGCGGTGTACAAGGCCCTGGAGGAGGCCATCGGGCTTAGGCCCGAGCTGGAGCTTTACCGTGTGGAGGCGGTCACGGGGAGCACGGAGGCCCTGGGCCAGGTGACGGTGCGCCTCCGCCTGGGGGAGCTCCAGGCGGTGGGGGTGGGGGTTTCCCCGGACATCATCGAGGCCTCGGCTAGGGCCTTCCTGGATGCGGCAGGGAAGCTGGCCTCCGGCCGGGCCATGCGCCACCCGCCTTCCATTGAGGAGGTCCACCGCGGGGTTTAGAAGCCCCAAGGCGGCCTAGGCCGCCTTGGGGGTCCTGGGAGGGAAGGGGTATGGTGGAGATCCTGGACACCACCCTAAGGGACGGGACCCAAGGAGAGGGGGTTAGCCTTTCCGTGGACGACAAGGTGGCCATCGCCAGGCGGCTTGCCGCCTTCGGTATCCACCTTATAGAGGGGGGGTGGCCCGGTTCCAACCCCAAGGACGCGGAGTTCTTTGCCCGCATGAAGGAGGTGGGCCTGGGGGCGGCGAGGCTTGCGGCTTTTGGGGCCACCCGCAGGAAGGGCCTCCTCCCTGAGGAGGACCCTTCCGTCCGGGCCCTTTTGGAGGCGGAAACCCCGGTGGTGGTTCTCTTCGGGAAGAGCTGGACCCTGCACGTCCTCGAGGCCCTGGAGACCACCCTGGAGGAGAACCTGGCCATGGTCCGGGACACGGTGGCCTTCTTCGCGAAGAGGGGCCGGCGGGTGGTCTACGACGCGGAGCACTTCTTTGATGGGTACAAGGAGGACCCCGGCTACGCCCTCGCCACCTTAGAGGCCGCCCTTGAGGGTGGGGCGGACACCTTGGTCCTTTGCGACACCAACGGGGGCTCTCTCCCCGAGGAGGTCTACGCCATAACCAAGACCGTGGTAGAGCGCTTTCCCGGGGTGCGGATCGGCATCCACCCCCACAACGACGCCGAGCTCGCCGTGGCCAACGCCCTGGCCGCGGTCCGGGCTGGGGCCACCCACGTCCAGGGCACGGTGAACGGCTACGGGGAGCGGTGCGGCAACCTGAACCTCACCTCCTTCCTCCCCACCCTGGTCTTCAAGTACGGCATCCCCGCCATCCCTCCGGAAAGGCTTCGGGGATTGAAGGAGCTCGCCCACTTCGTGGACGAGCGGGCCAACCTTACCCCAAACCGCCGAGCTCCCTACGTGGGGGAGGCGGCCTTTGCCCACAAGGCGGGGGTGCACGTCTCCGCGGTGCTCAAGAACCCCCGCACCTATGAGCACCTCCCCCCCGAGTGGGTGGGGAATAGCCGCCGCTTTTTGGTCTCCGACGTTTCGGGGCGCTCCAACCTCCTGGCCAAGCTTCAGGAGGTGGGGGTGGACCTCTCCAAGGAGGAGGCCAAGAGGCTTCTTGAGGAGGTAAAGGCCCTGGAGTACGAGGGCTACGCCTTTGAGGGGGCGGAGGCCAGCTTCTACCTCCTGGCCCACCGGATGAAGGGGGGAAGCCTGCCCTTCCAGGTGGAGGGGTTTTCCGTGTTCGTGCACGGAAGTGGCCTCTCCACCGCCTGGGCCGAGGCCACGGTGCGGGTCCGGGTGGGGGAGAGCCTGGAGCACACCGCCGCGGAAAGCCCCCATGGACCGGTTTCCGCCCTGGACCGGGCCTTCCGCAAGGCCATCCTGGGCTTTTACCCCGAGCTTGGCGATGTGGAGCTCACCGACTACAAGGTGCGCATCCTCTCAGGCCAGGAGGCGGGCACCAACAGCGGGGTGCGGGTCATGGTGGAGATGCGCCGGGGGGAGGAGCGCTTCGCCACCGTGGGGGCCAGCGAGAACATCCTCGAGGCCTCCCTAAAAGCCCTCACCGATGGCTACGCTTACGCCCTCCTCAAGCCCCTTCTGGAGCCTTCCCTTATGGGCTCCAGGGGAGGCTAGCCTCCGGGAAGGCCAGGGGGCTTACCGGCTCCTTTGGGGTGTGGAGGCGCACGCTCCGGTAAAACCCCCCTTTGGGCCGTCGGTAGGCCCGCTTGTACTCCTCCACACGGAAGCGGTGGCGGGTGGCCATGTCCCCATTACGCCCCCATGCCCGAGTAGCGCCTAAGGCCAAGCCGCCAAAGGATCCGGGAGAGGAGGAGGAAGCCTCCTCCCCAAAGGAGCATCACCCCCACGCCGGGCCACAGGGCCACCTCCTGCCCCGCTAGGGTGGCCGCAGGGAGGTAGACCAGGTAAGGGAAAGGGGTGAGGAGGGCGAGGGCGCGCACCCCTTCCGGGAAGACCTCCAGGGGGGCGATGGTGCCCGAGAGGAAGAGGTAGAGGAGGAAGAAGACCTCCTCCAGAGCACTGGCCCGCTCGCTCCAGAAGGTGAGGAGGGCGGTGGTGTACTGCATGAGGTAGCGGAGGAGAAAAGCCAAAGCGGTGAGGAGAAGGCCCAGGAGGAGGTCCGCCCCGGAGGGGAGGAACCGGGCCTCGGGGAAGAGGAGGAAGAAGAACCCCACCAAGAAGAGCACGAAGGGGAAGCGGGCGAGCCTTTCCGCCACGTGGGCCGCCAAGTGTTCAAAGAAGGGGTCTAAGGGCTTCAGGAGGCGGAAGGAAAGCCTCCCTTCCACCACGTCCCGCTCAAACTCCCACACCACCCAGACCACGGTGAGCTGGCGCACCAGGTAGGCCATAAGGAAGTAGCGGGCAAACTCTCCGGAGGTCAAGGGGAAGTCCCCTCCTTCTGCCGCCTCCATCCAGACCCCCATGAGGATGAGGGGGAGGACCCCGGCCAGGGCCCAGAGCACCAGCTCCGCCCGGTACTCCAGCATGTAGGCCAGGTAGACCTGGAGGAGGACCCTGGCCTTCCTCACGGGCCCACCTCCGCCCTCTGGAACACCCGGGCGATGACTTCCTCTAAGGGGGGTTCCCGGACCTCGAGGTCCTCCACGGGAAGACGGCTTAGGATCTCCGCCACCCGCTCTGTAAGCCGCTCCCGGGGGACGAGGAGCTTGGCCTCCTGGCCCATGAGCTCCCGCACCTCCCCGAAGGGGAGGAGGGCCTCCTTGGAGAGGGGTCTTGCCAGCACCAGCCCCACCTCCCGGTAGGGGGCGAAGCGCTCCGATAGGCCCTCCAGGGCTCCATCGTAGAGGAGCCTCCCCTGGTGGATCACCAGGACGCGTTCGCAGAGGGCGCTGATGTCCGCCATGTAGTGGCTGGTGAGGAGGAGGGTGGCCCCGTAGCGCTGGTTGTAGGCCTTCAGGAACGCCCGCACCGCCACCTGGGCGTTCACGTCCAGGCCCAGGGTGGGCTCGTCCAGAAAGAGGACCTCTGGGCGGTGGAGGAGGGCGGCGAGGAGCTCCGCCTTCATCCTTTCCCCCAAGGAGAGCTTGCGCACCGGCTGGTGGAGTTTGTCCATAAGCCCCAGCATCTCCGCCAGCTCGCCCACCCTTTTCCGAAACTCCCCTTCAGAGATCTCGTAGATGGCGGCGTTCAGCCGGAAGGAGTCCAGGGCAGGCAGGTCCCAGATGAGCTGCTGCTTGTTCCCCATGACCAGGGTGATCTTCTTCAAAAAGGCCTTTTCCCGCCGCCAGGGTACGTGCCCCGCCACCAGGGCCCGGCCCCGGGTGGGGTGGACGAGGCCGGTGAGCATCTTCAAGGTGGTGGTCTTGCCCGCCCCGTTGGGCCCTAAGAAGCCCACCACCTCCCCGGAGGCGATCCGGAAGCTCACCCCCTCCACCGCCTGCACCTCGCGGTAGCGGCGGAGGAGAAAGTGGCGTAGGGTGCTGAGGGGGCCCTCCTCCTTCAGGGCCACGCGGTAGTGCTTGGTGAGGTCTTCCGCGAGGACGATGGCCTCCATGCCCTTCCAGTCTACCTGGGCTTGCCCCAGGGCTTCCCCATGGGCTATGGTGCCCTTGTGCGCTACCTGCGCGTCTACCTTCTCTTCCTCAAGCTGAGCCTGGCTGCGGAGATGGAGTACCGGCTTAACTTCCTCCTCGGCCTCCTCTCCTCGGCCCTCACCCTTCTTGGGAGCCTCTTCGGCCTCCTCCTCCTCTACCAAGGGGGGTACCGGCCGGGGGGGTGGCGGCTGGAGGAGGCCCTTTTGGTCATGGCCGCTTTCACCCTCCTCCAGGGCCTGGCCAGCGTTCTCCTGGCCCCCAACCTTAACAAGATTGTGGAACACGTCCAGCAGGGCACCTTGGACTTCGTCCTCCTAAAGCCCATAGACCCCCAGTTCTGGCTTTCCTTAAGGGTCTTCTCCCCTTGGGGGGTGGGGGATTTCCTCCTCGGGGCGGGGCTTCTCCTTTGGGCGGGGGGGCGGCTTGGGCTTGGCTCCACGGACTACGCCCTCTTCGCCTTCTTCTGGTTCCTCGGAGCCCTCATCCTTTATAGCCTCTGGTTTATGCTGGCCACCACGGGGATCTGGTTCGTGAAGATCTACAACGCCACCGAGGTCCTGAGGGGCCTCTTGGAGGCGGGGCGCTTTCCCCTGGGGGCTTACCCCGCCCTTTACCGGGTCTTCTTCACCTTCGTGGTGCCCGTGGCCTTCCTCACCACCGTGCCCGCGGAGGTGGCCCTGGGTCGGGGCCAGGCGCCCTTCCTCTTGGCCCTGGGGCTTGCCCTCGCCCTCTTCCTCTTTGTCCGGGCTTTTTTCCGCTTCGCTTTGAGGAGCTACACCTCTGCCAGCAGCTGAAGGGGCTTGGGCCTGCCGGAACGTAGGGCTTAGGATGGGGGTATGGAGGTCCTCTTCGTCCTCCTTCTGGCGTACCTGTTTGGTTCCGTCCCTG
>NZ_JBBIMD010000072.1:0-10379 GCF_037444525.1 Thermus sp. | reverse complement strand
TCCTCTCCCGTTGGTACCCCCATTCATACACATACCCTTACACATAATTCCTTACACGACCCCGGTCCATCCCCACGTGCGTGGGGACTACGGCTCCCTCTTGGGCTGGCGCTTGGCCCTGTCCGGTCCATCCCCACGTGCGTGGGGACTACGGTCCACCACCATGAGGGCCACCAGCGTCCACGGTCCATCCCCACGTGCGTGGGGACTACGCAAAGGCCACCACAGCCTGGGCGGTCTCGCACGGTCCATCCCCACGTGCGTGGGGACTACGGAAACGATGAGATAGCGGTCCGTCTGGGGCGCGGTCCATCCCCACGTGCGTGGGGACTACACTTGACCAGGACGGCAAAAACTGCCCTTGAACTCCCCTTATGTGTCTTTTTGGGATTCAAGGCAACTTTCAAGGTCCGCATGGCCCCTTGTTGGCACGGTCTAAGGAAGGGACCATTACCCTAAGCTTACCACACTTTGAGGCTATCTTGAAGGTATGGAGTGGAAAAGCAGAACCGCCCGGCTCATGGACATGGTGGAGCGCTTAAAGCTCAAGCCCCATAGGGTCAAGGAGCTGGCGGAGCGTTATGGGGTCACAGAGCGAACAGTGGAGCGGGACCTACAAACCCTTCAGGAGCAGGGCTACCCCGTGGAGAGGGTGGGCCGGGGCCAATATGCCCTCCGGGACGTCCCCCCCTCCCTCCATCCCGTGGAAGCCCTAGCCCTCTTTGCCGCAGGCCGGCTTCTTTACCACCAGGCTCCCACAAAACAGTACGGCAGCGCCCTGGAAAAGCTAGCCCGCATGCTCCCCGACCCCTTGCGGAGCCTTCTTTTACAAAGCACAAGGGGCCTCGAGGCCAAGGCGGGGGAGTCCCGCACCTTGGAGATGGTGGCACGGGCACTTTTGGAAAGGCGAGCTCTGGCCTTTGAATACCGTTCGGGGGGATCCAAAAACTGGCGGCCCAAGGAGCTCGAGGTGTATTTCTTGGAGGTCAACCGCACCAACCTGGGCCTGTACGCCATCGGCTATGAGAGGACCTATCACAAGGGGATCCTTACGTTCAAGCTCTCCCGCATGCGCAATACCCGCCTCCTGGAGGACACCTACTCGTTTCCCAAAGACTTTGACCCCAACGCCTATCTGCGCCAGGCCTGGGGGGTGGTGGGGGCGCGAGCAGGCACGGTGGAGGTGCGCCTTCGCTTCACCCCCGAGGCGGCGTGGCGCGTGCTGGAAGGGGACTACCCTGGCCTGAAGGTGGAAGGGGAGCTTCCCGACGGGAGGCTTTCGGCCAGCCTCCAGGCGGTGCCCTTCAAGGGGGGCGTACCTTGGGAGGTTCTGGCCTGGCTCCAAAGCTTTGGCCCGAGGGTGGAGGTGCTCTCTCCTCCAGAGCTCCGGTCGCTTTGGTTGGAGGAGGCCAGGAAGGTTCTGGAGCTTTATGGAACCCGACAGGAAATGTCGGCGGTCTAGGCTAACCTCAAAACATGAGCGGGATCCACCTAGAAGCGGCCGCCCTAGCGCTTTGGGCCAAAAGCGGGGAGCCTTACCATCCCCTCCTCGCCCACATGCTGGACACAGCAGCAGTGGCCTCGGAAATCCTCCGCCGAGAACCCCCGAGGACCCTGCGGTTGTATGCCGAGGACTGGGGCCTTTCTGAGGCGGAAACCCTGGCCTGGTCCTCTTTCCTGGTGGGCCTCCACGACCTGGGCAAGGCCAGCCCCATTTTCCAGATGGCCTGGGAGGAAGGGGCCCAACGGGTAAGGGAGTCGGGGCTGGATTGGGACGAAGAGCTAAAGGCGCACTGGGTGGCCCACGGGGTCTTCACCGACCTGTTCCTCCAAAGCCTCCTAGAGAAAAGAGGCCTTTCCAGGAGGGTGGCTGGGGATCTGGCCATGGCCTTGGGGGCCCACCACGGCTTCCCTGCCACCCCAGGGGAGAGGAAGAAGGGAAAGCAGCATCTTGCCCTCGAGGCCGGCCCCTGGTGGGAGGTGCGCACCTGGCTTATGGACCAACTGGCCCGCACCCTGGGGGCGGTCTACCCCAAGGTGGAAACCGCCCGCCCGGAAGCCATCCTGCGGATTATGGCTCTGGCCTCCTTCGCGGACTGGGTGGCCTCCGACCCAGCCCTTTTCCCCTACGGACGGGCCCCCTCGGATCCCCACTACTGGCAGGAGGCGCAGGAACTCGCCAAAAAGGGGCTAGATAAGCTTGGCTGGCGTCCTCATAGGCCCTTTGAGAATAAGGGCTTCCAGGAGCTCTTCCCTCACATCCCCAAGCCTAACCCCTTGCAGGAGGCGGTTCCGGCCCTCCTTAAGGAGGTGGAGAAACCGGTGCTCCTCCTGGTGGAGGCCCCCATGGGCATGGGCAAGACCGAAGGCGCCCTTTACGCCTACCACCTCCTCCAGCGGGCCCTGGGCCACCGGGGCCTCTACGTGGCCCTCCCCACTCAGGCCACGGGCAACGGGCTTTTCCCTAGGGTTAGGGCCTTCCTGGAAAAGGCCTCGGCGGGCAGGGTGGAGCTTCAGCTCCAACACGGCGCAGCCCTCCTGAACCCTGAGTACGGGGCCTTGCTGGAAGGGATCCACCCGGAAGGGGTGGGCGAGGGAGAAGAGGAGGGGGTGGTGGCTTCCACTTGGTTTTCCGCCCGCAGGCGGGCCATGCTCTCCCCCCACGGGGTGGGCACCCTGGACCAGGCCCTTTTGGGGGTCCTTAGGGTGAAGCACCACTTCATCCGGCTCTGGGGTCTCATGAACCGGGTGGTGGTCCTAGATGAGGTTCACGCCTACGATGTCTACACTTCCAGCCTGCTGGAGGCCTTCCTCCGCTGGCTCAAGGCCTTGGGCTCCAGCGCCATCGTCATGACCGCCACCCTGCCCCCCTCCCGTAGGAGGGCCCTCCTCTCCGCCTGGGGGGCGGAGGAAGTGGAAGACCTGGGCTCTTATCCCCGAGTGGTTCTCCTAGGAGCCTCGAGGGGGCCAAGGGTGGAGGCCCTCCCCCCTGCCCGAGGGGTGGAGGTGGAGCTGGAACGAGTTCCCGTGGAGGAAGAAGCCCTGGCGGCCCGGCTTTGCACCTCTTTGCCAGGGGTGTTGGGGGCGGTGGTGAACACCGTGGACCGGGCCCAAAGGCTTTACCAGGCTCTAGGCCAGGGCAAGCCCCTCACCTTAGGGAACTTGGCGGACCACTTAGGCCTCACAGGGGATGGCGCTTGGCAGGAGGTGCTAAAGGCCAGACCCCAAAAGGACCCGTGGGTGGTGGGGAAGGAGCTTCAAGACAGCACCCTGGTCCTCCTCCTCCACGCCCGCTTCCCCGCGGAGGAACGGACCCTAAGGGAAGCGGTGGCCTTGAGCCTTTTCGGCAAAGGGGGGCCTCGGCCCGAGCGAGCCATCCTGGTGGCCACCCAGGTGGCGGAACAGAGCCTGGACCTAGACTTTGACCTTCTCTACACCGACTTGGCCCCAATGGACCTCATTTTCCAAAGGGCAGGGAGGTTACACCGTCACGAGCGAAGGCGCCCGGAGGCCCACACCCGTCCCCGCCTCCTCTTGGGGGTACCCGAGGGGCTTCACTTTGGGGAACCCCTCCACTGGAACCGGGTGTATGAAGACTTCGTCCTTCTCGCCACCTGGAACGTTTTGGAAAGCCGCACCGCCTTGCGCATCCCCGAGGATCTCGAGGCCCTCTTGGAAGCCGTGTACGAGGCGAAGCCCCATGAGTTCCCCGAACCCCTTAGGGAACGGGCCGAGGAGGGTTTCCGCCTCCTAGAAGCTCGCCAGAGTAAGGAGGAGGAAACCGCCCGCAACCTCTCCCTTTCCCAGCTGGAAAAGCTTTTGTCCCCAGTAGACAGCGCATCGCTCGTGGCAGAGCTCGGTCTCGAAGACGACGAGGAAAACCCCAAGACCCAGCGCCTCCTCACCCGCCTGGGCGATCCCAGCGTGGCGGTGGTGCCCCTCTTCCGAGTGGGGGAAGGGCTTTTCCTGGACCGGGAAGGGCGGTGCCCTGCGCGCCTGAAGGGCGAGGTTTCCCGCGAAGAAGCCGAGGCCCTTTTCCGGCGAGCGGTGCGCCTTTCCCGCTTTCCTATCCCCCAGGACCTGTCTCAGGAAGACCTGCCTTCCGCCTGGAAGAAGGTGGGCCTCTTGCGGGGTCTTCGGCCCTTAGAAGTAGGGCGGGTCTTCGGGGAGGGTAAGGCCGCCTTCCGGGTGGAACTGGACCCGGAGCTGGGGGTGGTCTACCAGCGGAGTTAAACCCGACAGGACCTGTCGGGTTGGGGTGATAGCATGGGGGTAATGGAGGCGAGCGCCGTGGCCAAGTTCAACCTTCTGGAAGAACCCTGGATCCCCGTCCTCCGAGGGGGGCAGGTGGAGGAGGTGGGCCTCAAGCAAGCCCTTCTAGAGGCGCCGGAGATCGCCCGCATTGAAACCCCCTCCCCCCTGGAGGAAGCCGCCCTGTACCGCCTTCTCCTGGCCATCCTCCACCGGGCCCTTGGGGGGCCTTCCCGGGTGGAGGAGACAGTGGAGTGGTGGGAAGCAGGCCGTTTCCCTGAGGAGCCCTTAGGCCAGTATCTGAACACCTACCGGGAGCGCTTTTATCTCTTCCACGACAAAGCCCCCTTCTTCCAGGTGGCCGACCTACCCGCGGAAGACCCCCTTCCATGGAGCAAGCTCCTACCTGAGCTGGCCAGCGGCAACAACCCCACCCTCTTTGACCACACCACGGAGGACAACCTTCCCAAGGCCAGCTACACCCGAGCAGCCCGGGCGCTCCTGGTGCACCAAACTTTCACCCCGGGGGGGCTTCTCAAGCGCCATGGCGTCACATCGGCTAAGGGAGCACCCTTGGCGGGGGCTGCGGCCTTCCTGCCCACCGGAGAAAGCCTCTTTGAGACCCTCCTTTTCAACCTGGTCCCTTACCAGAAGGAGGGGGACGCGCCCCTTTGGGAGCTTCCCCCTTTGCGCTTAAAAGACCTCGAGGGCTACAAGACCAAGTGGCCCCTTTCCGGGACCACGCGGGTCTACACTTGGCCCAGCCGGGGGGTGCGGCTTCTGGACGAGGGGGATGGGGTGCGCTTCATGGCCTATGGTCCCGGGGTGGAACCCATGGAATCGGCCTTCCGCGATCCCATGGTGGCCTACCGCCAGGATGCCAAGGGCAACCTCCTCCCCTTGCGCTTAAGTATGGAGAAGGCCTTCTGGCGGGATTTCGGGGCCATGCTCCCCCAAGCGGGGGGGGCCGCACCTGCCACCGTGGAGACCGCCGACAGCCTCTTGCTCCAGCTAGATGGGCATGGTTCTTCCCCACGCCTCCGCGTCCTGGGCCAGGTGGCGGACCAAGCCAAGATCCTGGATATCCGCCGGGAGGTCTACCCCCTGCCCCCGGGGATCTTCTCCCAAAAGGCCAAGCCCGAAAAGGCCGAACTGAACTTAGGCCAAGCCTTGGAAAGGGCGGAGGAGGTAGGGCAGGGTCTAAAGCGGCTTGCCCTCCTCCTGGCCGGGGAGGTTTTGGGAGGTGGTGATCGCGGGGAGCTTTCCACTTTTGCTGCCTCCTTACCCTTGGAGCGCCTTTACTGGCACGCCCTGGACGGCAGCTTCCCCGCCTTCCTGGAACGCCTGGGCCAGGAGGGGGATAGGGCCTGGTGGGAGGAGGCCTTAAAGCGGGCCGCCCTGGAGGCCTGGGCAGCCACACGCATCTCCTTGGGCACCGCGGCCCGGCACCTGAAGGCCCTGGCCAAGGGCGAAGCCGGGTTGCTTGCCCTGCTAACCCCAAAGGAGGAGGTGAAGCGGTGAAGGAAGAGGCTAAGCGTTTCCTTGCGCGGCTGGAGGAGCTGAAGGGGCGGAAGGCCTGGGCGCCAGCCCGGGCTGCCCTGAGGCGAAGCCTAGCCTTTGAGCCCGGGACCTATCCCCCAGCCATCGGTGTGGTGGAGCCCCTCTTGCCCAAGGAGGAGGGCTGGACCCGGGAAGCCCACTACCTGGTGGCGGCCCTTTACGCCCTAAAGGACGGGGCCCACCAGGAGGGGCGCACCCTGGCCCAGGCCCTAAGGGAAAGGGCCAGGGACTCCGCCAGCGTGGAGCGGCGGTTTCTGACCCTTTTGGATGCGGACCGGGACCAAATTGCCTTCCGACTGCGCCAAAACGTGGCCTTGGTGGAAGGCAGTCTGGACTTTGCACGGCTTTTAGAGGACCTGCTGGCCTGGTTTAGCCCGGACCGGCAGGTGCAGGCCCGTTGGGCTAGGGAGTTTTATCGCATCGGGGAAAAGGAAGAGGAGGTGAAGGCATGAAGCTCTTTGAGGTGCACATCCTGCAGACGGTGGCCCCCAATAACCTGAACCGGGACGACACGGGAAGCCCCAAGGATGCCCTCTTTGGTGGGGTGCGCCGGGCCCGGATCTCCAGCCAGGCGCAGAAGCGGGCGGTGCGGGTGGCGTTTAAGGAGCAGGCGCTTTTGAGCCCAGCGGAGCAGGCCATCCGCACCAAGCGGATGTTGGAGGAGCTGGTCCGGCGCCTCGAGAAACAAGGCCACCCCCAAGAAAAGGGCATATCGGCGGTGGAAAACGCCCTTAACGCCGTGGGCTTCGGGGTGAAGGAAGGCCAGACAGAGTACCTCCTTTTCCTTGGGGAAACGGAACTAGACCGCTTGGCGGAGGCCATCGGCACCCACCTCGAGGCCCTGGCCTCGGGCAAGGCCAAGGGGAAAAAGCAGAGCGAGGTCAGCAAGGAGGTAAAGGAGGACCTGCAAAGGGTTTTGGACGGCGGCAAGGCCGTGGACCTGGCCCTGTTTGGCCGCATGCTGGCCGACCGGCCAGAACTTGGGGTGGACGCCGCGGCCCAGGTGGCCCACGCCCTTTCCACCCACAAGGTGGACCGGGAGTTTGACTTCTACACCGCGGTGGACGACCTAAACCCTAAGAAGGACACCGGGGCCGGGATGATGGGGGACGTGGAGTTCTACTCCGCGACCCTCTACCGCTACGCGGTGGTGGACCTGGACAAGCTCCTGAAGAACCTTCAGGGGGACAAGGAGCTCGCCCGGAAAGGGGTTTTGGCCTTCCTGGAGGCCTTCACCCTTACCCTGCCCTCGGGCAAGCAAAACAGCTTTGCCGCCCACAACCCGCCCCTCTTCGTAGCCTTCCGGGCCGGGGAAGGTCTGCCCCGAAACCTGTCCACCGCCTTTGAAAGGCCCATCCGCCTCTGGGAGGACCGGGCCCTTTCGGAGCTTTCCGTGGAGGCCCTTCTTAGGGAATGGAGCAAGTTTGACCGGGTGTATGGTCCCCTAAACCCCGAGTGGAAAGCCGGTGTGAACCTCACCGAGGCAAAGGTGGATGGGTTCCCGGTGGCGGGCTCCTTCGGTGCGCTGAAAGAGGAAGCGGAAAAGGCCCTGGAGGAGCTTTTGGGAGGCTAGGATGCCTACCCTTCTCCTACAGCTCCGGGGTCCCATGCAGTCTTGGGGCGTGCGGAGCCGGTTTGACTACCGGGACACCTGGCCCTACCCCACCAAAAGCGGGGTGGTGGGCCTCCTGGCCGCAGCTTTGGGCCGGGACCGGAAGGAGGACATTTCCGACCTGGCCACCCTCCGGCTTGGGGTGCGGGTGGACCGGAAGGGCGTGCTGAAGGTGGACTACCAGACGGCCCAAGGGATTTTAGCGGCCGACCTCCGGGGCATGCGGAACGTTCAAAGCTGGCGTTACTACCTTTCCGACGCGGCCTTCCTGGTGGGGGTAGAGGGGGAAGAGGGCCCCCTTCTGGAACTCCACAGGGCCCTGAAAAACCCCCGTTTCCCCCTTTACCTGGGGCGGAAGGGATATGTCCCGAGCCCCCCTCCTTACCTCCCCGATGGCCTCCGCCCCGAAGGCCTAGAGGAGGCCCTGAAGGCCTACCCCTGCCTGGTATCCAAGAAGCCAGTGGATGGGTTTTTGCTGGCCCTCGAGGGTCCAGCAGGCCGCCTGGTATACGACCAGCCCGTGGGACCCTTTTCCGAACGCCGCTTTGCCGCCCGGTATGTGGAGGAGCGGCTTCTCCCCCAAGAAGAGGTACCAGAGGGTCCCCCCACCTGGGAGGTGGCGGATGTGGATCAGCAAGCTGGTGCTTAACCCCCGTTCCCGGGCCGCCCGGCGGGACCTGGACAACCCCTATCAGATGCACCGCACCCTTTCCAGGGCAGTCTCCGAAGCACTTGAGGAGAGGCGGGAAAGGCTCCTTTGGCGTCAGGAGCCTTCCTGGGCTACGGACCTCCCCGTGGTTCTGGTCCAAACCCTTACTGAGCCAGATTGGAGCGTTTTGGAGGAGGACTACGCCCAGGTCTTCCCCCCCAAGCCTTTTGAACCGGTTTTCCACCCTGGGCAGGCCTTTCGTTTCCGTCTGAAGGCCAACCCCAGCAAACGGCTTAAGGGCACGGGTAAGCGGGTGGCCCTGAAAACCTGGCGGGAGAAGGTGGCCTGGCTGGAAAGGCGCCTAGAGGAGGGGGGTTTCCGCTTGCTTGAGGGGGAGGAAGGCCCCCTGGTACGCATCCTCCAAGACACCTTTTGGAAGGTGCGGCGGAAGGGGGAAAGGGTCCAAATCCAGGTGGTGCTTTTTGAAGGGGCCCTCGAGGTCCAGGACCCGGAAAGGGCCAAGGCCACCCTGGCCCGGGGGATCGGCCCAGGTAAAGCCTTGGGCCTGGGCCTCCTATCCCTAGCGCGCTAGGCCATGCCCCCAGTGCCCCCCACCCGCAACCTGAAGGAGCTCCCCAAGTTCCGTGACGGGCTTTCTTATCTCTATGTGGAGCACGCCTTCATAGAGCAGGAGGCCCAAGGCATCGGCATCTACGACCGCGAGGGGCTCACCCTGGTGCCCGTGGCTGCCTTGGGTGTGCTCTTCTTGGGGCCAGGCACCCGCATCACTCACGCGGCGGTGCGCGCCCTGGCGGAAAACGGGTGCACGGTGTGCTGGGTGGGGGAAGGGCTGGCCCGGTTCTACGCCCAAGGCCTCGGGGATACGCGAAGCGCCCTTCGCCTACAGCGCCAGGCCCAAGCCTGGGCTAACCCTAGGTTGCACCTGGAGGTAGTGTACCGCCTCTACGCCAAGCGCTTTTCCGATCCTCTCCCCCAGGACCTTAGCCTGGAACAGGTGCGGGGCCTCGAGGGGGTGCGGGTGCGGAGCGCCTACGCCCGCTGGAGCCAGGAAACCGGCGTGCCCTGGCATGGCCGGAGCTACGACCGCCGCAACTGGGCAGCTTCCGACCCGGTAAACCGGGCCCTTTCCGCGGGGGCCGCCTACCTTTACGGCCTGGCCCATGCGGCCATCGTCAGCGCAGGGTTCAGCCCTTCTTTGGGCTTTATCCACACGGGCAAGCTCCTTTCCTTCGTGTACGACCTCGCTGACCTCTACAAGACGGAATACCTGATTCCAGCTGCCTTTCTTGCCGTAGCCGAATCCGATCTAGAAGTAGAACGGCGGGTCCGAAGAACCCTACGGGAACGGATAGAGGCCAGCAGGCTCTTAGAACGTATGGTGGACGACCTTTTGGATCTCTTTTCTGGTCTTGGCCTTCCCGAAGGCGAAGACCTTCTGGAAGAAGACCCTACCCGCCCCGGCAGCCTCTGGGACCCTGAAGGGGAGGTGGAGGGGGGTGTGTCCTATGGTGGTGATGATCCTGGAGAAGGTGCCGAAGAGCCTTAGGGGGGAGCTTACCCGCTGGCTTCTGGAACTGGATACAGGAGTCTTCATAGGCCGGGCAAGCGCCACCGTGCGGGACCTCCTCTGGGCCAAGGTGGTAGAGAAAGCGGGTGAAGGTCGGTGCGCCATGGCTTGGCGCACGAACAACGAGCAGGGGTTTTCCCTTCGGCTTCACGGCTATTCGGACCGGGTCCTGCGGGATTTTGATGGTATAGTGTTGGTGGCGGCGCGCAACGCGGAGGCGGTCCGCAAAGCGGAAAAGCTCAAGCGGACCCAGCCAAAGCTGCGCGAGTACCTTGAAAATCAAAACCCGGAATAGTTCTTTCCTAGACACATAGACGGGGGTAATCCGGGGTTTTTGCTGTCCTGGTCAAGTGTAGTCCCCACACGCGTGGGGATGGACCGGAGCCAGACATAAGCGGCCCGGGCCAGGCGGACGTAGTCCCCACACGCGTGGGGATGGACCGGAGCCTCCATCGATAGGGGAAAACGGTAGAAAGTAGTCCCCACACGCGTGGGGATGGACCTGCACTCATCCCGGTTTTAGCCCGCGTTCTATCGTAGTCCCCACACGCGTGGGGATGGACCGCTATAACCGGGTAACCTACGTCCTGGTCCCCAGTAGTCCCCACACGCGTGGGGATGGACCTGCACCGGACTGGCTAGCCTACGCGTTCTATGCGTAGTCCCCACACGCGTGGGGATGGACCGCCGACCTGCCCATGGAGAACGTCGGGACTATC
>NZ_JBBIMD010000071.1:0-10847 GCF_037444525.1 Thermus sp. | reverse complement strand
CGGGGGATTTTGATTTTGCGGGAGTAGCTCAGTTGGTAGAGCACGACCTTGCCAAGGTCGGGGTCGCGGGTTCAAGTCCCGTCTCCCGCTCCACCATGGCCCCCCAGGCTTAAACCTGGGGGGCTTTCGCTTATGTGCACCCGATTGCCCTTTTGGGCGGGCTAGGGTGTATCCTGGAGCCCAAGGGGGAAAGATGCGACTTTTAGACACCCACGGGAGGTTGATCAAGGACGTCCGCATCTCCGTGACGCCCCGGTGCAACCTTCACTGCCTTTACTGCCACCCCATGGGCTTGGAGGTGGCCGAGCCCCCAGGCACCCTTACCGTGGGGGACGTGGACCACTTCCTCGAGGCCGCTTCCCTGCTCGGCCTCTCCGCGGTCCGCTTCACCGGGGGGGAGCCCTTGGTGCGCAAGGAGCTTCCCCAGATGATTGAGCGGGCCCGGAACAAGGAGGGCATAGAGGACGTGGCCATCACCACCAACGGCCTCCTCTTCGCCCGGAGGGCCAAGGAGTTGGTCCAGGCGGGGCTCAACCGGGTGAACATCTCCCTGGACGCCATCACGCCCGAGGTCTTCACCCGCATCACCCGGGGCGGGAAGGTGGAGCGGGTCCTCGAGGCGGTGGAGACCGCTTTGGAGTTCGGCCTCCATCCGGTGAAGATGAACGCTGTGGTCATCCGGGGGATGAACGAGGAGGAGGTGGTGCCCTTAGCCCGGCTCTCCCTGGACCGGCCCCTGCACATGCGCTTCATTGAGTACATGCACCTGGACAACTCCGATCCCGAGGAGTACCGCCGCCGTTTCGTGCCCGGGAAGGAGACCCGGGCGCGGATAGAGGCGGTCTTCGGCCCCCTGGAACCTGTGCCCCACGACCCCTCTTCCCCTGCCCGGGTCTTCCGCATCCCCGGGGCGAAGGGCACGGTGGGCTTCATCAACCCGGTGACGGAGCCTTTTTGCTCTCACTGTTCTAGGCTCCGCCTCACCTCGGACAAGAAGCTCAGGCCCTGCCTCCTCACCGATTTGGAGATGGACATCGCCTGGGCCTTCGCCGCGGAGAAGCCGGTGGAGGCCTTGGTGGACGCCATTCTCATGGCCACCCAGCGCAAGCCCGCCTTTGGCAACACCCTCCCCACCCTGCGCAAGCGGGTCATGCTGGGGATCGGCGGGTAGCGAGGAGGGTGGCCAGGACCACCAGCAGGGCCCCCAGGGCCCCGCTGGCCCCCAGCCGCTCCCCCAGGAGGAGGAAGGCGAAAAAGGTGGCCCAGACGGGTTCTAGGGTGTAGAGCACCGCGGCCTGAGGCGCGGGCACGTGGCGTTGGCCCCAGGTCTGGAGCCAGGTGGTGAGGGCGGTGGCCGCCACCCCTAGGTAAAGGACGGCGCCCCAGGGTATTCCTTGAAGGGCTGGTCTTTCCCACACCACCCAGAGGAGGCCCAAAAGGGTGGTGCCCAGAACCTGGACCGCGGTGAGGGGAAGGCTGGGGAAGGTCTTGGCGTAGACCTCGAGGCGGATGATGTAAAGCGCGTAGTTGAGGGCGGTGAGAAGGGTCCAGAGGTCCCCCACGTTCATGGGGGGCTGCTTGGGGTCGTAGGAGAGAAGGCCCACCCCTAGGAAGGCCACGAGGGCGGAAAGCCACACGGGTAGGCCCAGCCTCCGCCCCGCTAGTCCCAGAAAAAGAGGCACCAGCACCACGTTCAGCGCGGTGATGAAGGCGCTCCGGCTGGCGGAGGTGTAGAGAAGGCCCACGGCTTGGGAGGCGTAGCCCAGAAGGAGCCAGAAGGAAAGCTCAAGCCCCGCCCCCCACGCCCCCTTGGGAAGGCGGAGGGCGAAGGGGAGGAAGAAGAGGCTTGCCATGAGGAAGCGCAGGAAGACGAGGAGGCTTGGGGCCATCTCCGCCACCGCCCCCTTTACCACCACGAAGGTGGTCCCCCAGAGGAGGGTGACGACGCTTAGGGCAAGGAGGCCCAAGGCGTAGCGGCGCATGGCCTAAAGTGTATAGCATGACGCCGGCCCTCGAGGAAGCCCGGGAAGCGCTAAGGGCGCGCCTTATCCAGCACCTGTCCCATCCCGATTCCGATTACCAGGCCCTCCTCCAGGACTACCCCAAGCGCGGGGGCAAGATGCTCCGGGGCCTCCTCACCCTCTACGCCGGCCTGGCCCATGGGGCCCCCCTAGAGGCCGCCCTGGAGGCTGGGGTGGCCCTGGAGCTCTTCCAGAACTGGGTCCTCATCCACGACGATATAGAGGACGGCTCCCTGGAGCGCCGGGGCCGGCCGACCCTGCACCGCCTCCACCCCATGCCCCTGGCCCTGAATGCGGGGGATGCCCTGCACGCGGAGATGTGGGGGCTGCTCGTGGGGGGATTGGGGCGGGGGCTTTGGGGGTGGGAGGTTCTGGAGGAGTTCTACACCCTGGTGCGGCGCACCGCCTACGGCCAGCACCTGGACCTGAGCTGGACCCTGGCGGGCCGCTTTGACCTCACCCCCATGGACTACCTCTTCATGGTGGGGGAGAAGGCCGCCTACTACACCGCGGTGGCCCCCTTGCGCCTGGGGGCCTTCCTGGCGGGCAAGGTGCCTTCCCCGGCCTACGAGGCGGGGGGGCTGAAGCTCGGGGCCGCTTTCCAGATCGTGGACGACCTCCTGAACCTGAAGGCCACCGAGGCCTACGGTAAGGAGGAGGCGGGGGACCTCTACGAGGGGAAGAGGACCCTGGTCCTCCTGGCCTACCTGGAGGAGGCCCCCCCGGCGGAGCGGGCCCGGGCCCTGGCCCTCCTCTGCCTGCCAAGGGAGGCCAAGCCCCAAGAGGAGGTGGCCTGGCTAAAGGAGCGCCTCCTGGCCTCCCCCGCCTTCGCCCGGGCGGAGGCCACGGCGAGGCGCCTTTTGGAGGAGGGGCTCGCTCTCCTAAGGCCTCCCCTCGAGGCCCTTTCCTCCGAGCCCGCCCAGGTCCTCCTGGGCCTCCTCCACGCCTTGGTGGAACGGAAGGCATAATGGGGCCATGCAGGGCGTCCGCTTTAGGGTGATCAGCGCCAACGACCCCGACATCCTCCAGGAGCGCCTGAACCGCTTCGTGGAGGAGCTTCCTGAGGACGTGGTCCTGGTGGAGGTCCGCTTTAGTGTAAGCGGGGGGGCCTCCCCCGTCTTTGCCGTCCTCATCCAGTACAAGGAAGTGGAGCGGTGGGAGGGGTAGAGGCTTTCCTCTTTTTCCTTGCCCTCAAGGGGGAGGCCAGGCGGGAAGAGGTGCGGGCCCGTTTCCCCGAGCTGGTCCCCTTCCTGAAGGACTTGGGGGAGGAGTTGGAGATCCAGGGGGAGGCCTTCCGCCTTCTTAGGCCCTTGCGCCTTTCCTGGTTTGCCCCCCTTTTCCAGCGCCACGCCCGCCGGGAAGACCCCCTTTGGCCCTTGGCCCTAGAGCGGCTCATTGAGGCCGCCCACGCCTCCGCCGAGGTGGGGGAGGCGTGGGTGGAGGGGGAGGGGCTCCTTCGGGTGGCCCGGGCCTTCCAGCGGGGGAGCGAGGCCCTCCTCCGGGGGGAGGCCGGGGCGGCCCTTAGGGCCTACGGGGAGGGGCTTGGCCTCTTGGAAAAGGCGGGCCTCCCCTTCCCCAGCGCTACCCTGGCCCTTCTCGCCCTGGCCCAGGAGGCCTTCCGGCCGGGGGGAAAGGGCCGCAGGACGGCGGCGAAGGCCCTGGAGCGGAACCCCACCCCCTGGGCCCGGGCCCTGGCCGAGGGGGTGCTTAAGGGTAACCTGGACCCCACCCTTCCGCCCCAGGGGTCCTAAAATGGGCGGGATGCAGGGGCGCCTCAAGGAGGTCCACTTGGCCCGGCCCAGGGGGTTTTGCGCCGGGGTGGTCATGGCCATCCGCACCGTGGAGGAGGCCCTGGAGCGCTACGGGGGAGAGGGGGCCTTGGCGGTCTACCACGAGATCGTCCACAACAAGACGGTGGTGGAGCGGCTTAAGTCCAAGGGGGTGCGGTTCGTGGAGGACCTTGCGGAGCTCCCGGAGCCGGGGGAAGGGGTGGCCCCCTACCTGGTCCTCTCCGCCCACGGCCACCCCCCGGAGGTGCGAAAAGAAGCGGCCCGCAGGGGCCTCACCCTCCTGGATGCCACCTGTCCCCTGGTGACCAAGGTCCACACCGAGGCCCGCCGCTATGCGGCGGAGGGGTACTGGATCCTCCTCATCGGGGACTCCGCGGACCACCAGGAGGTGAGGGGCACCTACGGGGAGGCCCCGGAAAGGACCATCCTGGTGGCCGTCCACACCCACGTGGGCCGGGACCCCCGCCTGGCGGACCCCCACACGGTGGAGGTGCCTGACCCCGAGCGGGTGGTGGTCCTCACCCAGACCACCTTGAGCGTGGACGACACCCTGAAGACCATAGAGATCCTCAAGGCCCGCTTCCCCAAGCTGGTGGTGCCCGCCCGCAAGGACCTCTGCTACGCCACCCAAAACCGGCAGGACGCGGTGAAGCGCATCGCCCCCAAGGTGCAGGCCTTCCTGGTTCTCACAAGCCCCCACTCCTCCAACGGGATGCGGCTTTTTGAGCTGGCCCAGCGCCTCACGGGGCGGGCTTACCGCTTGGAGAGCGTGCGGGAGCTTAGGGAGGAGTGGCTTTCCGGGGTGGAGCGGCTTGGGGTGACCTCCGCCGCCAGCACCCCTGAGGACCTGGTGCAGGAGCTTTTGGCCCACCTCAAGGGGCGGAACCCGGGGCTTAGGGTGATGGAGGAGGGCGAGGAGGAGGGCATCGCCTTCCGCATGCCGCGGCCCATCCCGCCGGAGGAGGTCTTGGGTGGGTGACCACCGCCTCTCCGTGGCCCCCATGGTGGACCGGACGGACCGGCACTTCCGCTACCTGGTCCGCCAGGTGAGCCAGGGGGTGCGCCTCTACACGGAGATGACCGTGGACCAGGCGGTCCTGAAGGGCCCCAGGGAGAGGCTCCTCTTCTTCCGGGAGGAGGAGCACCCCCTCGCCCTGCAGCTTGCGGGCTCGGACCCCACCACCCTGGCCGAGGCCGCCCGCATAGGGGAGGCCTACGGCTACGACGAGATCAACCTCAACCTAGGCTGCCCCTCGGAAAAGGCCCAGGAGACGGGCTTCGGGGCCTGCCTCCTTTCTGACCCCATCCGGGTGGCGGAGATCCTTAGGGCCATGGTGGGGGCGGTGCGGGTGCCGGTTTCGGTGAAGATGCGCCTGGGCCTCGAGGGCGGGGAGACCTACCCGGAGCTGGCTCAAAGGGTGGAGCGCTTCGCCGAGGCGGGGGTGAGGGTCTTCATCGTCCATGCCCGGAGCGCCCTTCTTGGTCTTTCCACCAGGAAGAACCGGGAGATTCCCCCCTTGAGGCACGAATGGGTCCACTGCCTCAAAGGGGACTTCCCCCACCTCACCCTCGTGACCAACGGAGGGGTGCGCACCCTGGAGGAGGCCCTCCTCCACCTGGCCTGGGTGGACGGGGTCATGGTGGGCCGGGCGGTCTACGAGGACCCCATGGTCCTGAAGGAGGCGGACCGGAGGGTGTTTGGCCTTCCCAAAAGGCCCAAGACCCGCCTGGAGGTGGCCCGGGCCATGCGGGCCTACCTGGAGGAGGAGATGGCCCGGGGCACCCCCCCCTGGGCCGTGCTCCGCCACCTCCTCACCCTTTTCCGGGATAGGCCCCGGGGCAGGCTTTGGCGGCGCCTCCTCTCCGAGGGGCGGGACCTGGAAGCCCTGGACCGGGCCCTAGCGCTTCTGGAGGAGGTAGGCGAGGAGGGCGAGGAGGAGAAGGATGGCCCAAAGGGGGATGCGGAAGGGCTGCTTTTCCTGGCCCGTGAGGGGGTCTAGGATGGAGGGGCGCATCTTTAGGCGCTGGGCGGTTTTTAGGTGGCGCACCATGCGGTCCCGGTCCCCCTTCCTGCGGTAGAGGGCCGCCAGGTTCTCGTGGGTGAGGGGAAAGTCAGGGTTGAGCTTAAGGGCCTTCAGGTAAAGGGCCTCCGCCTGGGCCAGCTCCCCCCGCTCCAGGTGGAGGTTGGCCAGGTTCACCAGGGCCCGGTGGTGCTCGGGGTCCAGGACCAGGGCCTTCTGGAAGTGCCCTTCCGCCGCCTCCTTTTCCCCCTTTAAGGCCTTTTCCACCCCCAAGACCACCTCCTTTTCCGCCAGGAAAAGGGGGTCTTCCAGGGCCTCGGGGGCCTCTTCCAGAAGCCTGAGGCCCTCGAGGAGGCGCTCCCTTAGCCCCTCGGGGAAGCCCTCCGCGTAGCGGCGGGCCTCGGGGTAGCGCTTGGAGCGGAGGAGGGTGAGGAAGCGGAGGAGGGCTTCCGCCTCGGCATCCCCTTGCAGGGCGCGGGCCTTGAGCGTGTCCACCATCCCCTCTAGCCTAAGGCCTCCCGGTAGACCTGAAGGTAAGCCCGGGCCGGGCCCTCCCAGGAGAAGTCCTTGGCCATGCCCCTTAGGCCCAGGGCCTCGGGGCCTAGGCGGAAAAGGCGGAGGACGCCGTAGAGAAGGCCCTCGGGGTGGGGAAGGGTGAACTGCACCCCCGTCACCCCGTCCTCCACCGTGTCCTTAAGCCCGCCCACCGCCCGCACCACCGGGGGCGTGCCGTAGCGCTGGGCGATCATCTGCCCAAGGCCACAGGGTTCAAAGCGGCTTGGCATAAGGAAGGCGTCCGCCCCGGCGTAGGCCAGGTGGGCCCGGGCCTCGTCGTAGGCCCCGTGGAAGTGGACCCTTCCGGGGTGGGCCTCCATAGCCTCCTGGAGGGCCCTTTCCAGGGCCTCCTCCCCCACGCCCTGGACGTAGAGGCTGAAGCCGAGCTCCAAAAGCCTCGGTAAGGCCTCCAGGACCAGGTCCAGGCCCTTCTGCCGGTCCAGGCGGCTTATGGCCGCCAGGATGGGGGGCTTTAGGCCGGTGAGGGCCCGGAGGCGGGCCTTGGCCTCCTCCTTGCCCCTGGGGTCTTCGGGGCTATAGGGGGCAGGGAGGTGGGGGTCTTGGGCTGGGTTCCAGACCTCTGTGTCCAGGCCGTTCAGGATGCCCCGGAGCTTGTGGGCGTGCTTGCGCAAGACCCCATCCAGCCCCTCCCCGAAGGCGGGGGTCTGGATCTCCTCCGCGTAGGAGGGGCTCACCGTGGTGACCCTTTGGGCGAAGACGATCCCCCCCTTCATGAGGTTCACCCGGCCGTAGAACTCCAGGGCCTCCATGTGGAAGAGGCTTTTGGGCAGGCCGGTCCAGCGGAAGAAGTCCTCCGGCGCGAGAAGCCCCTGGTGGGCCAGGTTGTGGATGGTGTAGACCACGGGGGTAGGGGTGAGGAGGGGGAGGAGGGCGGCGTGCCAGTCGTGGGCGTGGAGGAGGTGGAAGCCCTCTAGCCTCGAGGCCGCCAGGGCGAAGCGCACGTAGCGCCGCCCGTCCTCCACCCCGTAGACCCCCCCGTGGGCGAAATCGGGGAGGCTCAAAAGGAGGAAGCGCACCCCCCCCTCCACCCGCTCCCCCAAGGGGGCCACCTCCTCCCGCCCCTCAAAGGGGAAGGCCACCTCCCCCACCCTCCTGGCCTCGAGGCCCCGGTGCCAGGGGATGAGGACGGTGGCCTCCACCCCGAGGGGCTTTAGGGCCTTGGGCAGGGCCCCCACCACGTCCCCAAGCCCCCCCACCTTGACCAGGGGGAAGGCCTCCGCGGCCACCAGGAGCACCCTCACCCTTCCCACACCCCTTCCGGCAAAGCCCTTGCCCCCTCCAAATCGTCCAAATACAGGTAAGCCCAGGCCTCCAAGGGGCCCTCCTCCGTCTCCACCCAAACCCTTACCCGCCGGTACTCCCGCCCCTCCTCCTCCAGCTCGTCCAAAAGAGGAAGGACCTCTTCCTGGAGGAAAAGGACCTCCCCGTAGACCCGGCCTCTTCCCTGGACCATGGCCGGGTAAGGGTAGGGCCGTTCCGGCCCTGGGGGGAGTCCGTACAGGTCGTAGCCCTCCACGCGGCCAGGGAGGACCCGCACCAGGTAGGGGGCCACCAGGGCGTGGTTCCCATGGCCCCGCTTCAGCGTGCCGTAGACGAAGACCCGTTCCACACCTCCCCCAGGAAGCGGTAGCCCACGCCCACCACGGTCTCAATGAAGCGGGGCTCGTCGGCGTCGTCCCCCAGTTTCTTCCGGAGGAGGCGGATGTAGACGTCCACCAGCCGTTCTGAGCCCTCGTAGTCTGGCCCCCAGACCCTTTCCAGAAGCTCCTCCCGGGTGTAGACCCGCCCCGGGGCCTGGGCCAGGGTGAAGAGGAGGCGTCTTTCCGTGGGGGAGAGCCTGAGGAGGCGGCCTTCCAGGTAGACCTGCTCCCCTTCCAGGTCCAGCTCCAAGGGCCCGAAGACCCGCCTTCCCCCCTTCCCCGCCCGGCGAAGGAGGGCCTTGATGCGGGCGAGGAGCTCCCTTAAGGAGAAGGGCTTGCCCAGGTAGTCGTCCGCCCCTTCCAAAAGCCCTTCCACCCGGCTATCCTCATCCGCCCGGCCCGTAAGGAGGAGGACGGGGAGGAGGGGGTCTAGGTCTCGCAGGGCCTTCAGGACCTCCAGCCCCTCCATGTCGGGCAGGCCCCGGTCCAGGATCACCAGGTCCGGCCGGAAGCCCTCCAAGGCCCCAAAGGCTTCCCGTCCGGAACGGGCCCACACCGCCTCGAGCCCCTCTTTTTCCAGGAACCGCTTCACCAGTTCACCCACCTGGGCATCGTCTTCCACCAGGAGAATCTTGGCCATAATAGCTTCGCTAACGCCCCAAGAGGATCACCAGACCCGGGTGCTCCCCCTCCGGGAGGGCCAGGAGGCGGGCCACCTCCCCGTCGTAGAAGGTGGCCGCGGGGTGGGCGGCAAGCCCGAGCCCCGAGGCCAGGAGGAGCACCAATGCGCCTGCATACCCCGCCTCTAGGAGAGTATACCGGTACCCCCTTATTCCAAACAAGGCCTCGCTCCGCTCGGGCACCAGGGTGAGGACGAGGAGGGCCGCGGCCCGCTCCACGGGAAGCCCCAAAAGGGCCTCCCGCCAGGCGGCCTGGTCCACCCCCGAGGCCAGCTGGGAGAGCTGGTGCTCCTTGGGGAAGTAGTGGTAGGTCCCGGGGAAGACCCCTTGGACCCTTTGGAGGACCAGGTAGGCCTCCAAGGGGTAGGCCTCGCCGGCGGAGGGAAACCCTCGGCGACCCTCCCGCTCGGAGAGGGGGAGGAGGAGCTGGGAGAGGTCGTTTAGGGTGAGGGAGGCCCCAAGCTCTGGCAGCTCGGGGCGGAAAAGGGCCAGGGTGCGGAAAAGCCCCGGCCCCCCCTCCCCCTTGGGGCCGGGAAGGGCCTGGGTCTCCAGGGGGTTGGCGTAGACCTTGGCCCGGGGCTTGCGCTTCAGGGGGAGTTCGTCCCCCGGGTTTAGGCGGCTTAGCCGGTAGAAGAGCTTGCCGGGGTGCTTCTCCATGGCTAGAAGCGGTAGCCCTTGGGCACCACCACCACGCCCTCCGGGGTCACGGTGAAGCCCCGCGCCCGGTCGGCCTCGAGGTCGTAGCCGATCTCCGTATGGGGGGGGATCTTCACGTTCTTGTCAATGATGGCGTTTTTGATGCGGCAGTAGCGCCCCACCTCCACGTCGTCAAAGAGGACGGAACGCTCCACCAGGCTGTAGGAGTTCACCCGCACCCGGCGGAAAAGGACGGACTCCCGCACCGTCCCCCCGCTCACGATGACCCCCCCGGCGAGGAGGCTATTTAGGGCCCGGCCCACCCTTTCGCCCGCCTCGTGGACGAACTTGGCCGGGGGGCTGAAGAGGTTGGCAGTGCGTAGGGGCCATTCGGGGTTGAAGAGGTCAAACTCGGGAATGACCTTCACCAGGTCCATGCTGGCCTCAAAGTAGGCGTCCAGGGTGCCCACGTCCCGCCAGTAGAGGTTGGGGCCCTCCTGGCCGGGGATGGGGTTGCGGTGGAAGTCGTAGGCGAAGACCCGGTACCCCTCCTTAAGGGCCCTTGGGATCACGTCCTTGCCGAAATCGTGGCTGCTGGCCTCGTCCTTGGCGTCGGCCTCCAGAAGCTCAAAGAGGGCCTCGGTGCGGAAGATGTAGTTGCCCATAGAGGCCAAGGCCTGTTCGGGCTTGCCCGGGATGGGTTTGGGGGTTTTGGGCTTCTCCTGGAACTCCGTGATCCGCCACTCCCCGTCAATCTGAAGCACCCCGAAGCGGCTGGCCTCGGAAAGGGGCACGGGGTAGGCGGCGATGGTGATGTCCGCCCGCTTCTCGTAGTGGTACTCCAGTATGTGGCGGACGTTCATCTTGAAGATGTGGTCCCCCCCGAAGATGGCCACCGCCTCTGGGGCGTGGTTTTGCACCAGGTGAAGGTTCTGGTAGATGGCGTCCGCCGTGCCCCGGTACCACACGGGCCCAAGCTCCTCAAAGCGGTACATCTGGGCCGGCACCAGGAGGATGAAGTGGTCCTCTAGAAAGGCCCCGAAGCGCCAGTAGCGTTGGATGTGTTCCGTGAGGGACTGGGCCTTGTACTGGGTCAGGACGTAGATGGAGTAAATCCCCGAGTTGACGAAGTTATTTAAGACAAAATCTATGATGCGATACTTGGCCCCGAAGGGGACGGCGGGCTTGGCCCGCTTGGCGGTGAGGGGGTAGAGGCGGCTGCCCTGCCCTCCCGCCAGGATCATCCCTAAAACCTCCACCTTGACCATAAATCCCCCTTTGCCCCTGAGTTTACCCCGAGGCTGGCCCGGACCCGGGTATAGTGGGGGCCGATGCGGGTGAAGGACCTTGCTTGGGGCACCCCGGTCGTGTCAAGATTTATGTGTAAGCGTCTGTGTACGGGGGGCATACCTTTCCCGAAGCATCCCTTCCAACACCTCCTGCACCTCGGCAAAACCCTTCAACCTCCGCTCCGCCCACCTCC
>NZ_JBBIMD010000070.1:0-11051 GCF_037444525.1 Thermus sp. | reverse complement strand
TACGATGCCGTCCCCACCCTAAGGGCCCACACCCTGGACGGGGCCATGCACTACGCGGGTTTCGCCCACCCGGTCATGGCCTGGCTTTCGGGCCGGGACCACCAGGGGCGTCCCGTGGCCTTGGACGTGGAGGCCCTTTGGAGGGTGCTTTACGACCACTACGCCGCCCTGCCCTTAGGGCTTCGGCAGAGCATGTACACCCTCCTCTCCTCCCACGACATCCCCCGGGCCCTTTGGCGGCTCCGGGGGGATGGGGAGCGGCTTAGGCTGGCCTACGCCCTTCTTTTCGCCTTCCCGGGAAGCCCGGCGATCTATTACGGGGACGAGGTGGGCCTCTCCCAGCCGAACCCCTACGAGGAGTGGGGGGGCGACCCCTACTGCCGCGCCCCCTTTCCTTGGGACGAGGGCCTTTGGGACAAGGGGCTTCTCGCCTTCATCAAAAGGCTCGTGGCCTTGAAGAAGGCCCTTCCCCCCTTGCGGCAAGGAGGCCTCCTTCCCCTAAAGGCTCCTAAAGGGGTGCTGGCCTTCAGGCGGCGCCTTGGGGGGGAGGAGGTTTGGGCCTTCTTCGCCCCCGAAGGGGCCAGGCTCCGGCTGCCTCGGGGGGAGGACCTGCTGAGCGGGGAGCCTTTGGAAGGGGAAGTGGAGCGCACCCTTCTCCTCTTCCGGCCCGCCTCGCTATCCTGAGGGCATGCCGGGCTTTAGGCGCTTGCTTAAGCTGGTGCGCCTCCGGCGGGCTTGGCGGGCCCTTCCCCCCGGGCGGCGAGCCGAGCTTCTCGCCCTCCTCCTAAGCCTCTTCCCCTTCAGGCCCCTCAGGTGGCTGGGGGCCCTTTTAGGCTTCTGGGCCGCGCTGAAGAGGTGATAGCCTAAGGACCATGATCGCCCGCTACCAAACGGAGGAGATGCGATCCCTCTGGTCCGAGGTGGGCCGCTACCGGACCTGGGCCCTGGTGGAGGTCTACGCCCTCGAGGCCTGGGAAGCCCTGGGGGAGGTCCCTAAGGGCACCGCGGCAAGGCTCCTAAAGGCCCTGGAGGAGAAGCCCCTGGACGAGCGCTTTGCGAAGCGGGTGGCGGAGCTTGAGGAGGTCACCCGGCACGACCTCGTGGCCTTCACCCGGGCCCTGGTGGAGTGGACGGGGGACGAGGAGGTGGCCCGCTACCTGCACCTTGGCCTCACCAGCTCGGACATCGTGGACACCGCCCAGAACTACCTCCTGAAGGAGGCCCTAGGCCTGGTGCTGGAGGAGCTTAAGGGGGTGGAGGAGGCCCTAAGGGCCCTTGCCCTCCGCTACCGGAAGACCCCGGCCATCGGCCGCACCCACGGGGTGCACGCGGAGCCCACGAGCTTCGGCCTCCGCTTTCTCTCCTTCTTTGCCGCCTTCCTCCGGGACGAGGAAAGGCTTAAGCGGGCCCGGGAGGCCATCGGGGTGGCCATGCTCTCGGGGTCGGTGGGGAACTACGCCCACGTGCCCCCCGAGGTGGAGGCCCACGTGGCCCAGAGGCTGGGCCTGGTCCCGGAGCCCATCTCCACCCAGGTGGTGCCCCGGGACCGGCACGCGGAGGCCCTTTGCGCCCTGGCCCTCCTTGGGGGGAACCTGGAGCGGGTGGCGGTGGAGCTCCGCCACCTCCAGCGCACGGAGGTCCTCGAGGCCCAAGAACCCTTTCGGGAGGGGCAGACGGGAAGCTCCTCCATGCCCCACAAGAAAAACCCCGTGGGCCTGGAGAACCTCACCGGCATGGCCCGCCTCCTTCGGGGCTACCTCGGGCCTACCTTGGAGAACATCGCCCTTTGGCACGAGCGGGACATCGCCCACTCCTCTGTGGAAAGGGTGATCCTCCCGGACGCCACCACCTTGGCCCACTACGCCCTTAGGCGGCTTAAGGGGATCCTGGAGGGCCTGGTGGTCTTTGAGGACCGCATCCGGGCCAACCTGGACCTCACCCGGGGCCTGGTCTACTCCCAAAGGGTCCTGAACGCCCTCATCGCCCACGGGCTTCCCCGGGACCAGGCCTACGCCCTGGTGCAGCGGAACGCCCTGAAAAGCTGGGAAGAGGGCCTTCCCTTCCGGGACCTTTTGGAAAGGGATCCGGAGAACCCCCTAAAGGGCGAGGCCCTCGCCGCCCTCTTTGACCCCGGCTACTACCTCCGCCACGTGGACGCCATCTACGCCCGCTTTGGGCTTTGAGCACCTCGGCGTTGAAAAATCCCCACCATGGGTAAAGGCCTGCTGGATCAGCTGCCAGGCTACCCCGGCCCTTTTCCTCCGGCCCATGCTTAGGAAGCTTCCAGGCCTTACCAGAGGGCCCTCGGCCGCAGGAGGAAGCCCGGCAGTTCCGGGTCCAGGGGGACCGCCTCCGGGTCTTCCAGCCGTAGGGGTTCTTGGCCGGGGCGGAACACCTCCACGGTGCGCGCGTAGGGGTCCACCAGGACCCCAAGGCGCACCCCATTCCGGAGATACAGGCCCATCTTGGTCCGGAGTTCCTCGGGGCTTTGGGAGGGGGAGCGGACCTCAAAGGCCGCATCGGGGGCCAAAGGGGGAAAGCCCTCCTTTTCCGCTTCCGAAAGGCCCTCCCACCGCTTTAGAGCTAGCCACGCCGCATCGGGGGATAGGATGGACCCGTCCGGCATCCTGAACCCTGTGGAAGCGTCAAAAACCACCCCCAGTCCCGTTTCCTCGTTCCAGCGGGCCAGCTGGTAGGCCAGCAGTAGGCTCCGCCTTCCGCTTTGGCCACCCGTGGGGCTCACCCAAAGCCTCCCTTCGGCCGTCCTTTCCAGCTGGTAGCCGGGGTTGAGCTCGCTTAAGCGGCGAAGCTCTTCCTCCGTCACCGGATGGGATAGCTGGAGGGCTAGGGCCATCTCTCCATCCATTGTGCCACGGCGGGCTTGGCCCTTCATCCCTCCCTTGCGCAGGGTAGAATGGCCTTAGAGGGCCCTTTAGGCCTAGGAGTAGGCATGGAGAAGCTATACGAGGGCAAGGCGAAGATCCTCTACGCCGATGGGGAACACATCCGCGTCTACTTCAAGGACGAGGCCACGGCCTTTAACGCCCAAAAGCGGGGGGTGATCCCGGGCAAGGGGGTGGTGAACAACAAGGTTTCCGCGGCCCTCTTCCGCCTCCTCGAGGCCTATGGCATCCCCACCCATTTCCTGGAAGAGCTTTCCGACCGGGAGATGCGGGTGAAGCGGGTGGAGATCATCCCCCTGGAGGTCATCGTCCGTTACCGGGCGGCGGGCAGCTTTGCCCGGCGCTATGGGCTTAAGGAGGGCGCCCCCCTTAAGGCCCCGCTGGTGGAGTTTTCCCTAAAGGACGACGCCCTGGGGGACCCCTTGATCTGCAAGGAGGCGGTGCTTACCCTGGGGCTCGCCACGGAAGAGGAGGTGGAAACCCTTTCCCGCCTGGCCCTGAAGGCGGGGGAGGTCCTAAAGGCCTTTTTCCTGGAGCGGGGGCTCGAGCTCATAGACTTCAAGCTGGAGTTCGGCCGTCACGGGAGGGAGATCCTCCTCGCTGACGAGATCAGCCCGGACACCATGCGGCTTTGGGACCTGAAGACGGGAGAACCCATGGACAAGGACCGTTTCCGCAAGGACCTGGGGGGCGTGGAGGAGGCTTACCGGGAGGTCCTGAGGCGGGTTTTGGGGTGAAGATGCGCTACCAGGCGACCATCCTTATAGAGTTGAAGGAGGGCATCCTGGACCCTCAGGGCCGGGCGGTGGAGGGGGTCCTGAAGGGCCTGGGCCACGCAGTGGAGGCGGTGCGGGTGGGGAAGGTTTTGGAGGTGGTCTTCCCCGCGGGGGATGCGGAGGAGGCCCGGGAAAAGGCCGAGGCCATGGCCCGGCTCCTGGCCAACCCGGTCATGGAGACCTGGACGCTGGAGGCCTTGAAACCCCTATGAGGTGGGCCATCGTCCGCTTCCCTGGTTCCAACTGCGACGAGGATGCCCGCTTCGCCCTGGAGAAGGCGGGGGTGGAGGCGGCCTTCGTCTGGCACACCGAGCGGGACCTGAGGGGCTTTGACGGGGTCTTCCTTCCCGGGGGCTTCAGCTACGGGGACTACCTCAGGGCGGGGGCCCTGGCGGCCAAGAGCCCCATCATGGAGGAGGTGCGGCGTTTTGCTCGGGAGGGGCGGTACGTGGTCGGGGTGTGCAACGGCTTCCAGATCCTCACGGAGGCTGGGCTCCTTCCGGGGGCCCTCCTCGCCAACCTCAACCTCCACTTCACCTGCCGCTTTGTGGGGGTGCGGGTGGAGCGGAACGATCTCCCTTTCACCCGGCTTTACGAGAAGGGGCAGGTCCTAAGGCTTCCCATTGCCCACGCCGAGGGGCGCTACTACGCCGACCCCGAGACCTTGAGGCGCCTCGAGGGCGAGGGCCTCATCCTCTTCCGCTACGCTCCCCTCCAGGGGGAGGCGGACTATAATCCCAATGGAAGCCTTCTGGACATCGCGGGCATTGTAAACGAGGGGGGGAACGTGCTCGGCATGATGCCCCACCCCGAGCGGGCGGTGGACGAGATCCTGGGAGGGGTGGATGGCCTGCCCCTCTTTCTGGGCCTGAAGGAGGGAAGATGAAACCCAAAGCCATCACCTTTGATTTCTGGGGCACCCTCTTCACCGAGGGACCGGCGTTTTTGGAGAAAGTCATGCCCGCGCGCTACGAGATTCTCCTGGACGCCCTCTCCGAGGCCGGGCACCCCGCGGAGGAGGGGGAGGTGCGGGAGGCCTACCGGCAGGCGGCCTTGGCCTTTGAGGAGGCCTGGCGGGCGGGGGAGCACATGCCTACCTACGACCGGGTGGCCCGCATCTTCGCCCTCCTGGGCGCCCCCCACGACCCCGGCCTCATCGCCCTCACCGCAAGGAGGCTGGAGGAGAGCTCCCTCCTGGTGGACCTCACCCCCTTGCCGGGGGTTTTTGCCCTCAAGGAGCTCGCCAGGAAGTACCCCTTAGCCATCGTCTCCGACACCGGCCTCACCCCGGGCAGGCTCCTTCGGGAGCACCTCAAGCGGCAGGGGCTGGACCTCTTCCAGGCCTATAGCTTTTCCGACGAGACAGGCTACGTGAAGCCCCGCCCCGAGGCCTTCCGGGCGGCCCTCGAGGCCCTGGGCGTGGCTCCGGAGGAGGCCCTCCACGTGGGGGACCTGCCCCACACGGACATCAAGGGGGCCTTTGGGGCGGGCTACCCCTGGGCGGTCCAGTACGTGGGTCTGAAGGAGGTGAATGGGGAGGTGAAGCCCACGGCCAAGGTGAAGGACCACCGCGAGCTCCTCCCCCTGCTCCTGTGATGGAGGCCTTGGCCCGCGAGCTCGGCATCCCCGAAGGGGAGTACCGGGAGATCCAAAAGCGCTTGGGCCGGGCGCCCAACCCGGTGGAGCTCCACCTCTTCCGGGTCATGTGGAGCGAGCACTGCGCCTACAAGAACTCCCGCCCTCTCCTAAAGGAGCTCCCCAAGGAGGGGGAGGCCGTCCTCCAGGGCCCGGGGGAGAACGCGGGGGTGGTGCGGATCGGGGAAGGATGGGCGGTGGCCTTCAAGATAGAAAGCCACAACCACCCCTCCGCGGTGGAGCCCTTCCAGGGGGCGGCCACGGGGGTGGGGGGGATCATCCGGGACGTGATGAGCATGGGGGCCAGGCCCATCGCCCTATTGGACTCCCTGCGCTTTGGCCCCCCTTGGGAGGCGAGAAGCCGCTACCTCTTTAAGGGGGTGGTCTCGGGCATCGCCTTCTACGGGAACGCCATTGGGGTGCCCACCGTGGGGGGGGACCTCTACTTCCACGAAGGCTACCGGGAAAACCCCCTGGTGAACGCCATGTGCATCGGCCTCCTGCGGGAGGAGAAGCTCAAGCGGAGCCGGGCTTCCTTGGGCCGGCCCATCTACTACGCCGGGGCCAAGACGGGGCGGGACGGGATCGGCGGGGCGGCCTTCGCCAGCGAGGAGCTTTCCGAGGACAAGGAGAAAGACCGGCCCGCGGTCCAGGTGGGGGACCCCTTTTTGGGGAAGCTCCTCATGGAGGCCACCCTCGAGGCCATAGAGGCCGACCTGGTGGAAGGCGTGCAGGACATGGGGGCCGCGGGGCTGACCAGCAGCCTGGCGGAGCTCGCCCACAAGTCGGGCCTCGGGGTGGAGCTCTTCCTGGACCGGGTCCCCACCCGGGAGGAGGGGATGGGCCCCATAGAGCTTCTCCTTTCCGAAAGCCAGGAGCGCATGGTCCTGGTGCCCAAGGAGGGGAAGGAGGAGGCCCTGGAGGGGGTCTTCCGCAAGTGGGGCTTAGACTGCGTGCCCATCGCCCGCACCATCCCCGAACCCCTTTTCCGGGTCCGCTTCCGGGGGGAGGTGGTGGCCGAGGTGCCCACGGAGGCCCTGGCCGAGGCCCCCACCTACGTGCGCATCGCCCAGGAGGACCCCGAGATCCGGAAGAGGCGCGAGGCCCCGGTGCCCCCCCTGGACGTGGATCCCCAAGAAGCCCTCCTTCGGCTCCTCGCCTCCCCCAACCTGGCAAGCCGGGAAGCGGTCTACGAGCGTTACGATCACCAGGTGGGCACCCGCACCGCCCTCCTACCGGGCCAGGGGGATGCGGCCGTGCTCTGGATCAAGGGCACCCACCTGGCCGTGGCCGCCAAGGTGGACCAGAACCCCCGCTATAGCCTTTTGGACCCCTACCTGGGGGCGGTGCACGCCCTGGCCGAGGCCAGCCGCAACGTCTCCGTGGTGGGGGCGAGGCCCCTGGCCTACACCGACGGGCTCAACCTGGGAAGCCCCGAGACCCCGGAGGGCTACCACGAGCTTCGGGAGACCGTGCGCGGCCTGAAGGAGGCGAGCCTGGCCCTAGGCCTTCCCGTGGTCTCGGGGAACGTCTCCCTCTACAACGAGGCGGGGGGGCGGCGCATCCCCCCCACGGCCATGGTGGGGGTGGTGGGGGTCTTGGACGTGCGCCGGCGGGCCAGCCTGGGCTTCAAGAGGGCGGGGGAGGTGATCCTCCTCCTCGGGGAGGAAAGGGGGCATCTGGGCGCCAGCGAGGCCCTTTGTGTCCTGAAGGGCCTCGAGGTGGGAAGCCCCCCGCCCATAGACCTCGTCCGGGAGAAGGCGGTGCAGGCGGCCATCCGGGCCCTGGTGGCGGAAGGCCTCACGGACACCGCCCACGACCTGGCGGAAGGGGGGCTTTTGGTGGCCCTTGCGGAGATGACCTTCCCCCACGGGGTGGGGGCCACGGTAGAGGTCAGGGAAAGGGGCTTAGAGGCCCTCTTCGGTGAGGCTCCAAGCCGCATCCTCTTTACCGTTCCCAAGGCCAAGCTCCCCGAGGCCACAGCCCGCCTCGAGGCCCAGGGCCTGCCGTACCGGGTCCTGGGGGAGACGGGGGGGAGGACCCTCACGGTCCTGACTCCGGAAGGGGTGCTAGAGTGGGGGGTGGAGGAGCTCCTCGAGGCCTGGAAGAGGCCCCTAAGGGAGGTGCTGGATGGATAAGCCCCAGGAGGAGTGCGGGGTTTTAGGGCTTTGGAGCAAGGAGCCCTTGGACGCGGCGGGGCTTCTCCACCTGGGCCTCCTTGCCCTCCAGCACCGGGGGCAGGAGGCGGCGGGGATCGCGGTCTCCGACGGGCGGGAGTTCGCGGTGGAGAAGGACTTAGGCCTGGTGAACCAGGTCTTCACGGAAGAACGCCTCGCCCGCCTCCGCCTCCCCGGGGCCCGCTTGGGCCTCGCCCACGCCCGCTACTCCACCACAGGCTCCAACCTGCGCTTCAACGCCCAGCCCCTCACCGCCCGCACCGTCCAGGGGGTTTTGGCCATCGCCCATAACGGGAACTTCGTGAACGCCAAGCCCCTCCGGGACCGCCTCCTAAAGGAGGGGGCCACCTTCCAGAGCACCACGGACACCGAGGTCATGCTCCTCCTCCTCGCCCGCATGGGCCACCTTTCCCTGCCCGAGGCCGCGGCGGAGGCCATGCGCCTCTTAGAGGGGGGGTACTCCATCCTCCTCATGGACCGGAGCACGGTGGTGGCCCTGAGGGACCCCCACGGGGTGCGCCCCCTGGTCATCGGGAAGGCCCCTTGGGGCTATGCCTTCGCCTCCGAGCCCCCGGCCCTCGCCCTTATGGGGGCGGAGTACCTAAGGGACGTTCGCCCCGGGGAGGTGGTCTGGGTGGAGGAGGGGGAGCTGAGAAGCCTCCAGGCCCTTCCTCCAAGCCCCACCCCGTGCGCCTTTGAGTGGATTTATTTTGCCCGGCCGGATAGCCTCCTGGACGGGGTGGAGGCCTACGCCGCCCGGGTAAGGATGGGGGAGGAGCTTTTCCTCGAGGCCCCCGCGGAGGCCGACATGGTGGTGCCCGTGCCGGATTCGGGCATCGGGGCCGCGGTGGGCTACGCCCGGGCCTCGGGCCTGCCCCTGGAGTTCGGGCTTTACAAAAACCCCTACGCGGGCCGCACCTTCATCCAGCCCACCCAGGAGCTTCGCGACCTGAAGACTAGGCTCAAGCTTTCCCCCACGGGCGCCGTGAAGGGCAAGCGGGTGGTGCTCATAGACGACTCCATCGTGCGGGGCACCACCAGCAGAAGGATCGTACGGATGCTGAAAGAGGCGGGGGCGCTTGCGGTCCACTTCCGGGTGAGTAGCCCCCCCATCCGCTTCCCCTGCTACTACGGCATAGACACCGCGGCCCGCAAGGAGCTCATCGCCGCGGAGAAGAGCGTGGAGGAGATCCGGGCCTACATCGGGGCGGACTCCTTGGCCTTCCTCTCGGAAGAAGGGGTTTTGAGGGCCATCGGCCGGCCCGTGTGCCTGGCCTGCTTCAACGGACACTACCCCGCCGGGGTTCCCAAGGAAGGGGAGAAGCTGGCGCTGGAAATCCTCTAACTTTCTTTTCAAAACCTTTAGCCCCTGCGCCGCGCCAGGAACACCCCAAGGCCAAGCCCGCCCAGAAAGCCCAGGAGGAGGAAGGCGAAGGCGAAGGCCCCCGTGGAGGCCAGGTGCCAGCCGAAGAACCAGTAGCTGCACACCGCGTACCGCTCCACCTGGACCCGGACCAGCTCGGGGAGGTCGCGGCTCGTGGTGAAGTTGATGAGGATAATGGTGAGAAGCAGGATAAGAACGGCGAGGCCAATCCCCCACTTGAACCAGGTGAAGGCGTTCCCTTTCATGCCCTAAGCTTACCGGATGGGGCCTGGGCTGGAGTATAATCCGCCCATGCTGGGGACCAGGGTGCGGGACGAGGAGATCTTCCGGCTCATCGCCCTCGAGGAGAAGCGCCAGCGGGAGGGCCTAGAGCTCATCGCCAGCGAGAACTTCGTCTCCCAGGAGGTCCGGGAGGCGGTGGGGAGCGTCCTCACCAACAAGTACGCTGAGGGCTACCCCGGGGCCCGCTACTACGGGGGGTGCGAGGTCATAGACCAGGTGGAGGGTCTGGCCATTGCCAGGGCCAAGGCCCTCTTCGGCGCGGCCTGGGCCAACGTCCAGCCCCACTCTGGTTCCCAGGCCAATATGGCCGTCTACATGGCCCTCATGGAGCCCGGGGACACCCTTATGGGCATGGACCTGGCCTCGGGGGGCCACCTCACTCACGGGGCCAAGGTGAACTTCTCCGGAAAGCTTTACAAGGTGGTCTCCTACGGGGTGGATCCAGAGACGGAGCGGATAGACCTCGAGGCGGTGCGCCGCCTGGCCCTAGAGCACCGGCCCAAGGTCATCGTGGCCGGGGCCAGCGCCTACCCCCGCTTCTGGGACTTTGAGGCCTTCCGCCGGATCGCGGACGAGGTGGGGGCCTATCTGGTGGTGGACATGGCCCACTTCGCGGGGCTCGTGGCCGCGGGCCTCCACCCCAGCCCCGTGCCCCACGCCCACGTGGTGACCAGCACCACCCACAAGACCCTAAGGGGCCCGAGGGGCGGGCTCATCGTGGGGAACGATCCCGAGCTTGGGAAGAAGGTAGACAAGCTCATCTTCCCCGGCATCCAGGGCGGCCCCCTAGAGCACGTCATCGCCGGAAAGGCGGTGGCCTTCTTTGAGGCCCTCCAGCCGGAGTTCAAGGAGTACAGCCGCCTGGTGGTGGAAAACGCGAAGCGGCTTGCCCAGGAGCTTGCGGAAAGGGGCTACCGCATCGTCACCGGGGGCACGGACAACCACCTCATGCTGGTGGACCTCCGCCCCAAGGGCCTCACGGGCAAGGAGGCGGAGGAGCGGCTGGACGCGGTGGGCATCACCGTGAACAAGAACGCCATCCCCTTTGACCCCAAGCCCCCTAAGGTGACCTCCGGCATCCGCCTCGGCACCCCCGCCATCACCACCAGGGGCTTCACCCCGGAGGAGATGCCCCTGGTGGCCGAGCTCATTGACCGCGCCCTCACCGAGGGGCCTTCCGAGGCCCTTCGGGAAGCCGTGCGCCGGCTTGCCCTGGAGCACCCCCTGCCCTAGGGCCGCACCGTGCGGATGAAGGCGGCCTTAGGGGCAGGTCCTCCCGGTCCATAGGGCAACCGAAGCGGCGCAGGTCCCCGGCAAGGAGGTGGGTGGCCCGCGCCGCCACCACTGCCAGTGCGGGGAGGTCCTTTTCCGGGAGGAGGTCCACCATCCAGGGTTCGGGCCTGGCCTCGGGCACCTGTTGCATGGGTTCTAGGAGCGCTTCCCAATGCTGGAGGATCTGGGGGTTCAGGTTTCGGAGGGCCTCCAGCAAAACCGGCTGGTGCAAGGCCTAAACCGGCTTTCCAGCTTCCCATAGGGTGGCTCAAAACTCGCACCTATGCTCCGGCTTCAGGTTTATGCAGGGAGACCACTTGAAAGGGGCTGCCGGTTTCCCGGCTGATGACGTGTAGCATGAACCCCGCAGCCCAAGCCCTACTCTGGCGCATCCTGGCCCTCCTGCCAAGCCCCCACCTCCGGGATTCCCTCAAAGCCCTGCTTTTCCTCCTCCTCCAAGGCCATGGCAAGGCAAGACCCCAGCACAGCAAAACCAAATCCCCCTCCGCCCTCTCCCGCTTCCTCAACCTACCCCTGGCCCACCCGCGCCCTCATCCGCCCGGAGAAGCGGGGCCAGTTCGGGGCCTTGCCCCTCTCCTTCTTCCACGGAAGGTGGGGCCTC
>NZ_JBBIMD010000069.1:0-11414 GCF_037444525.1 Thermus sp. | reverse complement strand
GGGCGGAGCGGAGGTTGAAGGGTTTTGCCGAGGTGCAGGAGGTGTTGGAAGGGATGCTTCGGGAAAGGTATGCCCCCCGTACACAGACGCTTACACATAAATCTTGACACGACCGATCCTTCCTTTGCGTGACTCAACGCAGGTGCCCCTTAAGCCCCACGTGGTTCCTTATCGGGTGAGGGGGATTGCCTGGGGCAAGCGCAACGAGGAGGAGGCGGAAACCATCGTCGCCCTGATCCAGGCCATGACCCGGCACCCCCTTTACGACGGAAAGACCATCGGGGTCATCTCCATGGTGGGGGAGGAGCAGGCCCTTTGGATCGATCGGCTTCTTCGCGAGCGGATGAGCGCCCAGGAGCTTTTGCAGCGACGCCTTCTTTGTGGTACCCCAGCCCAGTTCCAGGGCGATGAGCGGGATGTGGTGCTCCTATCCTTGGTGGATAGCCCTAATCCCGATGGCCGCCCGTTGCCCATGCGGCAGGACGACCGGTTTAAGCAACGGTTTAACGTGGCCGCCAGCCGGGCCCGGGACCAGCTTTGGGTGGTGTACTCCCTTGACCCTTCCTTGGACTTGCAGGAGGGGGATTTGCGTAGGCGCCTTATTGAGTATGCGCTTCACCATGAAGAGATCTTGGCCCAGGCGCTGGGCGAGATGGGGAAAACGGAGTCCCCCTTTGAGCGGGAGGTGTTCCTGTACCTGGCCCAGGCCGGGTACCGCGTGCGCGCGCAGGTACCTGCAGGGCGTTACCGGATAGACCTGGTGGTGGAGGGGAATGGACAAAGGGTGGCCATTGAGTGCGATGGGGAGCGTTGGCATCCCATAGAGCGTATAGAAGAGGATCTGGAACGTCAGGCCATCCTGGAGCGGATGGGTTGGCGGTTCATCCGGATCCGGGGTTCGGAGTTCTTCCGGGATCCGGAAGCCACCATGCGCCGCGTGTTTGCCAACCTGGAGCGCATGGGCATCGCCCCCGGTTCTGCTCCCCATGGACCAGGAGATCCGCCGCAGCCGAGTGCACCTTTGGCGGAAGAGGTCATCCGCATGGCCCAAGAGATCCTCCAGGATCGCCGGGGCGTTTGGGCCTGACCGTCCCAGATTGGATCCAAGCTTCCTGGCGTTGAGAAAACCCTTTTCTGGGGCCTCCGCTGAGGCGAAAGCTTCGGCGGGGTACTTAGCCTGGGGCCTTTTCCAGGGCCAGGTAGGCCAGGGCCCGCTCCGCCGCCTTCTTCCCCGAGCGCACCACCTCGGGGAGGCCCACCCCCTCTAGGTAGTTCCCCGCTAGGAACACCCCGGGGGCCTTAAGGAGGGCCATCCCGAGCCGTTCAAGCCGCTCCAGGTGCCCCACCCGGTAGGCGGGCATCCCCTCGGGGAAGCGGAAGGCCCAGGCCCGGTGGACCTTGGGCCTAAGGCCCAGGAAGCGGGCCAGGTCCTCCAGGGCCATGCGGATGAGGTCGGCCTCCCCCAAGCGGGCCTCCTCTCCGGAGAGGTAGGCCCTGACCAGGCTGTAGCCCTCCGGGGCCCTTCCCGGCCACTTCCGGTGGACCCAGGTGAAGCCCCGGACCCTATACCCCTCCCCCTTGGCCATGAGGAGGCCGTGGCCGGAAAGGGGAAGCTCCTCCTGGAAGGCCAGGCTCACCGTGGCCGCGGGGACGTGGGGGATGCCCTTGAGGAGGGCGGTGGCCTCGGGGAGGAAGGGCCTGAGGAGGATGGCCGCCTGGGGGGCCGGGGTGGCCAGGACCACCGCCTCCGCCTCCAGGAAGCCCCTTGGGGTGTGGACCCGGTAGCGGCTTCCCAGGGCCTCGAGGCCCAGGGCCGGGGTGCCGAGGAGGACCCTTTCTGCAAGGGCCTCAGCCATCCTCCCCGTAAGGGCGGAAAGCCCCCCTTGGAAGGAGAAGAAGAGGCTTCCCCCCTCCCGGCTCCCCCTGGCCTTCCGGGCCCGCATGGCCCCCAGGATGAGGCTCCGGTGCCTCCTCTCCAGCTCTAAAAGCTGGGGGAAGGCCGCCCGCATGGAGAGCTCGTCGGGCTCCCCCCCGTAGATCCCCCCGCTCAAGGGGGCCACCAGGGCCTGGTAGACCTCCGGGCCAAGGCGCCTTTCCACGAAGGCCCTAAGGCCCTCGTCTGGGGCGCTACCCCGGGGGAGGAAGAGGTCCCAAAGGGCCCTTAGCTTCCCCGAAAAAGAGAGGAGGGGGGTTTTGGCCAGGGCCTTGAGGTCCCCGGGCACCACCTGGAGAAGGCCTTCGGGCAGGGGGTGGGCCTTGCCCTTCCGCAGGATGTAGGCCGAGGGCTTGGCGGGGAGGGTAACCATGGGCTCCAGGCCAAACCGCGCTGCAAGCTCCAGGACCTCCCTCTTGTAGCGCACGCTGGCGTCCGGGCCCCCCTCCAGGAGAAAGCCCTCCTGGCGGTGGGTGCGCACCTTGCCCCCAAGCCGCAAGGCCCCTTCCAGGAGGAGGACCTCGGCTCCGGCCTCCTTCAGGGCCAGGGCGGCGGAGAGCCCCGCCCAGCCTCCCCCCACCACTACGACCTGAGCCACGCCGCCTCCACCAGGTCCTTGAGGACCTGGATGTAGTCCAAATCCGCGTTAAGGCTCCGGGTGCGGAGGAGCCTTAGGCCCACCTCCTTGGCCGTGGTTTGGGCCTCGAGGTCCAGGTCGTAGAAGACCTCCAGGTGGTCCGCGGGGAAGCCCACCGCGGTCACCACCACCTCCTCGTAGCCCTCTTCCTTAAGGGCCCTCAGGTGCTCGTTGATGTCGGGGCCAAGCCAAGGCTCTGGGGTGCGCCCTGCGGACTGGTAGGCCACGCTGTAGCGGGGAAGGCCCAGGCGCTTGGCGATGAGCTCCGCCGTCCTTTCCACCTGCCTCGGGTAGGGGTCTCCCCGCTCCACCGCGGCCACGGGGATGGAGTGGGCGGTAAAGACGAAGGCCGCCTTCCTCGGCTCCCTCAGCCTCCAGATGGCCTCCTCCATCCTCCTCGCGTAGCAGGCGATGAGCCCGGGGTGGTCCTCGTAGCTTTCCACCCAGATCATCTCTATGGGGTCGGGGAGGCCCTTTAGAGCCTGCTCCACCTTCTCCTTGTATTCGGCCACGCTCCTTAGGGAGTAGTGGGGGGCGGCCACGATGGCCACCGCCCGCCGCACCCCGTCCTCATGCATGGCCGCCACCGCCTCCCCGATGGAGGGGAGCCAGTGCTTGGTGCCCACGTAGACCCGGGCCGGCCCCTGGGGCGCGCGGGGGGGGAAGGGCCCCTGGAGGCGGCGGGGGTAGGGGGGGGCCTCGAGGTTCAGGAGGGCCTGGAGGCGGATGGCCTGGACCAGGGTGATCTCGTTCAGGGGGCTTTTGCCGATGGCCTCGTACCGGTCCTGTAGCTCCTTCAGGAGCTCCTCTGGGGGCTTTTTGCCCCGGCGGATGTCCGTGTAGTAGGGCTCCAGGTCCTCGGGGCCGTAAGGGGTGCCGTACGCCATCAGAAGGACGTTCATCTTCCCTCCTTTAGGAGTTCTACCACGTAGCGCACGCTTTCCTCTGGGGTCTTGGGCAGAATCCCATGCCCCAGGTTGAAGATATGCCCGGGGCGGCCTGCGTTTTCCTTTAGGATCCGCCCCACCTCCCGCCTCAGGACCTCCTTGGGGGCGAAGAGGAGGGCGGGGTCCAGGTTGCCCTGCACGGGGGTGGCCCCCAGGAGCTCCCGGGCCCAGGGGAGGGGGGTGTGGGGGTCCAGGCCTATGACCTCCCCCCCCGCCTCCTGCATGTCCTTAAGAAGGCCCATGGTGCCCACCCCGAAGTGGATGACCGGCCCCACGCCCTTTAGAAGCTGGAAAAGCCTTGCCATGTGGGGCTTCACGTAGCGGCGGTAGTCCGTTGGGGAGAGGGCCCCCACCCAGGAATCAAAGACCTGGAGGAGGTCGGCCCCCGCCTTCTTCTGGGCCAGGAGGTAGCGGGCCATGGCCTCGGTGAGCCGCTCCATTAGGCGGTGCCAAAGGGCCTCCTCCCGGTACATGAGGGCCTTCACCTCCAGGAAGTGCCGGCTTGGCCCCCCCTCCACCAGGTAGCTCGCCAGGGTAAAGGGGGCCCCGGCGAAGCCGATGAGGGGCACCGTGAGCACTTCCTTGAGGCGCCTTATGCTTTCCAGGACGAAAGGCACCGCCTCCTCCGGTTCCAGGGGCCTTAGGGCTTCCACATCCGCCGCGCTCCGGATGGGGCGGTGGATCACGGGTCCCTTCCCCTCCACCAGGCTCAGCTCCACCCCCATGCCGTAAAGGGGGGTGGTGATGTCCGCGAAGAGGATGGCCGCGTCCACCCCAAGCTCCCGCACGGGCAGGAGGGTGACCTCCACGCAAAGCTCCGGCTCCCGTACGATCTCCACCAGGCTGTAGCGCTCCCGGATACGGCGGTAGGAGGCCTGGTAGCGCCCCGCCTGGCGCATGAACCAGACCGGGGGGCGGGGGGTGGGCTCCCCCCGGGCGGCCTTGAGGATCAGGTCGTTCACGCCCCCATCCTACCCGAGGGTGGTAGCATGGGTCATGCGCCTTTTTCTAGCCCTTTTCCTCGCCTTGGGCTTGGCCTTCGCCCAAGAGGACGTGGTGGCCCAGGTGGGCCCCGAGGCCATCACCAAGGAGGCCTTTGAACTCCGCTACGGCCTATTCCTCAAGAGCGCCCTGACCCAGCTGGGCCTGCCCGACACCGAGGAGACCCGCGCCCTCCTCGCCCAGTACCGCGCCCCCTACCTCGAGGCCCTAGCCCAGGAGCGAGCCCTCCTCTTGAGGGCCAAGGCGGAAGGGCTTTTCCCTAAGGAAGAGGCCGTGGAGGCCCGCGTCCAGGAGCTTAGGGGGGCCTTCCCCAGCGAGGAGGCCTTCCTGGAGGCCTTGAAGGGGGCGGGCCTACCCGACCTCCCCACCTACCGCATCCTCTTGCGGGAGGCCCTGGCCCTGGAGGCCTTAGAGGCCCGCTACCGGGCCCGGCTTCGGGTTTCCCCTGCCGCCCTCCGTTTCCTCTATCACCTGGCCCCCCCGAGGAGGCCCGCCCTGGCCTGCGCCCGGCACATCCTGGTGCCCACCCTGGAGGAGGCCAAGGACCTCTTGGGCCAGCTTGCAGGAGGAGCCGCCTTCGCCGACTTGGCCCAGGCCCACTCCCAAGACCCCGGCTCCGCCCTCCAAGGGGGGGCCTTGGGGTGCGAGGCCAGGGGGGCCTATGTGCCCGCCTTTGACCAGGCCCTCTGGGCCCTGAGGCCGGGGGAGGTTTCTCCGCCGGTGCGCACGGAGTTCGGTTTCCACCTCATCCTTCTGGAGAAGCTCCTTCCCGCCGGGCGCGTCCCCCTGGAGGAGGTGGCGGAGGAGCTAAAGGCCCCCATCCTGGACCTGGTCTGGGAGAAGCTCAGCCGGGCCCTCATCCGCCCGTACCCTATCCGGATCTTTCCGGAAAGGTTATAAGGAGGGGCTCGTCCCCCGTGGGCCCCTGGGCTAGCCTTAAGGCTTCCCCGGGGGCGTAGATCCCGCTTTGCCCCTCAAAGGTGAGGCCCAGGATCCGCCCGTTCAGCATGGGGTTCAGGAGGAGCCTCAGGTTTTCCCGCCCAAGGAGGCGCTCCTTGGCGGAGGCGAGCCACACTTCCCCCTCCTTCCGGCTAGGGTCTTTGGGCCAGGGCCGGTCCCAGAGGGCGGGGTTGGCCGAGGGCTGGAGGAGGATTTCCGCTCCCAGGGCATCCAGCCGGGCCAGGTGGGCCTCAAAGAAGCCGTCCAGGCAGATGAGGACCCCCACCCGCCCGGCCCGGGTGGCCAAGAGGTGGGGGCCGAAGGCGCCCCGCTTCAGCCAGCGCTCGGGGGGGGTGAGCTCCATCTTGGGCACCTGGGCCAGGAGGCGGCCTTCAGGGTTAAAGAAGAGGGCCAGGTTCTGGAAAAGGGGGGTGCGGGGGAAAAGGCCCCGGGCAAGCTCCTCCTCGTAGGGGGGGGAGAGGAGGCTTCCCGCGAGGAGATAGGTGGAGAAGCGTCGGGCGGCCTCGGCCATGGTGTCCCGGAAGACCCTATAGGCCCGCCGGGCCCGCCGCCAGGGGCTTAGAGGGTCCTTTAGGAGCGCTTTGGGGTGGAAGTCCCCCTCGAGGTGGAGGAGGAGGGGCAGGCCGAAGAGCTCGGGAAAGGCGGCGAGGCGGGGAGGAGGGGTGCCCTCCAGGGGCCTTAGGAGGGTGAAGACCCTTTCCCGGAAGGCCTCCTCCGCCCGGTAGTCTTGGGGGCGGACCTCGGTCTGGAGGGCGAGCAGGGTGCGGAAGCCCATCTGGGTGGCCTTTCTTCAGGGCCCCTGCCGAAGCCTTTGCTTCGGCGGGGTGCTTAAACCACGCTGGCCCCACCGTCCACCGTGAGGACGGCCCCCGTGACGTAGTCCGAGGCGGGGCTTGCCAAAAAGAGCACCGCCCCCCCAAGCTCCCCGGGCTGTCCCGCCCGGCCTAGGGGGGTGAAGGCCCTGAGGAAGGCTTCCGCCTTGGGCAGGACCCTCTCCGTCATGCGGGTGGGGAAGAAACCGGGAGCCAGGGCGTTCACCCGGATGCCCCACCGGCCCCACTTGGCCGCGGTGTCCCGGGTAAGGGCGATGAGCCCCCCCTTGGAGGCGGAGTAGCCCACCGCGTCCAGGACCTCGGGGAACTCCCCCTTAAGCCCGGCCACGGAGGCGATGTGGACGATCTTGCCGTAGCCCCGCTCCTTCATCCTCCTGGCCGCAGCCCGGCTTGCCAGGAAGGCCCCCAAAAGGTTCACCTCCAGGACCTCCCGCACCTTTTCCGCGGGCATCTCCAGGGAGGGGGCGCCCCAGCTGATGCCGGCCGCGTTCACCAGGACGGTGAGGGGGCCCAGGGTTCGTTCCACCTCCTCCACCGCCCTTTCCACCTGGGCCTCGTCCCGCACGTCCCCCTCCAGGTAAAGGGCGTCCGGGAGGTGCTTTTTCGCTTCCTCAAAGAAGCTCGCCCGCCGGGCCATGACCGCCACCTGGGCCCCCGCCTCCCTTAGGGCCAAGGCGGCCTCGAGGCCAAGCCCCCTGGAGCCCCCGGTGACCAGGGCCACCTTCCCATCCAAGCGGAACTTTTCCAGAAACATCGGCTACTCTCCTTGGAACAAATCCTTGTATTGCTCCCGAAGGGCCCGCTTCAAGAACTTGCCCGCGCTGGTCCTCGGGATCTCCTCCACGAAGACGTAGGCGTCGGGGAGCTGCCACTTGGCGAAGCCCGCCTGGAGGAGGTGCTCGTTCAGCTCCTCGAGGGTGGGCCTCTCCTCCCGGGGCACCACCACGGCCAAGGGCCTTTCCTGCCACTTGGGGTGGGGGATGGCCACCACCGCGGCTTCCTTCACCTTGGGGTGGCCCATGAGGGCGTTTTCCAGGTCCACGCTGGAGATCCACTCTCCACCGGACTTGATGAGGTCTTTCAGCCGGTCCTTGATCTCCACGTAGCCCTCCTCGTCCCACACAGCCATGTCCCCGGTGCGGAACCAGCCGTCCTTTGTGAGGCCCATCCGGCTTGCCTCCTCATTCCGGTAGTAGCCCCCGGTGATCCACGGGCCCCTAAGCTGGATCTCCCCCATGGTCCGCCCGTCCTTGGGCACGGGCCGGCCCTCCTCGTCCGCCACCCTGAGGCGCACCAGGGGGATGGGGAGGCCGGTTTTGGCCTTGAGGGCGAGCGCTTCTTCCGGAGGAAGGTTTCCCAGGTGGCTTTTGGTGAAGTTCTGCACCACCACGGGGGAGGTCTCCGTAAGACCATAGCCCTGGCGCACCTCTATCCCCATGCGCTCAAAGCGCCCGATGAGGCTCTTGGGGGCGGCGCTTCCCCCCACCACCAGGCGCTTCAGGGTCTTCAGGCGGTGGCCCGTGGCCTCCAGGTGGTCCGCCAGGGCCAGCCACACCGTGGGCACCCCCGCGGTGAAGGTAACCCCCTCCCCATCCATGAGCTCCACCAGGGAGGCGGGGTCCAGCCTGGGCCCGGGCAGGACCTGCTTGGCCCCCACCATGGTGGCGGCGTAGGGGAGGCACCAGGCGTTCACGTGGAACATGGGGACCACCGGAAGGACCGCGTCCCCTTCCGAAAGAGCGGTGCCGTCTGTGAGGCTTGCCGCCAGGCTGTGGAGGACCAGGGCTCGGTGGCTGTAGACCACCCCCTTGGGCAGGCCCGTGGTCCCCGTGGTGTAGGCCATGCCGCAGGCCGCCCGCTCGGGGACCCGCACGGGTTCGGCCTCCTCCCCAAGGATCTCCTCGTAGCTCAGGTAGCCCTCGGGGGCCTTCTCGTCCATGACCACGAAGTGGGCCACGGTCTTGAGCTCGGGGCGGAGGGCCTCCACCAGGGGGAGGAGGCCCGGGTCAAAGAGGAGGACCTTGTCCTCCGCGTGGTTCAGGATGTAGGCGATCTCCTTGGGTGAGAGGCGAGGGTTTGCGGTGTGGAGCACCGCCCCCATGCCGGGCACGGCGAAGTAGGCCTCGAGGTGGCGGAAGTGGTTGAAGCCCAAGGTGGCCACCCGGTCCCCCACCCCCGCCCCGAGGGCCCTTAGGCCCCCCATGAGCCTCTTGGCCCGCCGGTGGACCTCGACGTAGGTGGTGCGGTGGACCTCCCCGGTGTGGAGGCGGGAGACCACCTCCTTCCGCCCGAAAAGCTCCGCCGCCCGCTCCAGGAAGTCCCAAAGGTTGAGCTCCTCTTCCATCATGGTGCTGGGGAACATGCCCACCTCCTTACGCTTTGGACCCAGTATACCGCCCTGCTTGTCCCTATTCCACCCGGTAGAAGACCCCCTTGGCAAAGGCCACCCGCTCCCCCTCCAGGAGGGCCTCCCCCGCGGCGTGGAGGAGGCGCTTCCCCGGGTGGACCACCCATCCCCGGGCCAGGAGGACCCCTTTCCGGACCGGCCTGAGGTAGCTCACGGACAGCTCCGCGGTGACCACCCGCACCCCTAGGCTTTCCACCGCCTGGCCTAAGGCGCTGTCCAGGAGGGTGGCCAGGATGCCCCCGTGGACCAGGCCCTGCCCCTGGAGGAACTCCTCCTGCACCGCTAGGGTAAACTCCGCCTCGCCCCCCTCCTTCTTCAGAACCTGGGCTCCAAACCAGTGGGCAAAGGGGCTCAAGCGGGCCTCCGCCGGACCATGGTCACGAACTCCCCCTCCTGGACCACCTCCCCCCGCTGGTTGAAGACCCGGACCCGCTGCACCAGGATGCCCCGGTCGGCCTTGGAGGTTTCCCGCTTCTCCAGGATCTCGCTTTCCCCATGGACCGTATCCCCGATGAAAACCGGCTTTAGGAAGCGGTAGTTCCGGATCTCCATCCAGGCGATGACCGTGCCCTCAAAGTGGCCGGAGCGCTGCCTTAGGCCGGTGAGCATGGAGAGCACCAAAAGCCCATGGGCGATGCGCTGGCCGAAGGGGGTTTCCTTGACGAACACCGCGTCGGTGTGGATGGGGTTGTAGTCCCCGGAGACCCCGGCGAAGTTCACCACGTCCGCCTCCGTGACCGTGCGGGCTGGGGTCTTGAAGGTCTGGCCCACCTGGAAGTCCTCAAAGTACATGGGCATGGCCCTCACCTCCTAGCTGAAGGCGCGGAGGCCGGTGAGTTCCGCGCCGATGATGAGCTTTTGGATCTCGTTGGTCCCCTCGTAGAGGGTGGCCACCCGGGCATCCCGGTAAAGCCTAGCCGCTTCGTACTCCTCAAAGAAGCCGTACCCCCCAAGGAGCTGGATGGCCCGATAGGCGTTGCGGTTCGCAGCCTCGCTGGCGAAGAGCTTGGCCAGGCTGGCCTCCAGGGTGTACCGTCTTCCCGAAAGCTTCTTGGCCGCGGCCTGGTAGGTGAGGAGCCTCGAGGCCTCCAGGTCTGCCTTCATCTCCGCCAAGGTGGCCTGGACCAGCTGGAAGCCGGCAAGGGGCTTCCCGAACTGCTTCCTCTCCTCCACGTGGGCTAGGGCGATCTCCAGGGCCTTTTGGCTGATCCCCACCGAGCCCGCGGCCAGGGAGATGCGGCCCGTGTCCAGGGTGGAAAGGGCGATTCTAAAGCCCATCCCCTCCTCCCCCAAGACGCGGTCCTTGGGCACCCAAACCCTGTCCAGGAAGACCATCCCCGTGTCCGCGGCCCTGAGGCCCAGCTTCCCCTTGAGGGGCGTGCTCTTCACCCCGTCCTTCCGCTCCACCAGGAAGGCGGTGATCCCCTTGGCCCCCTTCTCGGGGTCGGTCTTGGCGAAGACGAGGAAGACCTCGGCCACGTTGCCGTGGGAGATGAAGGTCTTCTGGCCCTCGAGGACATAGCCCTCCCCGTCCCAGTGGGCCCGCGTCCGGAGGCTTGCCGCGTCCGAGCCCGCCTCGGGCTCCGTGAGGCAAAACGCCCCCAAGACCTCCCCCCGAGCCAGGGGAGGGACGTACCGGGCCTTCTGTGCCTCGGTGCCGTAGGTGAGGAGGGGGGTGAGGACCAGGCTCTGCTGCACGGAGAGGATGGAGCGCAAGGAGCCGTACCCCCCCATCTCCTCCAAAAGGGCCAGGTAAGCCCAAAAGTCCAGCCCTGCCCCCCCAAGCCCCTCGGGAACGAAGACCCCGAAGAAGCCAAGCTCCGCCATCCGCCGTACCAGGGGCCAGGGGAAGGCCTCCTTGGCCTCGTACTCGGGGAGGACCCCCTTGGCCTCCTCCAAAAACCTCCGGGCCAGGGCCCGGATCTCCTTCCCTTCAGCTTCCTTCCACATGGAGCCCCCTATGGATGAGGTCAAAGTAGGCCCGCGCCACCTCCTCCGCCCGCATGGGGCCTCCGGGCTTGAACCAGCGGATCATCCAGTTGAGGAGGGAGAGCGCAGCCCGCCCCGCCAGGGCCACGTCCACCGGGCGGAAGACCCCCCTCTCTACGCCCCGGCGCAGGATGGCCCTGAGGTTTTCCTCGTGCCGGTCCCTGAGGGCCACGGTCTTGGCCCGGCCCTCGGGGGAGAGGCTTTGGATCCCCTGGAGCATGGCCACGAAGAAGGGGCGGTTCTCCTCAAAGTAGCGGGCGTGGGCGGTCATGAAGGCGAGGAGGGCCTCCTCGGGGTCTTCTACCCCCAGGGCTTTCTCCCCCGCCTGGACCAGGCCCTCCAGGGCGATGAGGCTGATCTCCAGGAGGATCTCCTCCTTGCTCCGGAAGTGGTGGTAAAGCGCGGCCTTGGAAAGCCCTAGGGCTTCGGCGATGTCCTGGACGCTCGTCGCCTCGTAGCCCCCCTCCGTGAAGAGCCGGGCGGCCTCCTCTAGGATGCGCGTGCGGGTATCCGTCACCATGCCTCACCGACCGGTCGGTAAGGACAGCCTAGCCTCAGCGCCGCCACCTGTCAAGGCCCTGTAGTTGGCCAGCACATTTGAGACTCTGTGGGGACCCCCTCCTCCTTGAGCTTAGCCAGGAACTCCAAGGGCGCAAGACCCCCCAAAGCCCGGTGCAGCCTCCGCCCGTTGTAGTAGTCCAAATAC